>JBAUHR010000639.1:0-13200 GCA_049680385.1 Rubripirellula sp. | reverse complement strand
GAGGAATGTCGGCCGGGTCGTTTTGCAGGTCACCGTCGATGGTGGCGACAAATTGCCCTTGTGACGCGTCGATGCCAGCTTGCATCGCGGCGGTCTGGCCAAAATTTCGACGCAGCGAAATGACGTTCGTCGGAATGGACGATATCTCGCACGCCTTCACGGCGGCCGCGTAGGTCCCATCAAGACTGCCGTCATCAACCAGCACGATTTCGCATGTTTCAGCAGCGTATTGGGCACCGACGAGCGCCGATTCGATTTGCTGGACCATCGGTCCAACAGACTCGGATTCGTTGTATAGCGGGACGACAATCGACAGTTCGACGCACCCCGGATCGGAGTTCGACATTCGCAAGGCTCGGACGCGAGGACAAATGAAAGGCTTCTTCACCCGCGTCGTTAACAAATCTCGATTGCGATCGGCAATAGGAATCGGAAAACAGCCAACTCGCGAAACACCGCTAACGAGGAAACAGCGGCGTGACTTCCTGGCCAACGTCCTCGATGTCGGTGTCGCCAATGAAGATGTAGCCCGCATTGGGACACGCATTACGGTCGGCGGGCGAAAAGTTCTCGACCGCCGTCGTGATCAGCAGCTTCAACTGGCCTTCGAACGGCATCAGCGCAGGACAGGTGTTTTGGGGCGACCCGGGGGTTTGCCAAGTGCAGCGAAGTTCGCCGGAATTCATGTCGTACAATCGAGTCTGGCCAAACGGGGCAACACCGGGGTGGAACATCGCCACGATGATGCCAGTCCCGTCGGGCGTCACGATCATGCCATCGGGCACGGCTGGGTCACCATCGAAATCGATTACGGTCGTGGGTTCGCCCAACGTGCCGGCGGCGATATCCAAGTCGTAGCGGACGATTTTGCGAGTTGGCGAATCGATGTCCAACAGTGACAGCTTGCCGTCTTCGCCATTTAGGATCGCTTTGCCGTTGCTGCAGATTTGGTCATCACGCAACCGGATTAGCTTTTCATCGCTGCCGCGATACAGGTACAACCCCGCCTTTTGGGTGGCAAATTCTAGGTCTTTGGTTCCGAAGATCAAATTGTCTTCGTAGATCAAACCGTCGTTGATGATTGTGTTGGTGACGTCATCGTCGATGCCTTCGCAAAACGGTTGCCACTGGCCGGTGTAGGTTTGAAAGATCCCCAGCGTTCGCTCGCAACCAACGACAAACGCGCCTGCGGTTTGGCATTCGAACGCGAAACCGGGGCGACCGGGCAATTGGAACGACTGATTCTTTTTGGCGACCACGTCGTAAATGTTGATGCTGCCGACGGTGGAATCGCCGCCGTGCTGGATTCCAACCCAACTGAATTGTCCTTCGCCCATTGCGACCGGCCCCTCGGGCAAGAATCGCAAAGCGTCAGAGTCGGGCATCCGCAAGGAACGGGCTTGGCGTGTTTCAGTCATGAGATCGATGGTTCGCGAGAGGAACTTGAAAGGGATCAGTCAAAGTTTTAGAACGTCGGGCAGTCGAGAGGTAGCCGCTATGATACGGTTCTTTGCGGATCCAGTATCAGATCCAGTCTCGTCCGTCCCTGTTTCGCACTCTTGTACCTAGGCTCGCTGCTCGATGTCGTCACTTTCCATCATGCGTCGGTTCAGTTTCTGTGCCGGACACCGTTTGGTCGGCCACGAAGGCAAATGCCAGAATCTTCATGGCCACAATTATGTGGTCGAGATCTACGTTACTGGCCAAGAACAAGACTCGGTGGGCCGAATTTTGGACTTCAAGCAGTTGAAGGTTTCGGTCAACGGTTGGTTGGACGACAACTGGGACCATACCTTTATCCTGTGGGACAAAGACGCAAACGGCTTGGCCGCGATTCGGTCGTCGGAACCGCATCGAGTTTACGAACTCGACTGCAACCCAACTGCCGAAAACATGGCATTGCATTTACTTAACGTCGTGTGCCCCAAAGTGCTTCAAGGCAGCGGCGCGACGGCGTTCAAAGTACGGTTGTGGGAAAGCGAAGAAACCTGTGCCGAGGTATCCAATTCAATCCAATGAAAGTCCACCAACTCAACCACGTCGCGTTGCATGTGGCCGATGTCGCCCGCAGCGCCGAGTTCTATCGCGACACGTTGAACTTGCCTGTCATGCCTCGACCGGCGTTTGACTTTCCCGGCGCGTGGTTCCGATTGGGTGTTGATCAGGAACTGCACCTGATCGGCGACCGAGACCAACCCGTTCACTCGCATCATCGGGGCGGGCATTTGGCATTGATCGTGGACGACTTGGATCAATGGGAATCGCACCTCGACCAGCGAGGTGCGACACGCTTGCCGCGTAAGACGCGGCCAGATGGTGCGTTGCAGACGTTCGTCCAGGACCCGGACGGTCACTGGATCGAACTCTGTGTGCCACCGGCTAGCTGAGCATAGCCGTCACTAGCGGCCTACTTGTGTGGGGTGTGACAAGCTTTGCAGTTGGCGGCTTTGGTCAATTGCTTGCCCGCGTTCTCTTTGCCTTCGACGACCCCTTGGCTAGCCTTGACCAGTGCGCCGGTCAATTTTTCCCAACTCTCTTTCTCGCCTTTTTCGGGCGTGTTCTTTGCCAAAGCGACCATCATCGCGTGAAGTTCCTTCTTCTCTTCTTCGGAAGCATCGCCACTGGCGACCTTCTTCAGCAGCGGACCCTTCATCGCCTTCTTCATGATCTCTTTGGTCTTATACTTCGGCGTAGCGTCGTCCGCGTCTTCGGCTCGGCTTGGCATCGCCATGGTGGTGGCCAACAGGCCAGCAACGGTCATCAGAGTCCAGAACTTTTTTGACATCAACATGCTCTTTCAAAGGTGGGGAAACAAAAAAACATCAGTGAGTGAGTTTAGTGAGTGAGTGTATCGCGAAGCGCTAGCTTTCGATCCATGACCGCAACAATTCCAAGTCTGATTTCATGGCGGCCAAGTGCTTGGGCACCAACGCCGGATCCTTGTGATCCAGGTACTCTTCATGCAACGACACGGGGCCATCGAACGAGTTCAAACGGAGTGACTCGATCGCTTTTTTATCAACGCGTCCTTTGCCCAGCGGCACGTTGACCAAACGATCGCCATCCCAGCGGAAATCTTTCACGTACATCGCGCCGATCTTCGCGCGAATCAGATTCAGTGCGACTGGCCACGACATGCCGCCTTCGGCGATCGCGTGACGAATGTCGTAAGCGACGCCAATGTCGGCCGGGTCGATTCCATCGAGTCCGATGTGCAGATCCCAGATCGACGAACCAAAGTACTTGTTGCCGGCGTGGTTCTGGTACAGAGCCTGGACGCCGTATTCGTGGTTCAACACGGCCAAGTCACGAAGCTGGGGACGCCACGCTTCGATTTGGGCGGCGATCGGCCGATCCAGGTCGTACTTCAAATACTGCATACGGTACTTCGTGATCCCCAACGTGGCCGCCGTCCGCAGCACGCGTTCGGTCAGCGGGTCCGACGCGTCGTTGATGTCCGAGGTCAACACCATCACGGTCAAACCACGTTTGCCGAGCGCCTCGACCAGTTTGGGTAACTCGTCCTCAACCGATTCCGGTTCGACGTTGCCGCCTTTGCGAACGGGTGCTTCGATCCCATCGAAACCGGCTTTGGCCAAAGAATCGGCTAATTCGTCGAATGACAACGAGTTCAGCGGTTTGGTGAAAACGCCAATCCGTGTTTTCCTTGCTGCCGAAGCTTCGTTGGCATCTTGGGCCGATGCCGGTGGAGCAACGAGTGGGCCGGCAACCAGCGAGCCAATTGCCGAAGCACAGGCGGCGCATCCGGCCGTTGCCATAAAGTTGCGACGATTCGAATTCAAAGCAATCACCATCAAGCGGATTGGACAATCTAAAGAACCGCTGCCGTGCGAAGCAGCGGACGTGCATGATAGCGATCCCAGTCCCGCTGGTGGAATCCGATTCCAAGTCCGAGTGAACGAAAGAATTTTCGAAATTTCCTTTTGCCTTCAAAGCGGTTGCCAGTCTTCCTACGTGGGCGGCCCATTCGCAGTGTCGTTGCCCCCCGGCAGCACGGCAGGTTGAGAAATAATTCGCATTTCCGATTTCTTTTAGGGAACTTCTCTACACCAAAGCTGTTCCTAATAATCCAATCGACTGATACGACAGACACCAATTCCACTCACCCGGGGGGGTAAAGCGAATGCCAAGTTGGCAAAAAGACGTTTTGCTAGAACGGGCTTTCGTTTGGTTGTTTCAGTTTGTGTCTCTTTCTCGGGTTGCATTTTCGCCCGACTCGGCCCTGTTCGGCTTTTCCGCCGGGCATCGATCCGGGGGCGAAATCCCCCTAATTTCGGGATACTTGGGCGATCCTACTTTTGCTTTTTGGGGGCAGGGGAATTACCCTCGGACCCTGGTAAACGTCCAGACCTGCGCCGCTAAGGGGCTGGCTCTTCTTACGTTTGCGTCTTTCCTTATTTTCATCCTGCAGAGCATCCTCACCCATGGTCCAACCTCGACCAACCGCGAAAACGCGGCGCCAGCTTCGTACCGAAAAACGACGTTTGCAGTTGGAGACACTCGAGCGGCGTGAGCTGCTGGCTGCCGAATTGTTAGGAACCGTCTCGGCGGAACCGCATGCGATCTTCGCGCCAGGCACGCCTCAGGACTATATCGACCAGTGGGAGCATGACCACGCAAGCTCAATCGCTCCTCCGCCGGGCGGTTCGAGCAACGAAATCAATCTGGCCAGTTCCAGGTGGGTCAACACCAGCGTTGGAACCAGCCCGAATATGGGCGATGGTGCGACGATCTCGTGGAGCTTCATGCCGGACGCGACCGATGTCGCCGGCAGCGCTTCGCCCGGTCAAAGCAATCTGATCGCATTCCTGGACGGACTCTACGGCGGTAGTGGCGCCACGATTCAGTCTCGGCCGTGGTTCCCGTTGTTCCAGAACGCGTTCGACGAGTGGGAACAGAACTCGGGTTTAACGTTCGTCTATGAACCTAACGATGACGGTTTTCCGGCAAGCGACCTAAGCATTGGCGAAACCGGTACGCGGGGTGATATTCGCATCGGCGGTGCCAATATCGACGGCAACTTCGGCACGCTCGCCTACGCGTTCATCCCCACCAACAACGGCAATAACGGCGTGGATGGCGATATCGTTTTCGACACAGCCGATGTTTTCTATCAAAACAACTCGAACGGCGCGAACGGCGAGAACCGTGCGCTGCATAACGTGCTGATGCACGAGCTTGGTCACGGATTGGGGTTGCTGCATGTCGCCCCCGTGAACCAAACCAAGTTGATGGAACCAACGGTGTCCGTCCGGTATTACGGTGCTCAACATGACGATTTGTTGGCGATCAATAGTCTCTATGGCGACCGATTCTCGGACAACGACACCAGTGCGACGGCGACTGACTTGGGCGCGCTCGTTGAGACTCCGATCCAATTATCGGACGTTTCAATCGACAGCAACACGGACGTCGACTGGTACAGTTTTGATATCGAAGAAGGGCAACTGCTGACCTTGGCGGTGGCGCCCACCGGCCAGCAGTACATTGTCGGTCCCGATGACGACAACGACGCGACGAACGTCACCCGCAATTCGAAAGAGAACAGCGACCTTAGCTTCGAACTGTACGACGAAAGCGGCGCGTTGGTGCTGTCGCGTGACGTCAGCGGGTTGGGCGGAAACGAAGTCGCAGCGGCGACCGTGATTACTCAGTCGGGCAAGTACAAAGTTGCGATCATTGGCAATTCGACCAATGGCATGATCGCAGGCGACGTCACCCAAACACAATTTTATTCGCTGACTGCACAGCGCTCCGATCTGTCCGATCCATCGCTGATTGCGGTGGCCACCAACGGCGGCGACCTGTTTGACTTGGATCCGGCTGACCAGTTCAGCAACGTCCGTCACACGGCCCCGAACGAGTTGATACTGACGTTCGGCGGAACTCACGCCATCGACCCGGCAACGCTTGACGCGATTTCGGTCCAGTACAGTGAATCGGGCAACTTTGCCGTCGACGCGGTTGATGTCAAAATCGGCTACACGGGCTTGGATAGCGCTGGCCGCAACGCGGTTGTTCGCTTTGCCGAAAACTTGAGAGACGGTTTCTTTCAAGTCTCGGTCACGTCAGCACTGACCAGCGTGGCTGGAATACCGTTCTTGCCTTCGTCGCCTGAACCCGTCGCCGGAAACCCGCTGCTGACGCGTGAAGTGATTGCGTTCGAAGTCGAACTTGGTGCGAAGGTGATCGCCGTCGTTCCTCAGCCGATGGTGGGCGGTGTTCCGAGCGCAAGCCAAATCGACGTTTACTTTGACGACGCTGACTTGTTCCGCGCCGGTTCAACGATTGGTAACGCTGCGTTCTATCAATTGGTCGATACTCAGAACACGGTTACGACCGAAGACGACACCATTGTGACACCGACGTCAGTCGTGGTTGACTCGGTGGCTCGCAAAGTCACACTGACCTACCCCGCTGACTTGGACACCTATGTTGCCGATGGTGACTCGCTGCGACTACGCGTCGGTGACAATTCAGACTTCACAACGATCAACGTCAATCAGCAAGTCGCTGCGGGCGACCCTGGTCTGACTCCGGCGAACGCAACCAACGTTACCGCTTCGCCAACCGGCAACTGGTCAACCGTGATTGTCGGCCAACAAATTTCGAACATCGGTGCGATCGGTGTCACGTCGATGGTCGACAACCCGGGCGGCATTCTGGAGCCCGGCCACCGTGATATCGAAATCGAAGATCACTACATCATTCCTGGATCGCGTGATACGAACAACGCGATCACGTCGATTCCGTATACGTTCCTGCGCAACTCTTCGTACGGTGTGAACAGCCAAGGCGACGCGTTGTTCAACCAGATGAATGCGGAACAGGAAAAACGCTTCCTCGAAATCCTGGACATCTACAGCGCTCGCCTGGGCATCGATTTCTATGAAACCGAAAGCTCGGGTCTGAGGCTAATCGTTGGCGACTTGTCGACTGCCGACCCAACGACCGTCAGTGGTCCCGGCGGAACGGCCGGATTGGGTGGCCCCGGCGGCGTGACGATGGACGCGCTCGACTTTACCAATTCGCAATCGAATCAATTCGGACAGGGTTTCTTCGACGTTGCATTGCACGAGATCGGCCACGCGATCGGTCTGGGACATGCATACGATTTGGTTCCTGGGACGGTCCAAGGTGGCAACGGAAACTACCCCGATTCGACACGTTCTGGCCCTGGCACCGAATGGGAATTCCCAGGCGAATCGGACATCGTCCACGGCACGTACTTGCACCAGCTCGAGTCGCTTGATGTTGACCTGTATCGCATCAATGTGACCGAAAACGGTGTTCTAAAGATTCAAACGATGGCTCAGCGATTGGCTGACGCTAGTTTGCTGGACACACGTTTGTCGCTGTACCAAGAAGACGCCACTGGCAAGCTGCAACTGGTTTCGTCCAACGAAGATTACTTTGGTTCAGATTCGTTCATCGAGTTCACGGTCAAGCCCGGCAATTTCTTTGTCGGCGTTTCGTCGGAAGGCAACTCGCTTTACGATCCCAATTCGGGTCTGACGGCGGCCGGTGGTACCAGCCAAGGTGCGTATGAGTTGCGAGTCGATTTCAAGAGCGAATCGGCGACAACGATGACTGACGTCGATGGCAGCCTGATCGACGGCGACCGTGACGGCAACGAAGGCGGCATCTACGATTTTTGGTTCGAACCGATCGATTCGACCACGATTTATGTCAACAAAGCGGGTGGCACGGGCGGCGGTGCGTTGGGATCGCTGACGAATCCCTACACGAACATTCCTGCGGCACTGGCAGCCGCCGAAGTTGCGGTTGCCGCTAGCGGTGGTGACGGAGTCGTGGTTCGCTTGTTGCCAAACGGCGGCACCGATGCTGACATCGCAACGCCTGCGGACAACTTGGCATACGAAATCGGCATCATCCAGTCGCTCAACCGAACGCTTGATGACGGCCGCAACTTAATCCTGCCTGGCGGTGTCCACTTGGTGGTCGACGCGGGTGTCGTGATGAAGTTCTTGGACAGCCGCGTTTCGGTCGGCAGTGACGATGACGGGAATGATCGCAGCGAAGGATCGATCTCGGTCCAAGGCACGCCCGAAATCCCGGTCTACTTCACCAGCTATAACGATCGCACCCTGGGATCCAACAGCAACATTCTGAACACGGCAGTTGGCAATGGAGACTGGGGCGGTCTTGAAATCCGCGCCGACGTTGATCGCGTCCAAGGTCGTGGCGACCTGTCACGACTGGGCATTTTCCAGAACTACATCAACCACGCCCAGTTCTCGTTCGGCGGTGGCACCGTATCGACAATCGGTCGTAACATCGACCCGATCTATCTGTCCGAAGCACGCCCCGAAATTTCGTACAACACGATCACGACCAGTAGTGGTGCGGCGATGTCGGCCGACCCGAACACGTTCGAGGTCACGACGTTCACCGAACCGCGTTTCCAAAGTTCGTCTGTTTCGGGCGACGGTTTCGCAGCGGACTATGACCGCCAAGGTCCAAGCATTTATGGCAACACGTTGGTCGAAAACTCGACCAACGGATTGTTCGTTCGCATCGATACGCCAGCCGGTGGCGGCATCGAAACGCTGACCGTCACGGCGCGTTTCAATGACACGGACATCGTTCACGTGTTGAGCGAAAATGTGTTGATCGATGGCAATGCCGGTGGTCCTGTTGAAGCCTCCACTCGCCCAAGCCCGATCCTTGGTGTTGCGCCGACGGCCGGCGGAGCACTGGCGGCAGGAACCTACCAATACAGCTTCACTTACGTTGACCAATTTGGTTACGAAAGCCCTGGGTCGCTTCCTCAAACCGCCACGGTCACAGCGAACCAACTGGTCAGTCTGACGAATATCCCGGTCGCCAGCGGCAAGTATGTCGCCCGTCGACTGTACCGCAGCGTTGGCGGCGGTGCTTTCCGGTTGGTGGCCGAACTTGATAAGTCATCGCGTGACTACGTCGACAACTTGGTCACGCCAGCCCCATCGGCAGCGACGCTCAACGTGGCCGATACGGCTGTTGTTCACGGTCGTCCCGACGGAACGTTGGTGGTTGATCCAGGCACATTGATCAAGAACCAAGGTGCTCGGATCGAGCTTGGTTTTGGCGCGACCTTGATCGCAGAAGGTGTCGAAGGACGCGAAATCGTGATGACCGGCCGCAGCGACGATCGTTACGGTGCCGGTGGCACGTTCGATACCGACGGCAATGGAACCAGCACCGCATCGCCAGGTGAATGGGCGGGCATCTACGGATCGCCAACCAGCCGCATGAGCATCGACAACGCATACATTGCGTTTGGTGGTGGTGTGACCGGCGTCAACGGCGGTACCGCTTCGTTCAACACGATCCAAGTTCACCAAGGCGAAGTTCGAATCGCCAACACGATCTTTGAAGACAACGCCGATGGTTCCGGTGGTACCCAAGGCAACGCACGTCGCGACTATGCTCCAAACGCGGCCGGCACGCTGTACTTCACCAGCACCCAGCCAACGATTGTTGGCAACACGTTCGTCAACAATGCTGGCTCGGCAATCAGCATCAACGTCAACTCGATGACGTCGAACTTCAAGTCCGATGCAGGCCGTCAAACCGGCGACATCGACCTGTTTGAAATCCCACCGGCCAACAACGGACCTATTTTCCGCGGTAACGAATTGTCGGGCAACGACGTCAACGGCTTGACCGTTCGCGGCGAAGTACTGACGGCCGAAGTGGTTTGGGACGACACCGACATCGTGCACGTCCTGCGAAACGACATCGAAATCGGTGACTTGCACACCTTTGGTGGAATGCGACTGGAAAGCAGTTCGACCGAATCGTTGGTGGTCAAAGCTGACAACGCCGAAATTTTGGCAACCGGCCGATCCCTGGACATCGACGATCGCATTGGCGGCCGTTTGATTGTGTTGGGGCAACCTGGTTTCCCAGTGGTCATCACAGCGCTGCAAGACAACACGATTGGCGCTGGGTTTACGCCAAGCGGTGCGCCGCAAACCGAAACGGTTCCCACGACTGATGGTCCGCAAGCGGGCGATTGGCAAGGGCTGCGTTTCGACGAATACAGCAATGACCGGAACGTCGCCACGGCGACTGAACGCGAAGGTTTGATCACCGGTTTCGGTGACTCGAACGCTGCGATCGGCGAACATCAAGAACTTGGCCTTCTCGCCGCCAACGAAAAATCGGGCGACGAAAACATCCGCTTGGGCTTCACCGTTCACGGTGCGATCTCGGCTGACACGGACAAGGACTTGTACAGTTTCGAAGGTGTCGCCGGCACGCCGGTTTGGTTGGACATTGACTTGACCGACCCAAGTCTTGACACGGTCTTGGAACTGATCGACGGCAACGGACGAGTATTGGCGCTTAGCCAGAACTCGCGAACCGAATCGGCGGTCGGCGCGTTGTCGTATACAAACACGACGTTGATGCGAACCGGTCACGCCCTGCCGATGCAGAAAGACCAAGACGCTTTCACCAGCGCCACCGGCGACTACTTGGACCTGTATTCGACCAACGATGGCGACTCGGGAATGCGAGTAATCCTGCCCGGGACGACCGGTACTCGCAACACGTTCTACGTGCGTGTCCGAAGTGCCAACCCAACCGCCAATTACACCACGCTTGCAGGCATCAACAGCAGCCTGATCGCGGGCGGCAAGACGTCGGGCGGATACCAACTGCAACTTCGCTTGCGAGAAATCGACGAGTTCTCTGGCAGTGTGGTTCGGTACGCGGATTTGCGTTACGCCACGACCGCAATCCTGGCAACCGGTTTGCCCGCCCACTCGCCAATCACAGGTGAACTGAATCACCCCGGTGGATTGCTGGACATCGGCAGCCTATCCAACACGGATCGTGCGGCGATTTCGGCTAGCGGTCGGTTTTCGGCAGAGAACGGCACGTCGCCACCCGACGTCTACGCTTTCACCGTCAATCGTGACGGACTGCAAGGACTACGACCGACGACCAACAATGTCTCGTTGATGATCGACGTCGACTACGCCGACGGTCTGACGCGTCCGAACACAAGTGCGTACTTGTTCGACGGCACCACTTTGATCGCGATCGGCACTGATTCGAATATCGCGGACGACCGTTTGACGCCGATCGTTCCCGGGCAACTTTCGACCGCCACCGATGCATCACGCGGGACCTTTGGTTCTCGCGATGCCTACATCGGCCCACTCGAATTGTCACCCGATGGTGACTACCAACTGGTGTTAGCTGGACCGGAACAAGTCCCCGCCGACATGGCACAGTTCTTCAACGCCAACGCGGCCAACCCACAGGCGCGACTCGAGCCGATCGATTCAGCCGTTCGAATTATCGATGACCGATTCGACTACGACCCAGGCAACGGCAGCGACGAAACACCTGTTCCGTCCGCTGTCCAGGGTCCCGAAGCGTTGCAAGTTGGTTTCGCCGACGACGGCAGCAACATCGTTCCGTGGCAATTCGGCGACATTCCGCTGATCACGTTCCGCGAAGACGCAAACAATGCCGGCGAAGCTCGCATTTCGATCTACAACCCGTTGACCGGTCGTCACGATGCGATCATCGAAGACTTCACCGCCGGCGCAAACATCGGTGCCGTCGCTCAGTCGACGGACGGGCGAATCATTGCCATCGGTAACCGTGGCAATGCAAACACCCAGAACGACGGCAACACTTCGGACACCTATTCGGTTTCGGCCGAAGGTGTGGTCACGGCGCTTGGGAACACAGGCATCGCAACGTACGAGTTCTTTCGAACGACGGGTGCGAACCCAGCCAACACGAACCGGTTGGACAACGAGGGAACTGAGTTCGTCAGCATGGCGTTCTACAACAGCCCGACCAACGAAAACCGCTTCTTGTACGGCGTGGCCAATCGCGGTGCGTTCGATGGCATGACGGTCGGCACCGACCCTGCCAACGGCAACAACGTCAACGGTCCCGGCGAACTTCGCGACGCCAACAACATGATCTACTTGCTTGATGCCGACACCGGTGCAGCAGTCAGTCGTCGCGGCACTGACATGATCGGCGGCTTCCAATCGTCCGACCCATTGGATTTCGATCTGCGGAACGATTTCAACGGCAACAACACTGGCAACCCGTACTTCCCCGACGAAACGCCTTGGGCCGGTACGAACATCGTTGCACAGATTCAGGTTCCGGTTCTTTCACCAGCCTCGGGGCTGCCGACGGGTAACGTGACATCGTTGGTCACTGCGGTTGGCGATGACGCAACGTTGTACGCGTTCACCGACACCGGTGCGGTTTGGGAAATGACCATTCGCACCACCAGTGGCGGTTTGTACAACGCCGGTGACATCGAGGGTTTCCCGACGCTGATCGTCGATCCGACGCTTGCTCAAATCATCGCCGATAGCAACGGCAACGCGATTCAGTTCGAACAGATCACTCGCGGCCCAGCCAACTTTGTTGACGCCGCCAACGATCCGATTGGAATCAGTGGCCTGTACTACGGCGTCGGCCGCCAAGTTGGCGAAGCGGACGCAGTGCGTCGCTTCTATGCGATCGACTTGGCAACGCAGACGACTGAGCCAATTTTGGCGTTCGGTGGCCATTCGGTTGATGTCGACAACACCGCTGTGACGGGTGAGTTCGCGGGGTTGTTCTTCAGCCCGCTTGACCAATCGTTGTGGCACATCACCGACACCGAACGCACCACCGTCGGACACGGCATGGGCGAACTTACCGACCGTCCATCGGTCATCGGTGGCGGATCGATTCGCTTCGGCTTCGACGCACTCAACGACGACTACAACCACTTGTCGACCGACATTGTCAGTGACGATTCGGACGGCAACGACGACTTGGACGCTGACGATCTGCAAGGATTCAGCGGATACAACTTTATTGGTGGTGCCCACGGCAGCGTGCAAAGTAACACGTTGAACCTGGCCGGCTTCTCGTCCGACGATTTGCCGACGTTGTACTTCACGTACTTGCTTAACAGCGAAAACGTGAACGCCGACGACAATCCGACCGGCGGTTTCAATGCCGCTGGGTTGGACGATGTGATGCGTGACTCGTTGCGAGTCTCGGTAGCGGGCGAAGACGGCATTTGGCGTCTGGTCGCGACCAACAACATGGACGACAACATCAATGGTCGCGTTTGGGACGATAGTCGTGGCGACGTTCACGAATACGATCCCGTCGGCAGCAATGGATACACCGACG
>JBAUHR010000638.1:0-12667 GCA_049680385.1 Rubripirellula sp. | reverse complement strand
CCAAGATAGGCGAAACAGGCGACTTGGGTCAAGTTTCCGGTTTTTTGAGTCAATAGGTCTACGGCCGCGGCAAGTCCGATGGCACGTTGGGCGCGATATTCATCGGCGGATGGTCCGGATCGATGGGCTGACCTTCCCAAATCCACTGGTCTCCCGTCAGTTCCAGCACTCTGGAATGGCTGCCGGGTGCCAACGGTCGCGGCGACGCGGGATAAGCCTCCCGAAGACGCTTGACGACATCCGACTGCGACTCGTCGCTGATCCCGTCGCTGATCAGATTGTGAATCTCCTGGGGATCACGCTGAACGTCATACAGTTCTTCGGTTTCGTCGGCGTACCGAATCAAACGGTAACGGTCGTCGCGGATCGCAAAGTTGCCTGGATTGTGTTCCGTGATTGCGGGACGACGCGTGGTTGAGGGATCGGCAATCTGCGGCATCAGACTGATCCCTTCGACGGACTGCGGAATCGACAAACCTGCTAGTTGTGCCAAAGTCGGGAAAACGTCAAGCAACTCGACCGGCGCATCACAAACGCCCGGCTCGATTCCTGGTCCTGCGAAGATCAGCGGCACGTGCGTGGACCGTTCCCACAGCGAATTCTTGCCGCTGATGTTTTTTTCGCCCAAATGCCAGCCATGGTCGCTCCATAAACAGACGACGGTGTTGTCAGCATAGGGCGACCGCTGCAGTGCATCTAACACACGCGCGATCTGCGTATCCTTGAACGTGATGCACGCTAGGTAGGACCGCACGAGATTGCGATGTTGGTTGTGATGTTCGAGCCAACTGAGTCGCGGTTCGGGCAGGTTCCAGTGCAGATACCACGAAAATGGCGAGCAGTCCAATCGGTCATCGCGATCAATCGGAGGCATGACCAACGATTCGTCGGGATACATGTCCCAATACTTTTGCGTCGTGTGGCAAGGAACATGTGGCAGAAAGAAGCCACACGCCAAGAAGAACGGTTTATCCGCAGGCTTGGCTATGTCCATCTGATCAATGCGATCGACGCCCCAGGTCGCAACTTGGTGGTCGCCCTTTTCAGATTCTTCGTGTTCGAAAACGCCCCAGTCCACCCAGGGATTGTTGCCTGCGGGTGTCGGTGGGATCAGTTTCTTTGGCGGCGTCTTGCCGGGCCCTCCACCAGGTCCCGTGTGCGCGAACTCAACCGCCACGCCCGCAGGCGGCCGATGGAATTGGCCACCGTGGTAGACCTTGCCGGCCGTGTAGGTTTCGTACCCCGCGCTGGCAAAGTGTTGAGGCAAGGAAGTGATTTTGCTGAACTCGTCCAGACTACGGAACCATGGACCAAGTCCATAGATGCCGGTCGACGATGGACGTTTCGACGTCATCAAACTGCACCGCGATGCGTTGCACAACGGCGACTGGCAATGGGCGTTACGAAAGTTCATGCCGCGCGCGACAAGTGCTGCCATCGCCGGCGTTTTGACTTGGGGATGACCGCCCAGCGGTTCGACCCAATCGTTCAAGTCATCCACACAGATCATCAGCACGTTGGGGCGAGATTCCTGTTTTGCTGCGGTCCGGTCGGTCGCGTCCTCCGCGACGCCCCAGTTGCCCACTGCACTGACAAGCGCAAGACACAGAATCAGTGAGAATCGAATCGTGTGCATCAGTGCCACTTTCATTTTAAAAACACAGCAGTTCATTTGGGGGCAAATCAGTTTCGTCGGGGCAGTATGCAAGGCCGTCCGATGAACAGTCGTGCGGCCTTTCAACACAGTCCCAATGGTACCTCGTCAACGAAAGTCGTGTTCGGAATCGCAGTGCGGCGACGGTTGCAATCGTCGGATGGACAATGTTGGCTTGTCACGCGTTTCTTCGAGTATGCTCACGTTGGCCTGATGGCACTTTTATGCTGTAAACCGGCACGATTGTTATTGATAACCCTAGAAGTGCAAATACGATCGTTTGTAGTGAGGGACGTTGTTTTTGACATTTCTACGGAGTCTGAAGTGAACCTGAAGAGTATTTCTAGAATTATCGCAGCCAGTTTCGCGGTTCTAGTACTCGTACTGAGCAGCCCTGCGCGAGCAGCCGTGCTGACAGAGATATCGTTTGGACCATTCAACGGTGGGGCCCTCACTTCAAGCTACCCGTCCGCTGACCCTCAATTTGCGACAATCCACCCAAGCGTCACTTTTAGCGACCCGTCGGCCGCGGTCCGGGTGATCGGCGGATCAAGCGGGACTTCGTCTTGGGTTTACGCTGGTACTGCTGCATCGTCGTCAGCGACCAATACGAATCTGTTCGATAACGCGTCAGCCGTCTTTGGCGGAACGACCCGTTTCGACATTGCGATGGGTTTAGCGTCTGCGGGAAACAGCTACACGATCACTGGCGCTGAACTCGTAATGCGGGCGAACAACGCCGCTGGTGCTCGCTGGTCGATGGGCTATCGCGATGCATCGGACAATACACAGACGGTCGGTTCCGTTGCCCTCGATCCACCCGGTGGCGACCCAACCAGTACGTTTTCCATCGACCTGTCGAGCTTGGGCCTATCGGCTACTGATTCGGCGGCGACTTTTGGCACTGCAGGCAATGGCGGGATCCGGTTCTTGTTCAATGACACAAGTCCTGACGCCCTTAATGACAACTTTCAGGTTCAAAGCATTCGGATCTTAGGCAATGTTACGGCGGTCCCTGAACCAAGCTCCTTTGCTCTGCTATGTGCTGCCGGGCTTGGGCTATCGGCTGTTCGTCGCCGACGCGTCTAAGCGTCTGGAAGTAGAACAGCGGCATCGACGAATTGAAAAGACGGCGGCCACTAAGCAGTAGACGCCGTTTTTTAATGCCTTGCTGAATCGAGTTCATACCGCGACAAGCATCACCACGCCGTCTGCCTTCAAAGCGTAGCCACTATTTTTCGCTGAACGCGATAGCTTCGCTTCCCTACGGCTGACTTTCGCCAAAGTAGGTTGCCAACACGTCGTTCCATTTGGGGCTGGACGTTTGACGCAGCAGGGCTTGATTGAAGGGTTCACGCAGCGTGCTTCCGCTTGGCAAAGCGAACGCGTAGCTCTGTCGCTCGAACGTGGCTGGCAACACGTACGCTTCGCCCGACCATTTTCGATACGTCTGGTGCTGCAGAATCGGCGCGTCATAAACGACCGCGTCACAATCGCCTGCGACCAAACGAGTCAGTGCCGAGTCAACGTCGGGATAGCCGGCAAACAGGATATGCCGCGATCGCAAATAATCGGCCGACGTGGATCCATCGACCGTTGCGACTTTCACTCGCGACAAATCAGCCGGGCCGCTGATACGTGATCGCAATTCAGTTAGCGTCAGTGCCGATGTGACCGCAGCGGTGAAGCCGGCGATGATGAACAATCCGGCGAACATCCAAATCAGTCCAATCAATCGACCGCCCAGCGTTGTGGGGACCTTGTCACCATAGCCAACGGTCGTCAGGGTCACCGCCGCCCACCACATGCCGGCAGCGATTCCGCGAACCCAACCTTTGCCAAACTGCTCGTGATTCGACTTCCGCTCGAACAAGTAGATCCCTACGGCACTGACAAACATGACCAACACCAATCCCGCAACGATGCGGATGAACGTCGGCGACAGCACTGCGTCAAGGATTCCGAACCAACCTGATCTGCGTTGTTTGGCACCGACCGCAATTCCCAAACCGGACGTATGAAAGGAATGCGTGAAGTCCATCCGTTTCTCTCGTTCGTAGTTGACCGTGATCGCAGCAGCGGCCAAGTCGACTTCGCCGGCCTCAACGGCATTTAGCATCTCGCCGAGCGACAACGGCCGAAAGTCAATTTCAATGTCGTGGCCAGACTCAACTTCCAGTTCGGCTTTGACTTCACGCATTAAATCGACACTGATGCCGGTCCATTGACCGTCGTCGCTAAGCATCGCAAACGGAGGAACCTCTCGGACGGCGACGCGAAGCGTTTCTGGAACGGTCAACCGCGTGGGGTCATCGGTGGGCTGGTTGTCGGCAGCAGTGTCCTGAGCCAGCCCGATCGCTTGCCCCAAGACGAACGCCCCGGCGAACAAGGTCACACATACTCGCAGAGCGATTGTCTCGATTGGACGACGTCGCATCGTTTCATTCTCCCAGATAGCGATAGACAAGTTCGTCCCAAGAATCACTTTCGCGGTAACGCAGCAACGCTTCGTTGAAACGTTTGCGGAAAGCATTATCTCGTGGCAGCGCGATCGCATACTCTTGGACATTGAACAACACGGGCAAAACATCAATTCGGTTTGCGAACTCACCACTTGCCAAATACTTCATCAGCGCCGCGTCATAAACCACCGCATCAGCGTCGCCAGAGTCAACGGCCTCGATTGCATCACGTGGCGACTCGTAGGCCCGAAAGTAGATCCGACGTTGTCGAAGATAGTCGGCACTCGTACTGGCAGCGACCGTCGCCACTCGTACGTTGTACAGGTCCGTCGACCGAGTGATTCCCGCGTCGAGTTGCCCAACGGTCAGGACTGATGTGATCACGCCCGTCAAAATCGAAAGCACGATCAGGCTGGCGAACATGGCCAGCGTCGCGAGCAAACGTCCCATCATGCTGACCGGTATGATGCTCTTGTTTCCGAGCAACAAGATCATCGACCACCAAATCCCCATGCTTAGACCTTGTCGCCGTTTTCCGCCGAACATCGACGTGTTCGACTTTCGCTCGAACACCCAAAACAGAAATCCGCAAACGGCAACGATCAAAACCATCGCCCCGACAATTTTCAGCAAGCGACTGGAGACGATCCGTTTAAGCACGTTCCAGGGACTCGAGTGGTCGCGCGTGCTGATCGCGATCCCAAGGCCGGTCGAATAGTGTGGATGGCAAAAGTCGACGTGTTCGAGTCGATCCGACGTGACACTGATCGCGGCGACTGCGGCATCCAATTGCCCGTCTTCGAGTCCCGTCAACATTTCGCCAAGCGTCAGTTCTAGAAACTCGTATTCCAGTTTCAGTTCATCGGCCAGGTGATCCCAAAGCTCGATGCTGATTCCGGTCCATGACCCGTCCGAGTTTTTGATCGCAAACGGTGGACTCTGTTTCGTGCCGACACGCAACACGACGGGCTCGTTAACCTCTTCAACCTTTTCCGAAACAGCGATCGACTCGGCCGTTTCTTGAGCGACCACTTCGACATGACTGCCCAGCATTCCGACCAACAACATCATTCCCATCAACAACATCGCAATCGGAAGCCACGGCAGCTTGGTCAGGGGCATTGCAGTCTCGAATTAGGTGTTGAAATCGACACGCATCTCCGGTCAAGCGATCGTCCGTGATGATGGACTAGCCGCCGGAGTGTAGCAGAATCACGCTGTCGCTCGAAATCGACGAAATGCACATTCAAGCCACAGTCGCCTGCGCAAAGCTGGTCCCCCTGGGATCGTTATTCATCGTGTTTTGCCAGAACATGCGGGCGAACACACGGCAGCCCGTTTCGATAGGAGGTTACGATCACGTCCGTGTCAGCACCAAGCAGACTTCCATCGTCCGAAGTGACTGAAACGAGAATTCCGTCGATCAGTGCATCGCCAACGGGCCGCAGTGGCGAAGATGTTGTGCCAGTCTTGCCGACGAGTTCGTGACTTGGCTTGTCACGTGAAGTGGGGCCATCATCGAGTTGCGGATGCAGGACGATTTGAGGAAAACCGAATGACCATTCACGTATCAAGTAGGCCGCAGCCCAAAGCCCCGATACGCCGCCGTCTAGCTCGCCACCAATGACCAGAGCGATCACAAGACCAGCGGCAAGCAGGGCTGCGAAGATGCCCCAAACCGCGAAATTTAAGTACCAGCACATTCCTAAAACGCCAACCAACAACGCAAGCACTCGTAACCGAGCCGTCGGCAACCGAGCGGCGACGTCGAGGTTGGTTTCAAGGTCGTTGCGAGCAGCCCAGCGATTGAAATGCCACACGAACAACGCCAGCGTTACAGCGATCAAAGGCAGGTCAATGATTGGTGCGAATGCGAATCGGTTCACTGCAAAACCTGCTGCTGGCACGTTGCTTTGCGATAGTCACGGCGCAACTGCAATGTCTCAGCTTCGGATACGGGAATGAAAAAGCGGTAAACAACCAAGTACCCGTCTCGAAACATCAATGCAAACATTGCCATCAACCCGACCGCCGAAATGACGAAGATCATCGCGATAGCACTCGCAGGCCCCGTTGACGCCCACAACACGAAGGGAACGCACACGAAGTGCGTGACGACCAGTGCGATCCGAGACCGCAATGGCCACTGGACGCCGAGCTTGGTACCGCAGGTCTCGCATGCTCGCAGTCCAGACCAATGCCGTATCATCGACGCGGGTTCGTCGCATACCGGACATGAATGGCGCCGAGGCATTTCGGGTGAATCGGCATCGGTGGTCGGCGGAGCGTAAGGGTTCACGTTGATTCAGTTACCTGCGCGTCGAACGGTCAATGCAACGTCGGTTAATACAACGTCGATCCAAGATAGTAGCGACGTATGACGATCCGGCGAACGACAAATAGCGGCAGGACGTTAAAAATCTTCAGCCAAATCAGCCACGAGGTCAACGCAGAGGATTCCAAGAAATCGGTTACACCGAAGGCGAGGAAGAGAAGCGAGTAGACGATTTCAAGCCGACTGTTGCGGTGCATCCAGTATCGCCGCAGCACCAGACCCGAAAGCACAAACCAGACTGCCCCTTCGGCAAGGTTGAACCAGTGGTAGAGTTCGTTGAACGCATCGTTGCTGTCGGGCGCGTAACGCCACCACGTTCGCAGAACCAATCGATCGATCATGTTCATAAGCGTTGCCTCGGCTGGAACGCCCTCGGCGTCATGCAAACTGCCGGCGCACAAAAAAGCCCGCGAGCGGCTTTGCTTGCGGGCTTTCGTGGCGATGTCGCCGGGAAGTTTTCGACGTTAGCGAGTTACGCTTCGGTCTTATCGTTGCTGGCGATTCGGTCGGTTGAATCGACGAACGGGTTGGTTTGGATCGCGCCTAGCTTTGCTGGGCTCGGCTTGGCACCACTGTTGTGGACGCAAGGGTTGCCGCAAGGCTGACTGAACGATGGGTTTGGCGTTGGCACGACCGGTTCAGCGAACTCGGTACGCAAGCGGCTGTTGTAGTTCGAGCCGGCTTGGACCATTGGCGGCGCGGCGAACGGGCTTAGGCCGTACGGACGAGCGTGACGGGCGCCATAATAGACGGGGGGGTTGGTGGCAAAGTACGGTGGTGTACGGATCGAGGTGGAGTACCGTGCTCCGAATGGTTGATAGAATCCGTAGGGAGCGAAACCGAACTCGCCGAAACCTTGAGCCGATGCGGTTCCTGATTGCAGGACGCTTGAGCCCAAAAGAGAAGCGGCAACCACCGCAAGTGCTGCCACGAAATGCTTGTTCATCAAAAAACCTTTTGCGTACCAAATGGGAAGGAGCGATCACGTTTGGCCAAAAACCGTTTTTGACGTCCACGCCCCCACGCGCCTGATCACACTGCGACTGGCCAGAATGCGACAAGTCGTTTTCCAGGCTAGTTCCCCCCTCTAACTGTTTCAACCATCGCTGGCCGAGAATCCGTTGTTTTCGGCGTCATCGCTTCCATACCGCCGCTCGCCGCACAATCTCGATCGAAATACTCAGTTTTGAACATCACCTGTCTGATTCATTCTCTCGACGGTGGGGGAGCCGAACGCGTCATGGCGGGTTTGTCGTCTCGCTTGGCCGGTCGCGGGCACGCGGTGACGTTGCTGACGTTGGACAAGGGCCAATCAGACCGCCACTTGGTTGATCCGGCGGTCAGCCGGCGGATGCTCGGTGTGATGGGCGAGAGTCGGTCGCTGGTCTCGGCGCTGGCGAACTTGCGCCGGCGAGTTCGTGTGATACGCGCGGCGATGGTGGATTCGGCGCCCGATGTGGTGCTGTCGTTTTGTGACCGTACCAACATCCTGGCAGTCATGGCGGCGCGGCCGACGGGGATCCCGATCGTGATCAGCGAGCGGAGTGATCCGTCCGCCCAGTCGCTTGGCCGCGCCTACGGGTGGCTGCGAAACCGGATGTACCCGAAAGCCAATCGAGTCATCGCGCAAACGACGGACTCGGCAGAGTTTCTTGAAACACTGCTGGAATCGGCCGGTCGCCGCCGCGTGACGGGCCCCGTCGACGTGATTCCTTCGGCGGTTGATACGCCTTGTGTGATGTCGGACCGAAGCGTCGCCGTGGCCAACCGCCAAGTCGTATCGGTTGGACGGCTCGAGATCGAAAAGGGATTCGACCGATTGATTGGCGCGTTCGCGCCGGTGGTGAAGCGATACCCGGACTGGACATTGCAGATCATCGGCGAAGGATCGCAGCGCAGTTTGCTGGAAAATCAGATCCGGCAACTCGGGCTGGCGTCGGCGGTGTCGCTGCCGGGATGGATCCAGCCGGTCTGGGAACCGCTTGCGGCGGCCACCATGTTTGTGACGTCCAGCCACTACGAAGGTTTCCCGTCGGCGTTGATGGAAGCGATGGCGGCGGGCGTCCCCAGCGTTAGCGTGGATTGTCCCAGCGGGCCTCGTCAAATCATCCGTGACTCGCAAAACGGGTTGTTGGTGCCCAACGACTTGGCCGGAATCACCGCTGGAATCGAGCGAATGATTGTCGACTCGACCATGCGTGAAGAAATCGGCGCCGTCGGCCGCGACGTCTTGACCCAATTCGGCTGGCCCACGATGGTCGATCGCTACGAACGTGTGCTGGCCGAAGAATCAGGACGCTAACGAGTCTTGCTGGCTTGCGTTAGAATGAACGGGTCTTCGTGCTGACTCATGACTGACACAACTAACCGCTTCGAACCGCTGCGCAGGATTTTGAAATTGACCGTGATGCCACGCTACCTTGTCATTCCCATGGCGTTTGTCATGCCCAGAGCAATCGCGGTCTGCGCCATGCTGTTGCTCGGCCACGCGTTGACGGCCAAGATTGTGACGGCCGACACGGCTATGACGGTAACGACGCAATCGGGCGAGTCATTTGTCGGCGACTTTGCAGGGATCGGTGACGATTCGTTGTCGGTCACCGTCAAGGGAACCAAGCGAACGATTCCGTTCACTGAACTGCAAAGTTTGACGCCGTACGACCCGCCGACCGAAACAGGACCGGCGTTTCGAGTCACGCTGGTCGACGGTTCTCGGATTGCCGCGCAAGACATTTCGCTGGACGAGTCTGGCATTGTGATCGAGCCGCGACGGCAACGGTCGATCCGATCGGATTTGCGAAAGGTCAAATCGATCCGTTTCCGTGCGGCCTCGACGGCAACCGACGCTCAGTGGTTGGGGCTGCTTGAAAAAGAGTCTCGCGGTGACGTGATGGTGATCCGGCGACCGGGCGATAAACTGGACCCGACGTCGGGCATCGTCGAGGCGATTGCGGACGCAAAGGTGACGTTCAACTTGGACGGCGACACCGTCGACGCGCCCATGGGAAAACTGGAAGGCGTCATCTTTGGGTCCACGGCCAACGTATCGGACAACGCCGAGATTCGGATTGCTGATGTGTACGGTTCGCAGTGGTCGGTCCAGTCGTTGTCGCCCAGCGAATCTGGCCAGCCGCTGAAGATGACGTTGTCGTCGGGACTGCAACACGAACTTCCGATCGGTCATATTGCGTCGATGAAACTCAGCAGCGGCATCTTGATGTTGGCAACCGAGAAACCGGCCGACTCATCGATGACGACTTACATCGAAACCAAGGTCGACGCAGGCTTGGTCGATGCGTTCTTTGGTCCGGCCGTGTCCGGCGATGCTGATTTGGCGATCAACGGTGGCGGCAAGGTCGAGTACCGCGTTGCCGACGGATTCGAAACGATCAGCGGAACGGTTGTCCGTTCGAACAAGACAAAGATCGCCAGCGGAGTAACAGTGCGAGTCGCGCTGGATGGAACGACGGTTTGGGAAGAATCACTGACGGACACCGAGCCGCGAGGTTTCGAAATTCCCATCGGCGCGGCGCGGCGAGTTGCGATCGAGGTGGACTGCCAAGACGATGGCGACTTGGGTGACATGGTCACGATCCTAAGACCACGACTGTTGAAGTAACCCATGAGCGGAAAGAACTGTCCGCCGGATCCCAACCGGAGTTTGGATTTGATGACAATGATTGCTCGCTGTGTCGCGATGGCGATGATGTTGATCGCCTGTGTCGTGACGTACGCCGACGGGCCGGTCCAGATTCCCGCCACGTTGCAGGCGGCCGAACAGTCTCGCATTGACGCGATCGCGCGTGCGATGCCGTCGACTGTTTGTGTCTTTGTGCCGGGCGGAGGCGGTGGCGGCAGCGGCATGCTGATTTCGCCCGACGGTTTCGCGCTGACGAACTTTCACGTCACCAGTCCAGCCGGCACGTTCATGCGATGCGGGCTGTCGGACGGCAACGTCTACGACGCGGTGATCGTCGGTATCGACCCGGTCGGTGACTTGGCAATGATCCGCTTGATCGGACTGGACGGCAAAACAAGAAACGACTTTCCTGTGGCAACCTTCGGCAGCAGCCGAACGGCCCAGCCCGGTGACTGGTGCATGGTGATCGGCAATCCGTTTTTGCTGGCGACGAACTTGCAGCCCACGGTCACCTACGGCATCCTCAGCGGTGTCGGCCGTTACCAGTATCCGTCGGGCACGCTGTTGGAATACGGCGACTGTTTGCAAACCGATGCGTCGATCAACCCCGGCAACTCGGGCGGACCGATCTATGACGCCGAAGGCAAACTGCTGGGCATCGTCGGCCGCTGTTCATTCGAAAAGCGCGGACGAGTCAACGTCGGCGTCGGCTATGCGATCTCGATCAACCAGGCTGAAAACTTTCTGGGCGTGCTGCGTTCCGGACGTATCGTTGACCATGCGACTCTGGGGGCGACGGTGGCGACGGACCCCGACGGTGGCGTTCGAGTCACCAATATTCTGGAATCCAGCGACGCTTATCGTCGTGGTTTGCGATACGGGGCCGAGATTCTTGAAATTGACGGCCGAGTGGTTCAAACGGCGAACGATCTGCAAAACGTCCTGGCAACCTTTCCCGCTGGTTGGCGAATCCCCCTCCGCTTTCGCATCGACGGCAACAGCCGTGACACGCTGGTGCGACTAGCGAGCGTTCATGGGCCGGACGAACTGCTTGAAAAGATGGCTGGTGCGTTGCCGCCACCACCGCCGCGGGAAGAACCAAAGCCGGATGAAGAAGGCGACGGCGAGAGCGACAAGAACGAACAAGAAGACGCACCGGAGGACGACGAGCCGGATTCACCGCACGGGAACAACCCGATCCCCAAGTCGGTGACGGACCAATTAATCGAGCGAAAAGGTTATGCGAATTACCATTTCAACCAGATCGAGCAAGACGATTTCATCGTCGAGTTGCGTGACCAGTACCCGGCGCAAGGAACGGGTGAAAACGACGAGCCGACCGGCTGGATCATCGAAGGTGAAACGGCCGACGGAGACGCGAGTACGGTGATGATTCGTGTTACGTCCGGCAAAATGGCAATGATCGTTGGCGAGCGTCCGGTTCAGATCGAAACCAAGGGCGAGCTTTACGAGGCCGTTACGCGGCGTTCGCCAGTCGGCATGTTGGCGGCACTGGATGCTTGGCGACGAATGCTGGCGACCGGGCCCAAGCAATTCGGTGAAACGTTTTACTGGGGCACCATGCCGCTTGGTGGCCAGCGGCCGCTGCGAGATTGTGTCGTGGGCATCGATGGTGAAATGGAAACTCGGTGGCTGTCACATCCCGATTCTCACAAATTGGAAGCCGTCGAAGTCTTTGCCGATCGCGACGAAGACCCCGCCGAACTTTGGATTTTGCGTGACGGTGCTGAATCCGACGCCGTGCCAACATTCTTGGATCTGCGATACGGAACCGAATCGCTGTTGAAGGTGAAAGTGAAGTCGTGGAAGTTAGTCCCCGAATCGGAACTGGACGCCGAAGACCAATGATGAACATTCAAAAGCTAGTTGTGCGGTTGTTTGCAACTGCAGCAGTGAATATCGCAGCCATGAATACAACCATGAATATCGCGGCGGCCCAGGACTCACTTGCGCCGTGGTCTCGCGATGCCCAGCGACGCGTGGCCAAGGTCTACGGGGCCGGTGGATTGAAGGGACTGGAAGCCTATCAGAGCGGTTTCCTGGTTTCGCCAGACGGACACATCGCGACGGCTTGGAGCTATGTGTTGGACGTCGATCCGATCGTGCAGCTTGATGACGGCCGACGGTTCGAATCGAAGATCGTTGGTTTTGAGCCTGCCCTTGAATTGGCGGTGCTAAAGATCGACGCATCCGAACTGCCCTACTTTCCCGTTCCCGCCGACACGTCGGTTCAGTGGGGCGACCCGGTCATCGCGATCAGCAATCTGTTCAATATCGCAACCGGCGACGAACCCGCCAGCGTCATGCAGGGCAGCGTCGCTGCGGTGACTCAGTTGGATGCCCGACGTGGGACATTCAAGACGCCCTATCGCGGCGATGTTTTGATCTTGGATTTGATCGCTAACAATCCTGGCGCCGCGGGTGGCGCGGTTGTCGATGCGAAGGGAAACTTGGTTGGCATGCTGGGCAAAGAACTTCGCGATACGGCCACGGGTGTTTGGCTGAACTACGCGTTGCCTGCGTCGGCATTGCGGACAACGATCGGCGACATCATC
>JBAUHR010000637.1:0-2267 GCA_049680385.1 Rubripirellula sp. | reverse complement strand
CTCTTAGCTCGTAGGAAAGAATGATCTGGCCAAGCTTTAGCGCGTCGATCCTCTTTACGCCTGGCTTGTCCGAATGCATGTTCTTCTTCCGCTCAAAGAAATAGCCGCGCTCTTTGAAAGCCAACTCCAACTTCTTCAGCGTCTCATGGTTCGACATCAAGTCGCGGCTTTGAATCCTGGCCTGGCTGTTGGTTGCAACCGCCACCCTCTCCGCGATGTCCGCTCTATCGGTCGCGTACATTCGAACCATCACGACAACATCAGCAAGCGCTTCTGGGTTCGTCCGTGCTGCCTCAACAAGAGAATGCGAGGTTTGCGCGCCATTAACGATCTGAAAGTCTTTGAAAACAAGCTTCGGGTTCGTGTGACCCTTGTTGTAGGAAAAGCTCTTGCAGGTAATCGTCACACCGTTGTTCAGATACCAGAAAAGATAGCTGTCGCCGGAGGTGGCGGTCGAAATAATCGCTTGGTTATAACCACCCTTCGCGCCCAGGAAGACGCGCAAGTTATCATCAAACAGGTGGCGCTTTATCGTCTCCCCATCCTCTGCGGTGATGAGATCGACAAAAGACTGTGCATCGACGGATGCAACAGCCCCTCGTACGTCACCATCTGACCGTTCGAGGATTTCTTTACCTATCACTTGGAGCTGACCATCTTCGGCGTCCCGCCCTTCGATGGCCATCGCTTGCACGACATCGTGTCCGCTATAGAATTCGAAAGACACCGACGAATGCGATGCTTTTACGCTGTCAATAATCCCCTGTGCAGATGTCGCAAAGCCCCCGCCATTCGAGCAAAATATAACTTTGTAACGGCAAATTTTCCCTCTGTCGTGAAGTTCCCAAATCCGCCGAACGGCTTCCTGTAGTCGAAAGTTTCCACTGTCAGCGAGGGCATCCGCCTTATCGAAGAGCTCATTCAGAAACAACGAAACTTTTAGGACTTCGGCGTCATTGATCGTCTTGTGACAAGTGGCCTGGCTTTCCCTGTATTTGGACTGAAATAGAAAGACCTCAGCGCTACTTTCGCCCTCTACGATGTGAATGGCGTCAACGCCTCGATCGTCTGGGCCGTCTGTGATGATTTCTTGCAATTGGTCTTCATGGCCAGGGAAGATCTGATCAATGACGATCGCCAAAAATCCAACTGTATTTTTCTGGAACTGATGCCGATCGCATGCCTTCGTGACACGAGCGTCGATGATGTCCCAATCCATCTTTGAAATTGTCTTCATAGGCTGATCTCACTGCTCAAATGACGCGTTACTTATAGTGTTTGAAATTCTACCAGCCGTTTATGAGAGTTGCACTTGCAAAACCCGCTAAGCGGGAGCTATCCACATTCAATAAAGCATGCTTGCATGCAACGCGCCTTGAATGAAAGCCTATGCGTGAAGCCCGTTGTTCGGCGTCAGCGAAAAGGACACGCCTTCGCGCTGTTTCAAGCGGGCAACCATTGCGAGCAGATTATCGGCGCGCGGGTTTCCCTTGGCGCTGAGCATGCGCATCAAGCTCTTGGGGTCTTTTTGCATGTCCTCGGCAAGTGTCTCGAAGCCCACGGTGGCGTTCACGTAGTCACGCAGCAGCACCTTGCCCGTTTCGAGATCATCGCTGAGCATCGCTTCGATCGCTTCACGGAACAGGCCGACACGAAACTCAGGATCGCGCTCGGCGCGCGCCTTGATGGTTTCTTTGAAATCTTTGGTCAGTGGCATGTCAGTTTCCTTTCTGTTTTCGGTTTTTGTAGTCGTCCCAAAATGCCTTGGCTTGCTCGATGTCCTTGGACTGGCGTCTTTTCGTGCCGCCACAGAGCAAAATCACAAGCTTGTCGCCATCTTGGCCAAAATAGACGCGATAGCCTGGGCCGAAGGTGATACGCCGTTCGGACACGCCCTGCCCTACGGGCTTCACATCGCCCAGGTTGCCGGTTTCAATCCGCGCGAGTGCGGTTCTAACCTTTAGGGCTGCGGCCGTGTCTAGCTTGGTAAACCAATCATCGAACGGTGCTTTTCCCTCTTCCGTGACATAGACAACGAGCTCAACCATAGAAATATATGGTGGCATATACGTTACCAAATGTCAAATTTTTGTTTCTCAGCAAAGAAGTTATCCCCCTGTATTTGCCTTACACCCCTTGGGGGTCGAAGCGCCGTCCTGTCGGTTTGGTGCGCTGCCCTATCCGCCAGGAACCTCGGCGAAAAGTGAAAGTTGATCTGCTTTCGGAGCCGTCCCTTGCTTGAGCCCGAAAAAAGAACAGCACGGTTC
>JBAUHR010000636.1:0-13653 GCA_049680385.1 Rubripirellula sp. | reverse complement strand
CGAGCTTGCCTGTTACGGTGCCTCGTCCATTCACAGTCCCAACATCGATCGTCTCGCACGCCAGGGTGTTCGATTCGACCGAGCCTATTGCCAGGTCGCCGTTTGCGGTGCATCGCGAGCAAGCTTGCTGAGCGGATGCCGTCCCGAAACGACCGGATGCTGGAACTTCAGCACGCTGCTGCGTTCAAAAATGCCAGACGTGCTGACGTTGCCCCAACACTTCAAACAAAACGGTTACGAGACCACTTTCTTGGGCAAGGTCTACCACAGCCCATCCGATGACGCTCCGTCATGGACACTCAAAGCGAACGACTGGGCACCTTCGCAACCAGGAAAGGGCCAGGGGTATGTAAACAGAGAACCGATCGGCGGCGCTCAAGCAAAAAAGCGAGACAACCACCCGTCAACGAAGAACGGCCCGTCGAACGAGAACGGTGGCCGTGTTCCCGACGAAATGTATACCGACGGGCACAACGCCGATCGGGCGGTTCAGATCATTGAACGTTTCGCGGACCACGACAAACCGTTCTTCTTTGCTGTTGGGTTTGTGAAGCCTCACCTGCCGTTCAACGCCCCCGGAAAGTACTGGGACTTGTATGACCGGGCGTCAATCGAAATCCCTGCTCGCGAAGATGTCATCGACGGCGTTCCCTACGCCAACTCGAACTGGGGCGAACTGAAGAATTACCCAGACATCCCTCGGGATGTTAAATACCTTGACGACGACAAGACTCGCGAACTGATTCACGGTTACCGAGCCGCGACCAGCTTCACCGATGCACAGGTTGGAAAACTTCTCGACGCCCTGGATCGTTCCGGACAACGCGACAAAACAATTGTCATTCTGTGGGGCGACCACGGTTGGTACGTCGGCGACTTTGGCGTCTGGTGCAAACACACCAACTATGAAATCGCCACTCGCGTGCCGATGATCATTTCGGCGCCTGGTGTCGAACCGAATCGATCGAGTCTATCGATGACCGAGTTTGTCGACATCTTTCCGACGCTCTGCGAAATGACGGGATTGGACGTCCCCGATCACTGCCAAGGTAAAAGCTTGACGCCGATCCTAGCGGACACTTCGGCACACATCAAAGCAGCCGCGTTCAGCCAGTATCTGAAGAAGAAACCTGGCGGCGACCAGATGCGGGGGACCAGCATCCGCACTGACCGGTTTCGATATACACAGTGGCGATCGGTCCGAACCGGCGAACTGGATGCGATTGAGCTAATCGACTTTGAAAATGACCCGGGCGCGACCCGAAATGTCGCCGGCGACCCAGCTTACCAAGACATCCTGCCCGATCTGGCCGAGCTTTGTGCACAGTCGAAAATGGGCGTTTGAAAGCCGGGCGAAGGACCCCGAAACTCAGCCTATCGGCTGAGCCCTTTCATGATCGAACGTGGCGACGAAAAGTGAGCCAATTCGTCGGTCAGCTTTTCCAGGTCGGTGCTCAACCATTGGGCAAGCGTATCGGTTGAATCGGGCGGCAAGGTTGCCGTCAGTTCATTCCAATGCTCGCCGGTTGGCCCGGGAACCGATGGAGTTTTGTTGTCGCTTGATGTTGTCATCGGAGAAAGCTCCGTTGTTTGAGCGGTCAGCCCGCTAGTGATGAAACAAACCAGACCCGTGCATTGGTATCGAGTTTTGGCTCGTACTGAGTGGATCTCCTGAAAAGAGCCACACTCAGTACTCTAGGTTCACAGCAAGCTGCATGCCGGACATTTCGTCGAACCAACACTACTTGCTTTAAGTCGTTTTCGAATAAGGGTTTAGCGAGACAAGAAAAGGTTGTTTTTCGCCCGACCACGTTGCGTTTTGGATACATAGGTGTCGCGAAATGCCAACACGACAGGCACTGACTGTTGCATTATCGGTCAGCCTGCCATCTTCAGTGTAATTCTATGCCGTAAAAGTCAAGTTGTTGTTGGAAATTCTCCCTTTGCCGTGAAACTCATCGTTTCGGCGAAGCGGAATCCGATTGCGGCAGGTTTTCGGTTGCCGCGTAAGGAAACATGACTCTTTCGGGCAATATTTGCGGACCTCAAGGATTTTTTTAGGATCGGTCCCAAGAATCGGAAAGGCCGTGCGAATGATGGTTTGTAACGCTTGGTGTCAATCGATGGCAACCACAACTGAAGACATCTATGTCACGTTCAATATCGCATTTCCTTTCGGAGGGGAGACCCATGATCAAAAAGATGATTCTTACCGGCGGAGTCTTGGCGCTGCTCTCAAGCGTGTCGCTTGGAACGCCTTTGTTTAGTTACGCTCGCTGTGGCGTCGACTGGCTACGCAGTTCCGCCAACGACTCGGTACCGTTGGAATGGGAACTCAAGCGAGCCCGGCAAATGATTGCCGACTTGGAACCCGAGATCAAAGACAACGCAAAACGAATCGCGTTGGAAAAGATCCAAGTTGCGAAACTGGAAGGTCAACTGTCCAGCACTCGTGAAGGCTTGGCGAAAGGCCAGTCCGACATCGAGCGTCTGAGCGAAGACCTGCAAAACGATAACACCGTTTATACCTATGCCGGTCGCACCTACACGCTAACGCAAGTCAAAACTGACTTGGGCAACCGCTTCAAACGTTTCAAGACTCGCCAAGCGACAGCCGACAAGCTGGAACAAATGCTTTCGGCTCGTCAGGGATCGTTGCACGCTGCTCACGAGCGAATGGATGCGATGATGGGTGCGAAACGTCAATTGGAAGTCGAAGTCGAAAACCTGCAAGCTCGTTTGGGTGCTTTGCGAGTTGCACAAACCAGCAGCCAGTTGAACCTAGACGACAGCCAGCTTTCACACACCCGTGAATTGCTGGACGAAATCGCCACCCGAATCGACGTCGAAGAAGAAACGATGCATGTCGACACCGAGTACTTCGGCGAAATCGACTTGGATCAACCCAGCGAAGACGAACTGTTGGACCAAATCTCGACGTACTTCAGCACTCCTCGAAGTGATGATGCCGCCGCTTTGGTATCGATCCAACTGAACTAGTTCTTCGCATGCCCTAGCGACGAGAAACCTATCGACGAGAAAATCGCATCGTGTTCCCAATCACCGCCGCAACGAATGATGAAGCCAGCGCCACTAGGTGGCGTTTGTGGATCGACGGTTGCGGCGGTTTTTTGTTGTTATTGGGCGACGAACTTTCGGTCGGCCGATCCGATGCCGACGTTGTCGTGCAAGCGGATTGGCCACGCCGCGCCGGGTCGATCAAGCGGGTTGCGGGCGACTACTTTTGGAATCCCCACGAATCAAACGTTCCGGGCAACGCAGTTGTTTCAGAAATCGCAAAGCCAATTTTAATTCGACATGGGCAATCGTTGGACATCGCCGGTTCGGCAGACATGAAGCTGGAAAAGCGAAGCCCGCTGTCTTCAACGGCCGTCCTATCCGTTTCACCGCCTCATCGGTTCGATCATCACGTTGATGGCATCGTCTTGGTGGACAAAACCGTACTGATTGGGGCTGGCCGAGAATGCCATTTGCGTCACCGTGATGCGACTGACGTTGCCATCTTGGTTCACCGCCCAAAGGGCTCGGCAGCAAACTCTCAGGCGGGCTGGTCGGTGAAGCTGGGTCTTGACGGGCCGTTCCAGGAACTTGTTGCCAGCCAGTCGTTAGCGCTGGGACCAATCACCATGACATTGGAGCCGGCATGAACCAGCATTCTGACGACACGCTGAATCGTCCGGCCGACAACGAGTCGATTGATCGGCCCAGCCCCCCCAGAGGTTGGAAAGATATGTTTTTTGCGCCCCGTCGTGACGCGGCTTTGGCCTGTACTTATGCCGCCGAAGCGTCGCTGGTCGCGGACCGCTGGAAATCAGGTTCCGATTCTTATTCACGGAAAAAACGCGTCATGTCACGTCTTTTCGATAAACTAAGAGTCGGTTCGAGCAAAGAGTCGGGATTTGGCACGGCAACGGCAACCTCCGACGCTGTGATCCTTGACTCTGATTCAGATTCCAATGACCTCGATTCTGAAAACTCGTCCGATTCCGCTTGGTTGGCAGAGACTCATGTGTCCGAGCCACACTTGTCACCGCATTCGTCTTCGTCACCGATGAAATTCACCTATTCGCCCGGATCGATTCCGCTGCCCCGAACCACGATTCGTCGCGGTATCGGCATGGGTGGATTTGGCGAGGTTTATTTTGCGGTCACCGATTCGGGCAAAGAGGTGGCGTTGAAACGGATCCAGCGAAATCTGGAAATCGAACTGCGCGGCGTTTCACATTGTTTGAACCTGAAGCACCCGAATCTGGTTTCGCTGTATGACGTCTGTCCAGACGACCAGAACCAGTGGTGGGTCGTGATGGAGTACGTTGCCGGACCGAACCTACGCGAAGTGCTAGATGATTCACCGGAGGGTCTTTCCAAACCCGAAGTCGATCGCTGGTTCACGGGTATCGCCGCCGGTGTTCACCACCTGCACTCGGCCGGTTTGGTTCACCGTGACCTGAAACCGGGCAACGTGTTCGATGATCTGGGAATCGTCAAAGTCGGCGACTATGGCTTAAGCAAATTCATTTCGACGTCGCATCGTGGCGGACATACCGAAAGCGTTGGCACGTTTCACTACATGGCGCCAGAGATCGGCCGTGGTCAGTATGGCCGCGAAATTGACATCTATGCGATGGGCATCGTGCTGTATGAGCTGTTGACCGGCCAAGTGCCGTTCGATGGTGAGAGTTGCCAAGAGATCATTGTCAAACACATGACGTCGTTGCCCGATGTTTCGGCCATTGACGAACCTTATCGATCAACGATTGCAACGTGTTTAGAAAAAGATCCGGCGAAACGTTTTCACACGATCCCAGAAATGTTGGAATCGCTAGGACTCGCACACGCCACGGTTCACAATCATCCCACCGTGCAACCCGCCGTGCCTTTTCAAGCAACGCTGGCTTCGACAGAAGGGTCATCGGACAAAGTCGTCGAAGCCGAAGTTGTCGAATCGAGCGACGACGATGCACCCGTGATGGCGACGATTGTGGAACCGTCCACTGATGCGGAACCCTTCGCTCGCGCTATCCGGCACAGTCTGCACGACCTGAACTTGTGGTGGCGTACGCTGGATCGATCGCCTGTATCGAAAGCAGTTTTGATGTTGGTGGTCGGCTTTGTGTTGCTGGTCAACACGAGTTGGCTGCTTCCGTTGCTGGCGTTCGTCGCGGTGTTTTATGTGCCGTATTACATCATCCGACAAATGGTGCTGCACGTACATCAACAACCTAGCTTTGCGCAGGCCCAGCGATTGGCGAAGTCCAACGGTGCAGCGGCTCGTCCGATGACGCGATCGCAATGGCGAGAACACATGCGAAGCGGACTGCGTGCAAAACACTCGGTACACCGCGTTGCCGAACTGAACACTTCATGGGTCGCCGCGATCCTAACCGTCATCGGTTTAAGCGTGACAGCCGGAGTCGTGGGTTTGCATAGCGGCCCCGTCACCGCCATGAACATCGCACCGTACGGATGGATGGCGATGGTCGTGATGATGGCATCAATGGGCATCTTGGGAATGGGAAAACTGTGGGAACGCGAAGACGGCGAAGGTCTGCCACGCCGATTGGTGTTGGCGGGTGTCGGTGCGGGAGTCGGTGCAGTCGCGTTTGCAATGCAAGAATTCTTGAAGTTACCGGTCGACCATGGACTGCTTCGTGACGTTGATTCAACAACGCTTCCGCAAGCGTTGTACACGCCCGATGGCGTTCCGATGGCGTCTGCGATGATGGCTCACTTTGCCTTGCTTTTCGCAGCCCTTCGATGGTGGAAACCAGTCGACCCGCTGCGCCGAACCCGTCTTAGCCCGTGGGCGGTCGCCGTCGCCGTGGTGGCCGAATGGGGCGTGCATCAAGTGCTGCCGATTCCGCAACCAACAGGCATGTTGATCGCTGGCGGCGTTGCAATCGCTGTTCAGATGGCGGCACCGTGGGTCAGCCAACGCAAAGGCGATTCGATGCTCGCAGCGACTCAATCAACTTCAAACCAAACCCCATCCGCAACGACTCGATCAAGGAGCATGGCATGAACCCGGTCGTCTCTTATCGCCCGTCCGTTATCCTGGGCGGTACTGCATGGTTAGTCTTGGTGATGGTAACATCGGCTTGGTCGGCTGATGAATCCAGCTCGACCGAATCCAAGCCAGAACCGGCTCAATTGTCGGTCGCTCCACTGGACCACATTGAATACCCCGACGATCGACCGGACTGGCTCGATGAAAAACCATCGGTCCGTGGCGTCGATCACAAAATCGTCATCGTTTCGCTTCCCTGTGATTCAGCAGAACAGTCGCTAGAAGAATTGCGATGGATGCAGCGTGCCGCGATCGCGACGTACGTTTCTCAACTGGTCGATGCCGGCGGTGAATTCGATTTCTATTCGCCATCGGACGAGGAAACCGAAAACGAATTGATTGCCAAACGTTACACCGGCCAAGTCGTCCAAGGCGACTCAACCCGTTACGAGTCAGCCGTCGAGTTGCACTTTGACAGCAAGAAACGTGATGAGATTCGCATTGCCTGGAAGAACGTCGAAGTCGGCGATCGGCTGAAAGCACTCGGCGGCCTAACCACCGTCGGATTGGTGTTGCTGATGTGTACCAGCGGGTTGTTGGGAATTGTCAGCCGTCGCTTCCCTACTTCATAAGTCTCTGCATCGACGACTACGTTACAATGAAGTCTTTCGCATCTCCAATGCAGAGGCTTGCCATGAGATCCCTATTGTCGATGGTCATTCTGACAATCCTGACGTTGACGGCGGCCGCTCAGAACTTCGAGATGTTTGAACCAACCGGCGTCGTTGTCGCTCGGGTTGAAATTCGGCCAGGCCGGTTGGTCATGTACGAAGACATTGGCGCTCGTCTCTTTTTCAGCCGCGAACCGCGATACGACTCCATCGATGGGCGATTTGCAGGTTACTTCAACTTTGAACTCAACCGTATCCTGCGTTTCCCGCGCAGCGGACGAGGGCAAATGGAAACCGCCGACCTTGATGACTTCAATCCGTATTTTCGATTGACGCGGCGAATGGTACGGCCACTGGGTAACCGACATTCGGTCCCGCTGCCACTTCATTTGCCGGGGTACTTGGGTCCGGGATATTTAGGCCCAGGATATCTGGGGCCCGGCTACGCTTCGCCTGGTTTGCCAGGCCCATTCATTCCGACGCCCGGTCTCGGCATTCCCCCACAGGTGTTTGGTGTTTCGCCGCTGCCAGGGTTTGGCGGTATCGGCCCTATCGGTCCGCCGCTGCCTCAGTCGGTGTTGATCGATTCACAGACCATACCCAACCCACCGCTTGAACCGGCCCGCATTCAATTGCGAAACGGTGGACCACGCGAGATCCAAGTCGGTGTCGTTGACCTGAAGAATCCTTCCAAGACAAAGTCCTTGCGGATCGCGTCGGGAAGTTCTGCCGATGTCATTTTGGAACGTGATTCGGGAGCTCTCCAAATCCAGAACTTTCGCGTGATCACACCACTGGGCGATTCACAAACTCGCGAAATCGTCAACGAGGTTCCGGCGATGGTACGGTATGAGATCGTCGTTCACGAATGGAAAATTCAATCGGTCGCGATCGATCGAACCGCGGGTGCCGGCGATAACCCGATCGAAGACATCAACTTCCACGGCAAAAGCATCGGCCGGTTCCCGTTACCACCGGGCGACGAGTTGCAGCCGGGCAGCATCGATGTTTACCGAGCCGCAAGGAACCAAGGCAACGCACGAGCCGTGGCACCAATACTGGCCGAAGAGGACGACTTCGATTCCGCGCCCGATCCACTCGAACGAGCAATCTTGGATGCTCAACAGAACTTTCAACGCAATCGCTAGCGAATCAACGGGAACCCTGAGTGATCGCCTCTTTTTGTACCCAGTACTCGCCGGCCGGTTCTGGGCGCGATCGTATGAATCGACGAGAATCTTTGGGCGCGACGCAGCTCATTCTTCGTTCATTGATGCCGGCGGTACTTTCCTTGTCTGTTTTCCGACACCGCAAAATACGATCGCGTCATCAACAGCGAGGCGCATTGCTTTGTTTTTCGATCCTGGTCCTTGTCGCTTCGGGTTGCTCCGAATCCAAGACAGACGAGTCATCGCAGCAGGTCGCGAAACCCACGCCTGAGTTGAAACCGGTGGACACGGTGGAAAGTAGGCTCGCCGACGCTGAACGGTTTCTAAAGTCCGAGCAATACGGAAAAGCGTCCACCGCGATCGAAGCCGTTTTGATCGAACAACCCGATCATGGCTATGGTCAGTTTCTTTACGCACAGATCCGGCACGGACAGGGTGACAGCCAAGCCGCGCAAACCATTCTGGACGAGGCAGCCAAGAACTCGCCCGAACATGCTGAACGGTTCCTCAATGAATCAGCTCGACTTTTAATTTCGGACGGCGATATCATCGGGGCGATCGCACAATACGAACGTCTCTTGAAAATTTCGCCTGACGATACAAAGACGCGTCGCTTGGTGGCATCCTTGCAAAACCAACTTGGCTTGCGTTTTGATGCGAACGAACATTTTCGCATTCTGTGTCGATCCGTGCCGATGGAAATTCACGAACTGCGATGTTTGTTGGCCCCAACATCCGATGTTGGACGAACCAAAGCGACTCAGTGGGCCAGCCAATCGAATCAGTCGCTCGTCAATGCACTTATCGATCTGCACAGAAACCGAATCGAGGAGTGCGTAGCGCAACTTAATAGCGCACCGCTGGTACAGCAAAAGAATCCAGCGGCAATGTGTTTGCTGGGATTTGCGCTCAGCATGCAACGTGATGACGATGCCTTTACCCGCTGGTACGCGCAGCGAGAAAAAGCCTGGGATCGGTATCCTGATTTTTGGATCGCGATAGGCAATGCAATGACGTTGGCCGGCAAACACGATGAAGGAATCCGTGCGTACGCAGCCGCCGTCGCTCGCGAGCCGATGCACCGATCGGCCGTTTTGCGACTTGGTCAGTCTCTTGCCGCTGTAGGGCAAACCGACGATGCCAAACTTGTAATGGCACGGGCGAAAGAAATCGGAGACTTGGTCGAATTGGTCGGCAACGTTGCCGCAACGCCCAGATCGTCCGCGAATGCGTTCAACATTTTGGCTTCGGAACAATCGCGAATGGGACAGCCCTATCAGGCTTGGGCATGGCGGTTCATTGGAACGTCTCTGTTTGATCCACGCAGCGCCACCATGCAACACCATGCAATGGGTTTGGCGAGTGCTAAGTCTTTGTTTGACCGCGACAAACAACGCTCAGTTTCGCTTTGCCACGTCAAAGTCGAACCGCTAACGTACGCTGACCTCCGGTCTGATCTTGATAAAGCCACTGAGCCGATAGCGGCTAGCGATTCACAACGTTGGTCGCAAAATTCCAGCGCAACGCCGGTGTATCAAAATGTGGCACAGCGGACGGGGCTAGATTTTCGATACATCAACGCCAATCCTGTGGTGCACAAAGACTTTCTGTTGCATCAGGCTCTGGGTGCTGGGATCGCCTGCATCGACTTCGACTTAGATGGACGCGTTGACGTTTACGCGGCCCAAGGTGGATTCAATGTCTCGCCACGCAAACGTGAAGGTTCTGAACCGGCATCTTCCAATGCATTGTTCCGCAATCTTGGCAAACGTTTTGTTGAGGTCTGCACAAAAGCAAACTCGGATGACCTGGGCTATTCAATGGGTGTAACGGCCGGCGATTGGAATCAAGATGGATTTCAGGATCTGGTCATCGGAAACATGTTCGCCAACACGCTGATGATCAATCAAGGCGACGGGACTTTTCACAAAGCGACAACAGGGAAACAGTGGAACCGAGGCGTTTACACGACCGGTGTTGCCATCGCCGATCTCAATGGCGACGCCCTGCCTGAAATATTGGAAGTGAACTACGTCGACGACGAACGCATTTTTACGGCGATAAAGTATGGAGCCGATGGCAAACCACTTCGGTATCCAGGTCCCACGCAGTTTCGAGCCGGTGTCGATCGCGTCTTCTTTAGCGTTGGCGATGGGTCAATGGCGTCGTCGATTCTTGCCGAACCACCGAACGATCCGGATCGGCGGGCCGCGATGGGATTGGTCGTCGGAGACTTCGACGGTAAACCAGGCAACGAAGTGTTTGTCGCCAATGACCAAACGGCAAACCACTTTTGGAAAGCGAACCGCTCTGACGTGGACATTCCCAATCGTTTTACCGACCTGGCTCTGGTGCAAGGCGTTGGGCTGGGCGTACGTGGAATGCCGTTAGCAAGCATGGGAGTTGCTGTGGCAGACTTTGATCTCAATGGGCGGCCTGATTTGCATGTCACCACCTTCAATGATGAACTATCCAATCATTTTCTTCAGCAGCCAAGCGGCGCGTTTGACGATCAAATTATCGCATCGGGAATCGGACGACACTCACGTGAACACGTCGGTTTCGGAACGCAAGCAGTCGACTTCGACAACAACTCAACCGAAGATCTTTGGGTTGGAAATGGTCACATCGAAGACTTTAACGATGGCCAGGACTTCAAGATGCCTATCCAACTGCTGGTCCATTCGCAAGACGGTTTCCAGCAGGCGGACCTTCCTGACGACGAGCCCTTTTTTCAAGCGAAACACCTCAGCCGAGCACTGGCGCGACTCGACTGGAACAATGACGGGTTGGTCGATGTCGTGGTAGGCGATTTGGAAGAACCACTGGCCCTTTTGGAAAACCAAACGGAAACGTCCAATGGCTGGATCAGCATTCAGATTGTAGGAACCCGTTGTGAACGTGATGCGATTGGCGCCAAAATTGAAATCCAAGCCGGCGACAAAACACTTTATTCGTTTGTGTGTACCGGAGACGGATACATGTGTCGAAATCAGAATCGTGTATTCGTCGGCCTTGGCCAGAACGCGAGAATCGACCGCCTTGCCGTTTTCTGGCCGGATGGGACCAAGCAAGTCACAACCGAATTGTCGGTCAATCAACACATCATCATTACACAAGGAATCGACGATGCGTTTGTGTGCGACTGACAACACAGGTTGTACGTTGGCGGTTCCGAATAACAAAAAGAACATCGGCGTTGATGCCGAACACTCGTCCTTGCGCGTTGCTAAACGCGTCGGATGAAGTCCTCGGCATAGCTTCGCACCTCGCTGCCATTGAGCACGTGCACCATCCGCAGACGTTGGACTTGTTCGTCGCTGAAAGATGTTAACGGGACATGGACCAGGTGTTTTTTGTGCCGGCGGGCAAGGCGCTTCCAGCCGCTGCCTGGGGGCAACGATGACAGCAGCGCGATTTCGCGTCCGCGACTATGCAAACAGGCCGCCGCGATCAAGCGTTCTTCAAGAGTCTCGGTGTAGTCGAGCCGTGTGTCCTGCCAAACATCGGGAATCGTCACAGGCGGATACAAAAACATCGCGCCGCCATAGACGCTCATTCCGATCCCAGGCCCGATCATTTCCTTTTCAAAGTTGGTCGCAAACAAAGCCAACGTTGATTCGGTCGCATGCTCGGCGAACCACGTCGTCCGCCAAGGATAATCGCGTGGGTCGGCAGGGGAATCGAACAACATCACACACGCGTCCAGCATCCCACGACTTGGCGGAACGACTTTGACGTAGATTTGTTTTTCGTACCAATGCCGAAGAGTGTCGCGAATGTCGATGCCATCTTTGACGCTGGTGGTGAACTTTTCGGTGCGTGCCAAATCATTGCCGATGTTGGCTTGAGCCCGTTCAATCACTCGCGTTCGAAATGCTTCGATTAAGTCGTCTTCGGGCGGATAGCTACACTGGCTGTACGGGTTCCATTTGTACGTCCAGCGATCTTTCTCCGAATCACTCGGCCGGCGTTGCAATTGCAGGGTACACCAACTGATCGGTGGTCCCGGTAACCGGCTGACCAACGGCGCGACTTCGCCGTCGGGCAAACGGACTTGGTCAATTCCAAGGGTGACCGTCGACAAAGTTGCGTCACTTGGCTGCGTTTGGTCACCGTACTGATTGGCCAGTTCCGCAACATGCAATGCGAATTGATCACCCAAGACTTGCTTGGCCGCAGTCACGATCGTGATCAAGTCGGGCGTCATCCGGCGATGGATCAACGACAGATTGCGGATGTACTGAAGACACTTTGACAACAGCAACGGAGTGACTCGGCGAGCCCGATTTCCGAGTTCCTTTTTGTACGAATCACGTGCCGCCAGCAACAACTCTTTAACGCCGTCGATTTGCAAGTCGTCGTCGTCTTCTAGTTCAGCCCGCGCCCGTTCATACAGGTTCGTGATGTAGGGCAGTTCACCGAACAAAAACATTAAAGTGCGGGGTTCGACGCGATAACGGATCGGCGAACAGACTTCGTCGTGCTGCGGTTCTTCAATCACCGACGACGATACGGCGACGTTGGATTCCGGCGCTGCGTCTTTGAGTTGCTGGTAGGCTTCGCGAATCCATGGCCAATGCAGCACGCTGGTGACGATCAAAATCTTATCGTATCGCTTTTCCAACTCGATCAAGCGGACCGCCATGTAGATCATCCGGTCGCGAGTCTGCTGATCCGGCGGACGCGTGATGCTTGGCAAAACCGCGGCAGCAAACTTTTCGGGCGACACATGCCGCACTGCAAATGGATCTGGCATCACGGTTGCATAAGGCAGAAACCGATCGGTTTCTAAATCGATGTATTCTCGCGGGATGTGTTCGCCCATCGCCGCGCGAATCCCCATGATGACGCCCTGGCAGGGATCAACCGGGACGTAACTGAGCGGCACCGACTCTTCATCGTCGTCGTCCGATTCGTTGTCAGAGTCGTCGCTGTCAGCGGTCCAAGTCGTCGGGGCCCAACTTTCTTGGTCGGGTTTGAACGTTGACATCGCAGGCTGGATGACGATTGACGGCGCCGGCAGGTCCAGGACAGACTCTTCGACGGCTTCGCGAAACGATTCTGGCAGCGGCACTGCAACGCAGTCAAACGACTCTTCCAACATCCACCGTCGGACCGTCAGTGCAAACTGGCCGCTGCCGTGAACGACCGGTAACAACGCGATCTGGGGCCCGATTCGCAACAATTCGGGAACCCGAGACGTTTGCGAAAAAGTCATGAAGATTGGCCTTTTTTGGAAATCGCCGAGCGATTATATTTCTTGCTGTTCACCGCAGAGGGATTTTTAGCCCAGATCGACGCCCCTGCCATCGGCACGGATTTCATTTTGGTCGGTTACACGGCGCTGCGAGAACGTTCATTTGAACTTTCACACTGATGAAAGTGTCATTCTAAGCAAACGCAGGCGTCAATCGACGCCTGCGTTTTGCATTGGTACCCAGCTTACGTGCTGCATCGCCGGAAAGTTGGACGGTGAATTCCGTCGTTCTTAATGGGATATCACGTAATTCACGGTCAACTCGTTCGCCCGATCATCGTTCATTAAAAAACTGTGCAGCACTGGCACGGTGTGAACCGCTTCGGCCCCGTCTAGCTTTGCCTCGTCCAGACTGACCACGAAATCGCTTGATCCATCGACCAGCGGGTTCTGTAACCGGCCATCGGAAACATCAACAGCGACAATGATGAACGGGAACGACGGCGTGGCCAGCTTTGATTCAAAATCCGTCCACTGCGGCCCCAGCTCCAATCCGCCCTTGCCAGTGATCCACCCGTACAAGCC
>JBAUHR010000635.1:0-8219 GCA_049680385.1 Rubripirellula sp. | reverse complement strand
TCGGGATCGGTGTAAGGTTTGACCGCGGTTTCGTAGACCTGGGTCCAAACCGGCGTCATCACGAACAAGGTCATGAACAACGCAATGCTGGTCATCACTTGGCTGGGCGGCAGCGACTGCAAACCGATCGCTTGACGCAGCAGTCCCAGCACGATGATGATGCGAACGTAGCAGGTCGTCATCAACAGAATCGCCGGCGCCATGCTGATCACGGTCAACAGCAAAAGCACTTGCAGGCTGCTGGCCATGCCCTCGGGGCTGGTCCATTTTTCGGGACCTCCGGCCAGCATGTCCAGCGTATTGGCGGGCACCGTGACAGGCGACCGCGAGATAATCGTTGGAGCGTCGGAACCGGGCTGTAGATCTTGGCTGGATCGCGTGTCTTGTCCGCGCAGCGACTGACCGCTGGCAACCAGCAGGACAAAAAGAATCGCTATTCGGCAAAACTGAAACAAAACCACGTCGCTCCGTCGACAAAGAAGATGTCTGTAATCGGAGCTTAGGAAAATCGTGGTCGTCGATGGAAGGGCAACCGTCGGCCAAAGGCGACGTGAACTTGAGCGAAAATCGCGGGGAAGGCTGAATTTTTAAGACAGCATTTTCATGACCGCGTCGTGCAGCCGCCCATTCGTTCCCACTCCATCACCGCCACGGCAGGTTTCGATCCCGGCCCAGTCCGTGAATTTGCCGCCTGCTTCGATGATGATCGGCAGGATTGCGGCCACGTCCCAGGCATTGCAAATCGGATCCACCATGATGTCCGCGCGGCCGGTCGCGACCATCAGATAGCCGTATCCGTCGCCCCAGGACCGAGTCAGCCAGGATGCTTTTTCCAGCTTCAGGTAAGCATCGGCGGCACCGCGTTGGGCGAACGAGTCGACTTGGCTGACCACAAAAATGGCTTCGGCGATGTCGGCTTTTTTTGAAACGGCGGCCCGTTTCCAGTCGTCGGCTTCACCGTTTTTGAACCAACTGCCCTGCCCTGTCGCGGCCACAATGATCTCGCCGGTCGCCGGGATGAAGATCACGCCGCCCAGTGGTTTGCCATCCCATTCGAGGGCCAGCAGCGTTGAATACAGCGGCACGCCGCAGACGAACGATTTGGTGCCATCGATGGGATCGACGACCCATCGATAACGGCTGGTTCCGGTTTGTTCGGCAAACTCTTCGCCTTGCACCGTGTCGGTTGGGAACTTGGCCGTGATCAGCTTGCGAACCAATTGTTCGGCTTCGCGGTCCGCGATCGTGACCGGTGATTCGTCGGATTTGGCGTCAATGACCAAGCTGTCGCTGCGAAAGTACTTCAGCGTGTGCTTGCCGGCCGCCATTGCGACTTCGGTCATCGCGGCGAGTCGGCCTTCGTGCTCGGTGGTCCAAGTATCAGGATGCTGGGTCATGTTGAACGCTGTCGGGTGAGTCGTTGGTTGGTGCGTTTGTTTCTTCGCTGCCAGGAAAGAACGATTGATACAGCAACATGCCAGCGCCGACCACCAACAGCGAATCGGCGATGTTGAAATTCGGCCAAGGGCTGAACCCGGGAACTCCGTCGATTTGGAACAAAATCCAGTCACGAACACCGCTTTGCCACTGTTCGGGGTAGCCCACCGACCACCACATCCCCAGTCGATCGTACAGGTTGCCGATGATGCCACCGGTGACCATTCCCAGCGCGGTGGTCAGCCACATCGACTGGGCGGCTTTGAACCAGAACAACCAGATCAGGATCCCGATGCTGGCGACGACTGAAAAAGCGGCAAAAAACAGTCCTTTCCCGGCGCCCAGCCCGAATACGGCGCCGATATTGACGGCGGTCTCGATGCCCAAAACACCGTCGATGATCCACCATGGATCACTTTGGCCTGGCAGGCCGCGCCACGCAAAAATCGCCGATTTCGTCCATAAATCAGCCACTGCACCCGACAGGGCCAGTGAAAGGAACAATACGACGCGGGACATGGGAAAAGCGGGGGTCAAAGCGGTTTCTCGCTCAAAATCTGTTGCTATTGAGTTCATGGTCCCGCCACGTTAGAAGCACGCCGCCAGATTGCCCAGACCGATTTAGGCTTCGCTTGGCTCATTTCGATCAGCCCAGGCTCATCTTTGGGCTCCGCTCCATCTGATATCTCGCTATTCAGGCCGATTCAAACGACCCCTAACTTCTCTTTCGCATCGCCCTTTGCCTGATCGGCGGTGGCGAACATAATGGGGGGAGTCACCGTCAATTTCCAGGATTTTCAAATGTCGTCTGTCGCAGAGCCCAAAACTGATACCGCAAGCCAAACGGTTTACTTCCGCTGTGTTTCTGGCTGCACGGGAAAATTCTCGATTTACGATGTGATTTATACCTGCCCGACCTGTGGCAGCCTGTTGGAAGTGCATCACGAGCGCGAACCACTGCAAAAAAAGAACGCCTATCAGTGGCAGCAACTCTTTGATTCGCGCGCCAGTGTTAGCAGTTGGCCCTACGGCAGCGGCGTGTGGGGAATGCGGGAATGGGTGATCCCATCGTTGGCCGACGAGAACGTCGTCAGCATGTTCGAAGGCAACACGAACTTGTTTTGGGCCGAGCGATTGGGCAAGCAATTGGGCGTTCCCGATCTGTGGATCAAGCTGTGCGGCAACAGCCACACCGGCAGTTTCAAAGACTTGGGCATGACGGTGCTGGTCAGTGTCGTCAAGCAAATGATGGCCCAGGGCAGCAGCGTCAAAGCGGTTGCCTGCGCCAGCACCGGCGACACCAGCGCGGCGCTCTCTGCGTACGCAGCGTATGCTGGGATTCCAGCGATCATTTTCTTGCCGGCCGGCAAAGTCAGCACCGCCCAGTTGATTCAGCCGGTCGCCAACGGTGCCCATGTCTTAGCACTCGATACGGACTTCGATGGCTGCATGAAAATCGTCCAAGAAGTCACCAAGGACAACTCGATCTACCTCGCCAATTCGATGAACAGTCTACGCATCGAAGGGCAAAAAACGGTCGGCATCGAAATCGTGCGTCAATTCGAATGGGAAGTCCCCGACTGGATCGTGATCCCGGTCGGCTAGCTGGGCAACATCAGCGCTCTTCACAAAGGGTTTCAGTTGATGAAGGACTTGGGGCTGATCAACCGAATGCCACGACTGGTCGCCGCGCAAGCCGAACGCGCGAACCCATTTTATCAGTCCTACAAAAACGGCTTCAAAGATAAGGTCAGCGTGACGGCAAGCGATACGTTGGCCAACGCGATTCGAATCGGTGATCCCATTAGCTATGTCAAAGCCGTCAAAGCGGTTCAGGAAACCGATGGAATCGTCGAGCAAGCAAGTGAAGACGAGTTGGCCGCGGCCGCCGCACACGCTGACTTGACGGGCATGTTCACGTGTCCGCACACGGGCGTTGCCTTGGCGGTACTAGCCAAACTGATCAAGCGCGGCGTGATCAAGTCATCGGACAAGACGGTCGTGATCAGCACTGCGCATGGTTTGAAGTTCACGGACTTTAAGGTCGGCTATCACGAGTCTTCCATCGAAGGCGTGACCAGCGAATTCGCCAATCCGGCGACCCATTTGCCCGCCGATGCGTCGGCCGTCAAAGACGAAATCGCTAAGCGACTGAATTTATAGTCGGGCGGTTTTGCTTGTTGACGCTCGCGAGAACACTACTCGGATTTTCCGATACCATGCCTTAGACTACCTGCTGTACAGATTCTTCCGCCGCAGCGAATAGGTAGTGATTGGTTATGGGAAAAGGAAGTCCGTCGCACGTCGACTTGAAAGCCATTCTTGCGGAAATGCAGAAGTCCGGGATTCCGCTGCGGCGGGGCGAGCGGGATCTTTTCTCGGAAGACGTTCTCGGCCCCAGCAAGCGTTCCCAAGTCAACGAGCTGATTGAAGCGTTCTCGACGCTTCAGCGAATGTACCCTCAGCACTTTGCCAAGAAAGCAAAGAAAAGCGGGCTTCGATTCGGTATCGACAAGGTCTTTCGTGACGGATCCATCGAAGGCTACGCGACGGCGGGGTCGAAGCGATTCGATATCTATGCCGATGCCATGTTGGATTCTCCGCCGGCCGGTTGTCAGTGTAGCGATTCGCAGGGCGAAGGCCCGTGTGTTCACGGCTACGGCTTCGTTTCCTACCTGTCGACCCAGTTAAAACAGCAAGGCTCGGAACTGCGTAAACGCATCGAAAATCAAGACTACGATGAAGGAAGACTGAATCGAAGGCGATTCGAACCGGACCAATCAAAAATCGCCCTGCGGGAACTCGACTGCCTGTTGACCAGCAATCTGATGGACACCAAGGACGTTGATGCCGGTCTGCCGGCACTGTCCCAGATCAAAGAGCAGCGGATCTGTTGGGACTTCACTTTCCATGACGACTACATCCATTTGCGTCCTGTCCTGCAGCAACGCAAAAAACGTGGCGACGGGTTCACCAAAGGCCGCGCAGTTTCGTTGGAAAAACTGAGGACGGATTCGTCGCTGCCGCTTTCGCCGATCGATCAAAGAGTCGTCCAGCATATCGAGGTGGATTCCGATCGATACTATTACTCGCGAGCCGAATACTCGATTGACGAGCTCGCCGCGCTGGCCGAATTGGTTGGCGCTGACAGCGTGATGTCGGACGGCGTTTCGATCGAAGTCAAGCGGCGACCGTTGGTGCTGGCGGTCGTTCAGCGTGACGGCTTTTGTGGTTTTCGGGTTGCCAATGAACGAGGCGACTCCAAAGAAGATTTACCGATGGTGATCAATCGAGAATCGCTGGCGGCGTTGGATCTGCCCAACCAAACCGTCTACATCTCGCAGTCTGGGGAACGAGTGATCGCGATCGTGGATCGGCTGGTCAGTATGCCACCGATTTCGATTGAGTTTCGAGATGGCTTGATCGCCAAAGCACGCGAATTGCAGAAAGTCGTAACGATTCGTTTAGACGAAGCCGACGGAGGGCCGGTGGTCGCAGAGTCGGCGCCCTTGGCCGTTTTGCTGCGCAGCCGTACCGACGGTGCGCTGGATGTTGCGATTCGAATTCGCGATGTCGGCGGCACACTGCGCCGACCTGGCAGCGAGCCGACGATTTGTTCAGTGACTCGCGATGGAAAACCGATTCAAATCCAACGGTTGCTCGATGATGAACTGCAACGTGCCCAAGCGGCTGTTCGTTCACTTGGTATTTCCGTCGATCGCGAAGATTGGTTCGGCAGCATCGCCGATTTTCGAGCCGGGTTGTCGTTGCTCGAAAAGTTGCAGTCAGGCGATCAAGAGATCGAAGTGCTATGGGACCAATCCAGCGCCAAGCCGATCGCGGTACTGGGCAACTTGACCAGCAAGAATGTTCGTGTCGATATCAGCAGCAAACGGAATTGGTTCGGTGTTACCGGCGAGTGCAATTTCGGCGGCAAGACGATGCCGCTGAAGGAGTTGCTTGATGGGCTGACGACGGGCGAAAACGACGAACTGTCGGGCGACTACTTGAAGGTCGGCGAGAATCAGTGGGCGCGAGTTTCGCAGCAACTTCGCGAGCGATTGAAGAAACTTCGCGATGCGACAAACTCGGATCGTTCGTCGTTGCGGCTCGACGCGACCGCGGCGCCGGCCATTCGCGATTTGATGGATGGTGATTTCGAAGTCAACGCAGCCAAGGCGTGGCAAAAATGCCTGGACCGACTTGCCCGCGCCGAAAAACTGCAACCCAAGTTGCCAGCCGGTCTGGACGCGACGCTGCGAGATTACCAAATCGAGGGTTACAACTGGCTGCGCCGGTTGGCCGAGTGGGGTGTCGGCGGAATCCTGGCCGACGACATGGGGCTGGGCAAAACGCTGCAAACTTTGGCGGTGCTGTTGGACCGGTCCACCGATGGACCATCGTTGGTCATCGCGCCAACCTCCGTCGGGTTCAACTGGGTTCGTGAAGCCGAGCGGTTCACGCCCGGCATGAACGTTCACCTGTACCGCGAAACCGAACGCGGCGATTTCCTGCCGTCGGTCGGACCTGGCGACTTGGTCATCTGTAGTTACGGATTGGCGCTGCGCGACCAGAAGGCGCTTGCCGATGTGAAATGGAGCACCGTCGTGCTCGATGAAGCTCAGGCGATCAAGAACAGCAACAGCAAAACGTCGAAAGCAATCGCGACCCTGGATGCCGACTGGTTCGTGGCGCTGACCGGGACGCCCGTCGAAAACCATTTGGGCGAATTGTGGAGTCTCTTTCATGTCGTGTCGCCCGGTGTCTTTGGCGGCTGGGAACAGTTTCGAAAACGCTTTGCCGCACCGATTGAAAAGCAGAACAACGAAGACGCTCGGCTGTCGTTGGCCAATCGATTGAAACCATTCGTGCTGCGCCGGACCAAGAAAGAAGTGCTGACGGAATTGCCGCCTCGCACGGAAATGAACCTGTACGTCGAACTAAGTCCTGCCGAACGGGCCGAGTACGAGAATGTACGGTTGGCGGCGCTTGGTGAAATTGAACAGCTTGAATCGTTGCCGGACATCAAAGATCAACGCTTCAAGATTTTGGCGATGCTAACGCGTTTGCGCCAGATTTCCTGTCACGTCGGATTGGTCAACAAGGACTGGACCGATTCGTCGGCAAAACTGGATCAGCTTTGTGAGACGCTCGAAAACCTAAAAGAGGAAGGCCACCGTGCTCTTATCTTTAGCCAGTTCACCCAGCACTTGGCGCTGATCCGTGCGGCACTCGACGCCAAAGGATTCAGCTACGAGTACCTGGACGGATCGACGCCCGCGAAGTCGCGTCAAGAAGCAGTCGACCGATTTCAAAACGGGACTGCGGATGCGTTTCTGATTTCGCTTAAGGCGGGCGGCACCGGTTTGAATCTGACCGCTGCTGACTACGTCATCCACATGGACCCCTGGTGGAACCCCGCTGTCGAAGATCAAGCGACCGACCGTGCGCACCGGATGGGCCAAGACAAGCCAGTGATGGTGTACCGAATTGTTGCGCGAGGAACGATCGAAGAAGAAATTTTGGCGCTGCACGAAACCAAACGAGATCTCGTCGCCGGTGTGATGGAAGGCACCGAATCGGCAGCCAAATTGTCCAACGAAGACTTGATCCGAATGTTGCGACAGTAGTCGACAGTAGTCGACGGGAATCGACGCCTGCAATCGACGTCCGGAACGGCTGCTCTGCCCTGCCCTGCTCAAACCGGCCCAATCTTTGTAAATTTGTTGGTATGAGCAAACAAATTCAACTCGCCGTTCACGGCGCCGCTGGTCGAATGGGACGCCGCGTGGTGGCGCTTGCCGCCGAAGACAAAGACATCCAGGTCACTGCCGCGATCGATCACGCCGACAATGGCTTGATCGGGCAAGACGCTGGACTCGTCGCGGGGATCGCCGCGCTCGATGTCTTGCTGGCGTCCGACTGGCCGAATTACGCCAGCGTGATGATTGACTTCTCGTTGCCCGTTGCCGTTGATGGCTGCGTCGCCAAATGCGTAACGGCGAAGATGCCGCTCGTGATTGCAACGACCGGCTTGAACGAGACTCAAAAAGAAGCGATCACCGCTGCCGCCAAGCTGATCCCGATTGTCTGGGCACCCAGCATGTCGACGGCGGTCAACTTGACGATGAAGGTGACTCAGCAGATCACCGAAACGTTGAAGAACGTAGCCGGCGGGGTCGACATTGAAATCATCGAACGGCACCACCGATACAAAGCCGATGCACCCAGCGGTACGGCACTGCGATTTGGTGAACTGATCGCTGAAAAAATGGACGGCGACGTCAAGCACGTCCAAGGACGCGAAGGCGAGACCGGACAACGGACGCGCAACGAAATCGGCTATCACGCTGTGCGAGTCGGCGACAATCCAGGTGAACACACGATTGTCTTTGGCATGCTGGGCGAGCGAATCGAAATCAACGTCGCGGCCAGTAATCGCGACTGTTATGCCTCCGGCGCCATCGCCGCAGCCAAGTTCCTGCAAGGCAAACCCGCCGGCCTCTACGACATGTTTGACGTCCTAGGCTTGTCCTAACAGCAATCGCAACGTGCAAGTACGTGGCCCTGCGACTCTGCTGGCTGGGTGTACGGTGTCTTTCTTGCGAACTGCTTTGCAGTTCGTGTCCACGCGAACGGAGTCGCGGGCCTACATTGGGTGACCCGTCGTGGCCCTGCGACTCCGGTCTATACACTCCGCTCGCAGGGTGTACGGTGTCTTTCTCTACGAACTGCTTTGCAGTTCTTGTCCACGCGAACGGAGTCGCGGGGCTACATTGGGT
>JBAUHR010000634.1:0-18808 GCA_049680385.1 Rubripirellula sp. | reverse complement strand
CGGCTCCGCCGGAACGAGCGGTAGCGAATTTCGAGCAGAGGGAAACACCGCTTTCTGAGCCGACAGCACGAGCCGCGGGTATCGGGGTCGTGCGTGTGACGTACCAAGAACCCGCGGCTAGCGTTGTCGGTTCAGTTGCAGAATCCGCTACGTCGCCCGCCTAGAAGTAGAGTCGTCGTGATCGTGTGAATGCCGGAGCGATCACAAAGTTCGTTAGCACCGCGCGGACGAACCTTACGACGCATCCGATTCGGATTTGACTTCCGGAGTCGGTTCGTCGGTTTCGCCTTTCGATTCCGAGTCAACGTTTTCCGTACCCGACTTTTGCTCATCGTCTTTACTGGCCGTCAGGGTTGGATCTTCGATGGATGCAATTTCGATCTGCAACGAGATTTCTTGATCGCCGCGAACGACTTTGAAATTCTGGAACGAACCGACGGGCAAGCGTTCCACGGCTGCCTGCAAGTTCGATGGGTCTTTGATTGGCTCGCCATCGATTTCAACGATCACATCGAGCGGCTTGATTCCACCCCGTGCCGCCGCCGACCCGTCGATGATTTGATAGGCAAGAACGCCCAAGCCAACGGGCAAACCGAATTTCGCCGCAATCTTGGGGCTCAGTTCGGCAATACGAATTCCTATCGCGGCGCGGCGAACCTTACCGTGCGCAGCGAGTTCTTCGGCGATCCATTTGGCGTGGTTGATAGGAATCGCAAAACCGATGCCTTGGTAGCCACCATTGCGCGTTGCGATCGCGGTACTGATCGCCACGACCTCGCCATCCAAGTCGATCAGCGGGCCACCTGAATTACCAGGATTGATCGCGGCGTCTGTTTGGATCAAACGACCTCGGTTGATCCGCCGGATCGCTCGATTCTTTGCGCTGATGATGCCCGCGCTAACGGTAGCTTCCAATCGAAACGGACTTCCGATTGCTAAAACCCAGTCGCCAATTTCGACCGCGTCCGAATCACCAAGTCCCGCGTCGATGAATGGTTCGTCACGACTGATTCGCAATGTCGCAACGTCGCTGGCCTGATCACCGAAAACATCGGTCGCTTCGACTTCGGTTTCATCAGACAACTGAACGACGACTCGCTTGGCACCGGTGATAACGTGATTGTTGGTGATCACCATTCCATCAGGGCTGATGATGACACCGCTGCCAATGCCGGTCAGTTGCTTTTCGTCAGCCTCCTGCTCTGATTCCTGCTGGGGTTCATTCGGCGCAGCTTGAGACTGACCACCGCCGTCCGTTGTTTCCCCGAGTCCGGGTTGCCCGTACGACAAAATAGTGACGACCGACGGCGTGGCCTTTCGAGCCGCGAACCGAAACGCGCGGGACAACGCCCGCGGACCGGCCAGCACTGCTGCGTGGTCTTGGCTGTCGGCGGATTCCTTCGTGGGTGGCTCCGCCGCGACGCAGGCACGAGAGCTGGCACCAGGCAATCCCTGAAGGATTGATCCGCATACGATGGCAGTAACGACGGCATGCCGTACAAAAGCAAGTGAGCACATTATGATCAATTTCCGTGGCGATTCGCGTTGTCCGTGATTCGTACAATATAACGGACGAATCAAGACTTGTATCCGACCTGCTAATCCAATTTGCCCCCCATGCTTGCATCAACCCTGCTGTCGAAGAAACGTGACGGACACCCGCTATTGGATGATGAAATAAGATTTCTGATCCAGGGTTTTTGCAGCGGCGAGGTTGCGGACTACCAAATGTCCAGCCTGGCGATGGCAATTTGTTTACGCGGCATGACGGCCCACGAAACAGCCACACTGACTCACGCGATGCTGGAAAGTGGCGACCGGTTACCGCGTCCCGCCAATCGAGACCACTCACGTCCACGGGTGGATAAACACAGCACCGGTGGATTGGGTGACAAGGTATCGCTGATCTTGGCGCCGCTGCTTGCCGTTTGCGATGTCGACGTACCCATGGTCAGTGGGCGAGGGTTAGGTTTGACTGGTGGAACGCTAGACAAACTGGAATCCATCGCGGGGTTCACGGTTGACCAAACGCCCGAAGCGTCAGCAAGAATCCTGAGTCAAGTTGGCGCTTTCATTGTGGGTGCGAGCGAGCGTATCGCGCCTGCCGATCGGCGACTGTACGCGCTGCGGGACGTAACAGGGACCGTCGAATCGATCCCCCTGATCACCGCCAGCATTCTTAGTAAAAAACTTGCCGCCAACTTGGACGCTTTGGTGATGGACGTCAAAACTGGATCCGGCGCCTTCATGAAAACGCCGTCCGACGCGGCCGAACTGGCAAAGTCATTGGTCTCGGTCGGCCAACAAGCGGGCTTGCCCACGATCGCGTTGATGACGGACATGGACCAACCACTTGGACAGACGATCGGCAACGCCATCGAAGTCAACGAGTCAGTCGATGTCCTGCGCGGTCAGGGAGGCGAGGTCCGTGATTTGACGATTGAGTTATGCGCCGAGCTTCTGGTACAGGTAAACGTCTGCGAGTCGATTGATTTGGCCCGATCGAAACTTGCCACAGCAATCGACACCGGTGCAGCGTTTGAAAGATTCGAACAGATGGTCGCCGCTCAGGGAGGCCGATTGCAGTACCCGTTGCCGATCGCCGACGCCACGCCCATCCTGGCCAATCAGTCCGGGTTCATGGCTTCGCTGGACTGCAACGTGATCGGCCAATCGGTGGTGGCAATGGGGGGTGGGCGTCGCAAAACGGGGGACACCATCGACCATCGCGTCGGCGTCCGTGTCCACCACCGAATTGGTGATCGTGTCGAATTGGGCGATCCAATTGCGACGCTGCATTGCCATCCCGGCCAAACGAGCGAGTATGCTGGGGTGATCGCGAGTGCGGTTCAGATCAGCGACGAAGCCGTCCCCAAACGTCCCTTGATTTTGCAGCGTTTCGGAAACGATGGTTCCGATTCGTGAATGATGGACGAATCATTCGAGCCACATTTCGCTTCGGCTGCTGACACCATCCGCTACAATCTTGTCAAACACCTTTTCCTGTTCCTTTCGTAGCAATCATGACCGAGTTGAAACCTCACGAGATCGAGAAGCTGGTCCATTCCGCCATCGCAGCCCGCGATCAAGCGTACGCACCGCATAGCCATTTCTATGTAGGTGCCGCCATGTTGATGGAGGACGGTGAAACGGTCTGTGGATGCAACGTCGAAAATGCCAGCTACTCGATGTGCTTGTGCGCTGAACGAGTGGCGGCATCGACGGCCGTTGCGAGCGGCTATCGCAAATGGCGAGCCATCGCGATCGCAAGTGTCGGTGGTGTTCCCCCGTGTGGCGCGTGCCGTCAATTCTTGTCCGAATTTTGCACCGACACACTCGTCGTGATGGTCGATGTCATCGACGGATCACGACGTACACGTCAACTCGGCCAATTGCTGCCCGACGCGTTCGACGCGTCGAGCTTGCCAAGTCATCACTGACGTTCGGGAACCGCGAAAATTCCAAAAGAACTCCGCGTGACCCGTTCGATAGTCTCTGCGTGATGAAGTCGACCGTCGCCACCGGCCTTCGGGCGGGTGTCTCCGTCAAAGGCACGCCGGAGGCGAGCACGACTAAGTCACGCCATCCATTCCAAATTCGCGGGAATGGATGTTGGACAAATATCTTGCGCCGTTGATATCGGACGAATCGCCCGCCAAACTCGAATTGGCCAACCGGGTAACACGATCCAGGACATGGCAAACGTGATCAAAACCATCACGCTTGCTACCAACGGAATTCGATAAACCGTTTTGCCATAGACAAGCCCTTCCCCGACGTTCGGCATAACGACCGGCGCGACGGGGAACTCGTAATCTTCGGCGACCTTTTGCGCATTGCCAACGTGAACCACCGGAACGTTTCGGGCGAGCATTCTGGTCGCGACACAGTCCGGCACATCGGCAAGCGAATTGGCGTTCACTGATTTAGCCGAACTTACACCGGGCAAGTAAAACTCTTGCCCCAACGTTCCGCCGATCGACGCTGAACTTCCCCCAACATTGATGTAAGCCGCATACGCTTTGTCATGCGACTTGGAATCGTAACGTTGCATTCGTTGGTCAATCGATTCGGCAATCGTTGGTGATTCAATCAGCTCGACCGAATTACGTTCGATCGCATCGAGCAATAGCTGCCGCGTCACGGTTGTCATCCCAGCCGCCCGATCGTGCAGTCCGCCCATCGACGCAGCACTAGCCTTGATTGACGTCAGCCCCGCAGAGTGCAGTTCACGTTCCATGTCGACCCACATCATGTCGGGCGAGTTGGCGCCGTACTGGCTTGATCCGGCTGACAATATCACGGTTGGACGCAAGTTCATGGTTTTGACGGCCGAGTAGACCGCGATGTTTAACGCCGGCCATGAACCGCTCGCGCCGATCGCCACACGGTCACCTGACTTTACGCCAGCATCGCTTAGCCAACGAACCACGACAGCCGCGAAATTCGGATTGATCGACGTTTGCTTTGACGGCAACGAACCAATCTTGCTGGTCACCATCGACATTGACGGGCCAATCAAATGCGACGCCTGCGGGTCGAGTGCCGACAGCACACGGTGGCCTTTTTCGGTCTGCATTTCAGCAATGAACTGCATCGACGATTGGGCGTCGGTTGCTGCGGCAAGCAAGGTTTCTTGGTCACCAGACGTCGTGCGTTTGGGCAAGTGTTCTACCGCCGCCATTCCGGCTAGCGACACGAACATCGAACACCAAAGCCAAGTTCGCGAGATCTTCTTGGGACGCCAGTACATGACTTGGAACGGACGCTTCGGTCCCGGTTGATTGTTTGTATTCATACGAGAGTCTCCACGCCAACGAGAATTAGGACCAGTCGAACCAAGACAGCAGCGGACATCATCGGCGACAATGTCTCAATCAACCCTTGGCGTTCAAACCACAATGCGATCAAACCGGGAATGATGAATCCGATCATGACCACCGGGTTTGCCGCCTCGCTGGCCATCGACCCGACGGCTGCTTGACTGAAAAACATCTCGGCCAATCCGCGGATCGCCATTCCCACGGTGAATCCGATCATGACCGTCATCACCACTCGGCGACGACCAAACAGCATCGCGTACTGCGAAACGACTCGCACTAATCCCCACGTGGCCGCAGCCGCTGCGATGGTCAACAACACTGCGATCGGTTGATGCAGTGACATGGCAATGTAGCCGGGCACGATCATGCCACCGACGCTAAGGCCTAAACATTCTGTGACGATCAAACTGACGATCAAGCCGATAGCGATCGCGATCAATTGATTTTCCATTATGCGGCCTCCTTCACGACCAATTCGTCCGAGCTGAAACGATGCTGATTTGCAGCCGGCGCCCACTTGGTCGCCTGGGTGGATTGAAAAAAGTCCAACAACTCCATTCCTGGTCCGGCGATGTTTCCCATCCCCATGACCATCGACGAACGTCCCGATTGACCACGCAGCAGATGCAACAGACGTGGTGTCGGCTGCGAATCAGCGATCGTCAGTCGATCCTTTGATAGACCGCTTTGAATCGCTTTGCGAGCGAATGCTTCGGTACCGGTTCCCGACAAGACATAGTGGTCGGCCGGTTGCCAACGCACACACGCCTCGGCCAATTGCAGCGATCGATCGACGCGGTCTTCGCGACAATTGAACAACGCGATCCGTCGTTCGACACTCTTGTATCGCTTGACCAGCGTGTTCCAACTATGTCCCGTTGATTCAGGATCGTTGGCTGCAAAGGCACTAACAAAAACCATCGGCTGGTTGCTTTCACCGACATGGAACAAACGCATCACGCCCGGATCGGCCGTTGCGTTCCACATGCCCTGCAGCGCAGTTTGACGATCGACACCCAAGTCACCGCAAATGCGAAGGGCAAGGGCGACGTTGTCGGGGTGTTCGATGTGTGAAAAACCGTCCAGGTCTTCCCAACTGATTTCAGCAATGTCATCGTCCAAGATCGGCACCAATTCCGAACTGCGATCCAGCGCCGCTTTTGCCATTTCAGTACGTGGGCCGCGACGTTGTTCGGCCGTGTAGAGTTTGCCGCCAACCGGCACTGTTCCACAAAGGGCACGTGTGACCCCCGTCACATCGGGCCCCATCACATCCAAGTGGTCGGCCCGCGCGTTTGTGATCACGCCGTGAGTCGACTGAACCAATTTCAATTCACAGATCGATTGCAACGGAGGCTGCAGCGCCATGCACTCGACGACCAACGCATCGGCGTCAAGCAACGACGCCGCACGGACGATCCGGCGCTGCTCCATGATGTTGGCGCGCGACGGCCGAAACACCGTAGCCTCGCTGCCATCGGGAAAGATCATGCGCGGAACGGTCCCGGTTGTTTTCGCGCACGTGCGGATACCACCCGCACGCAGCCCGCCGGCAATCAAGCGAACCACGCTGGATTTCCCGCGTGTTCCGTTGACGTGAATTCGAATGGGGATGCGACGTAGATTTCGTTGGTGCCAAGCGTTTTCGGCACATGCGGCCGCTGCGAGCGCAGCGGTTCCCCCGGCAATCAGTCCAAGACTGAGCATGAACGTTCTCCAATCCGTCAGAGAAGACGATGTCGTGAATAGTTTTGAAAAGCAGAAAAGAGCCGCAAGGGTGTCGTCATGACCCCCTGAACAGCTTTGTAAGAATGGGAAGTCAATTTGCAATTCTTACAAAGTGACCACCAGTCTCGGTCGAAAAACACCATTAACGGTGCGGTTGACGACGAAGGCTTATCCAAAGCAAATACCGCGCCAATGTGTATTGCGGACTGAAGGTTTTTTGCAGACTGCTAGCCTGCATAAACAGGCTGGCAGCCTGTGCTACCGACATCGCCGATGTTTGCATCCGCGATGCTTAGCGGCTCATCGCATCGTACAGACGCGATGCGATCGTGCGGTTGTCAGCGATCGACAGAGTGCCGATTTGGCCAGCCTGAATATCCAGGCTGGTGATCGGATCGAGCGGCGTGATACTTTCCATTTGCGGATCGACCACTCGCCACTGACCGTCTTCGTCCTGGGACGGTTCCACTGGCAGCGGCCCACCGACGGTTGCGGCGAGCGCCGGATGTGGCAACGTCGTTGTCGCGCGAGGACGCAACGTCACGGGCGTCGCTTGGAAAGATTGACCGCCCCGCAGTCGCACCGAACCGGACGACTTCTGCATCGTTGCTTTTCCGAATGCTTCGACGTCACTTGGTCCAACCGAAACCAACAATTCTTTCTCTTGTGGATCTGCGACTCGCAGCAGTTCGTCGCCCGGATGAACAAACCGCCCACGCAACTCCTCAACGTTCAAACCAATCACGAACCCTTCTCGTTCAGCAACAATCGACAACGAGCTAACCTGTTGATTCAATTCATCGAGCTGTCGACGAAGCGAATCGGCAGTTTCCAACTCACTTGCCGCCATCGCTAACTGATTTTGACGACGCAGTTGCACCGATCGCAGTTCAGCCATCTGCAAATCGTCCGCCTTCTGATCGCGTCGCATCTTCAACTCTGGATTGTCCAGTTCGATCAGCAACGTCCCATGACTGACACGTTGACCGGACGTCACATGAACCTTTCGCACGAAAGCCTCAGTCGCCGCTCGGGCAATTTGCTCATCATGAAAACGAACCACCACCGGAACTCGTCGATCCAGTGGCGAATGTACGATGCTAAGCGACGGCAAGGTTGAAAAGATGAGAAACCCAAGCATCACCAATCGGTAACGCTGACTGGTGAAGAATCGTTTTTGATCGGACTGATACATCCAGACTTTCAGCACCCACTTGGTCAACGGGAACACGCACCAAAGAACCGTCGCAACGACAGCCAAAGCAATCCCCAATCCCCTTGCCCAGATTGAAATTCCGATCACCAAACCGGACATCCAAACGATTTGAAAAGCCACGCTTGCTACCGCATGAACGGTCGCAAAAGTACGACGCCAACCCGTCAACAATGGCCGCGGCGCAGGAATATTGACCAGCACCTTTTCGATCCATGCCACACAATGGTTACGTCCGTGCATTCGCAGATTTGGAATCTCGACCAAGTCGGCAACCACAAAATAGCCGTCCAGCCGCAACAACGGGTTCGCGTTGACCAACAAAGTCGCAGGCCCGGAAATCATAAAAAACTGAGCCGCCAAGTGCTTTGCGATTCCGGCTGGCAAGAACCACCAAGTCCAAGCGGCTATGGCAGCAAAGGCCAATTCGACATACACGCCACCAAGTGCGATTTGGACCCGACTCCATCGGCTGCGCAGTTTCCAGGCGTCGGTCACGTCAACGTAGGCCAGCGGCGCAAACAGAAAAAACATAATGCCAACCTTGCCAACTCGCACCCCATGGTACTTGGCCGCGACGGCGTGTCCCAATTCGTGGATGACCTTAGACACTGCCCAAATCACAAACAACACCATCCACATGCCAGGGTCAAACATCCGCCTCAGTTCAACACCAAACTCGTGCTGGTGACCGAACACCACCATCAAACCGCTCGCCACCAACAAAGTCCAAACGCACATCCCGTTGGTCGAAAAGATTGGTCCGACACGACGTTCTAGCGACGCTGCGATTCGATCACCTTGAAGCAACGGAATTCGTTGACTAACGATCATCGAAAGCGACTTCGGCAACAGTTGCGAAAACAATTTCGGCTTGTTGGAATGCGGCGCAGGCTTTGGCGCGGCGGCCGGCTTGGGCGTCGCGGCGCCGGCAACGGGTATTGAATGGGCAATTCCACTGGATACAAATCGCTGGATCAATTCGGCCACCTCGGCCGGCTCCCAATCCATACCATCGAGTTCTAACTGCGCAACCACGTCCGACATCGAACGCGTCCCATCAAACAGGCTTGCGATCCGGTATTCTTCCGGTCCGAGCTGAAAGAATTTTCCGGTCGATGGGTGGTGCGCGATGACCTGAGTTTGGGCGCCGATTTCGCGGCTTGTAAACTCGACTGCCGAGTCCATGCGGATCATCACCGGCGGTTCGGCAGGCGTCGTTGGCGCAACCCCTGGTGTTGATCCAGTTGCTGGTCCTTCATCAGACGACGGATTGGATGTGGAGTCTTGGTTCAATATCCCGCCCACCACATGACGCGTTCGAATCCACCACGGACCCACGACCAAATCCAGGGCCGCTTAGGTCCATAAATTGTCGCCTCGCCTCGCATTCCCGGACGAAAATCGCCAGCGTCATTTCCTAAGTCAATCGATCCCACGAACACATTGAGATCGTTGCGCAGTTCCGATTGAGGATGCAATTTTTGCAGCGGCATGTAGATCGATGCTCCACCGATTGCATCGATCTTGATACGCGTCTGGTTGCCCTGCGCGACGAAACCGACTTCGTGCTCAGGCACTTCGATTTCGATTCGCATCGTATCCATCGGTGCCACTTCGATCAGGCTTTGCCCCAGTTCAAGTGGCGATCCGATGTGTCGTTCCAAGTCTCCGCTAACGACGATTCCGTTGATCGGGCTGATCACTTCTAAGTTTCCTAGACGATCGGTGATCAAGTCGAGTTCACGATTCAACTGTCTGCGCCGGAGTTCGGACTGTTGAGCGTCGGCAATCTTGCGTCCTGCCAATGCGACGTCGTACTCTTTTGATACTTGTCCGATTTCCGAGATCAACGCCTCGCGTTCTAGTCGAAGCGGTCGGCCGTCAAGCTCGCACAAGATTTGGCCCATCTCAACCGCATCGCCCGGCCGAACATTGGCGGCAAGCAGGGTGGCTTCGAAGGGAGCCGACACGAACCGTCCACCCATCGTTTCAACGCGCGCCGTACATGCAACGCGGTAAGGAACCGGCCAGAACAGCCCCAGCAATAGCAACACTGCCATCGTCACCAATGCCCATGTCGATCGCTGAATGACCGAAACAGCCATCGTTGGCAGCGACCGTGACGGACGACTCCACATGACCGCACCGATCATCACCAGAGCCGACGGCAACCAATCGATCGCCCCGAGTGGTCCTTCGATCCATACGATGCAGCGACCGGTGCCTTCGGGTGCTGGCATTCGAACTTCAATAGCACGTTCGTTACGAGTAACCGAGGGACGCTGGGGATCCGGCCCGGCCCCATCGGCGGGCCGATCGCTGACGCGGCGCTTCGACATCCCTTCCCAAACCGCAGCGGATTTTTGATACAGCGTGCTTTCCGGTCCCAGCCATCCCAGACGCGCGTCGACAAAGCGAGTCATACGGCCTTTTCCGATGCCGCCACGAACCGTGGCTTCGGGACACGCCGCCGCAATCGAAGTGACCAACTGTTTTAACGCATCCCCACGACATGGCGCCGATGCGAGTGATTCAATCAAGTCGAGCACAACGGGATTGACCGACGAAGTCTCCGGCCCGGCTTCGACTGGCGCCGATCCGGCGATCGCCGCCAACTTGGTGACCGCATCATCCAGGGCAGCCGTCATCGAGTCTTCCGGATTGCCGGAAATCGATACGCGTGGCCAAGCCGACGACGCTTGTGACGTCGCCGATACTTCGGCCCCCAATTCGTGATGCCCTGTCGATGTCATCGAGTTTTTGCTCCATGACTTGATTGAATGTACGGATTATTCGCCGAACGAGACTGCGAGTGTGAATTCCGCTGAACGGTCTGGGCGTTATCAGGTAAGAACCGCAGCGTGCAGCGATCACCCGCCATCATTCGGCCGTCCGTGTTGTCCAGTTCGACGCGTACTTGCAGGGTTCCACTTTCGCCTTCGATCTCGGGCGCAAGCGAAGTCACGACGGCATCGACTTTGGACGAAGTGCTGCGCAAGAAAACTCGCACCGGCGTGCCGACTTTGATTTCCGGCGTGTCTTCGATTGGAATGTTGAAAACCGCAATCAGTTGGTCCACGACTAGCATTTGCACAACCGACGGTTCCCCAGGCGAAATGAATTCACCAGGTTTGCGTAGCACTCGTGAAATCACGCCCGACATCGGCGAGCGAACGCGGCGACGTTCCAACTGCAACCGATAACGCTGTAGTTCAAGCTGTCGCAATTGAAACTGTTCTTCGGCGGCCGCATAACGGGCCGCACTGACGCGAAGCTCCGTCTCGGCTCTGGCAAGTTCATCTGGGCGTGCCATTCCATTTTCGGCAAGCGGACGCAACTTTTGCGCGCGAGTTTGCGAAAAGTCGAGTTCCGCTTTCGCGGCATCTCGTTCACCTGTCATCAACGACTGCAACGTCGCAATCCGCACCGCCGACTGTTGCATCGCATCGTCCAAGTGCGCGACCACTTCACCGGCCGTGACCCGGTCGCCAACTTTGACATCCAACGACTCGAGCAAGCCAACTTCGCTTGCCGCGACCATGATGGTGTGCTTGGGTTCGATCAAGCCCTCGTACAGATCCTGTGACGGCGTCCGCACGAGCACGCTTTGCATTTCTGCCTGTACGACGCTTGTGCCGACCGAAACAGTGCCGACCGACACCGCGACCACGACGACATGGGTCATCGTGACGCCGACGATCTGGCGAAACCGAGTCACTGTGCGACTTTGTCCCAAGGGCCGTCCCAAGTGCTCAGCCAAGTTCCGCACCAAGGTTTGGACGCGGTTGTGTTTGTGCATGGTCATTCGAACTCCTCTTCATCGATCATTCGATATTGCTGGTCGCCGATCACGACGGGCGGGTGTTGGTCATCAATCATTCCGTCGTGACGCTGAATCGTGACCTCGGGAATCGAGGTACGATTGGGAATGTCGTGCGAGAAAATCACCGAGTTGTCATGGGATAAACGGACGGGCGTGACGCTTTCGTGTCGCAGCAACGTTCCCATCGCACGTTGCAGTTCGACCAGTGCGGTTAGGTACTGGCTGCGTGCGGTTGACCATTCGCGTTCAGCGTCTGCTCGCCGCTGTTGAGCATCTAGCAACGTTTCCAGCACGGTCCCCACGTTGCCGCCTTCGCCGGCCATCATTTCCCATCGCGTGGTCAAGATCGTTTCTTCTTCGGTCGCCGTTATCAGCACCTGTTGCTTGGTGTCGCGTTGGCGCATCGCCGTGTTGACGTTTACCAATGCGATTTCGATTTCGGCGTGTGTCAGTTGAATCGTCTCGCGTAATTCTTCGCTTCGTTGTTGATAGCGATAGTGTGCCTCGCGATAACGACTCTTGGCGGCCCGGCGTGCGTACGGCATCTCGTACCGCAAACCGGCCGACAATCCTGGGCCGCCCTTGGAAAACTGATCGCCGATCGACCGAAAGATCGCGTTCTCGCCGTTCAGAGCCGACAGGTAACCATTCATGACCGCAGTCAAGTCGGGCATCAGTTCCGTGCGTGTAACATTGATCGACAATGCAGCCGATTCCATCGCCAAGGTTGCCGATCGGATCTCGGGACGGTTTTCGAACCCTTGGATGACCGCTTGCGCCAGATCGATCTGAAGATTCGGATAGTCCGTCGCCGCTTGCGGAATCAGTTCCAGTTGGTTTCCACCGTTGATAAGCGTTTCGGATCCAATCAACCTTGCCAAACGAACCTGTTGCTTTTCGACCTCGGCCCGCATTTGGACGACGCGGTCGTTACGTTTGGCAACACGACCACGAGCCTTAGCCAGTTCGATTTTTCCGGCGTCAAACTCTTGCCGTGCCTCTAAGATCGATTCGACGGCCGCAGCTTGGCCCAGCAAGCCCTTGGCTTGAACCAAGTGACATCTCAATTCATACAGCAGCCAGTAAGCCGAAACGATATCGGCGATATGCTGTTCGACCTCGCCTCGCATTGATTGCCATGAAACTCGGCCATCGATTCTTGCTTGGGTCAACAATCGTTCGTTGTAAACCTGTCCGCCGCGTCCGAGCAGCGGCTGAGTCAAACTGAGACTTAGCCGCGAATTGCCTTGGTCGGCCGGCAAAAAGAACAGACTGTTGCTGTCCAGCGTCCCGATCTCTTGGGACAAGTCCACCTCGGTGCCCCGTCGTCCGGTTTGCTGGATTCCGGCGCGAGCAGTATAGGATTCTTCGATGGAACGCGACGGACCGCCAGTGGTCAGCGTGTTTCCCACCGGTTCATTGGTGCGTCCGGCCTTGGCTTCCAGCAACACACTAGGGTCAAACGCCGCGTCCTGTTGAACGATTCGTTCCAACGTGATGCTTGTCCGCTGTGAAACTGCCTGAATGCGAGGGCTATGCGCCAGCGCGTCGTGCAGCACGGTCTGCAAATCAAACGCGACCCATCCCGGACTATCGAGCATGGGCTGCGATGCATCGACGATCCACCAGGCCAACGGATCAACTTGAATGTCGCCCGTATTTCCAGCTTCGTTTGCACCCTCGTCACCCCATGCAACCATCCCATTTGCTGCGTATGCAGCAAATGCGAGGACGATCATGGCTCGCATGAAGCGACCCAGAATCGATCGGTTGGGGCAACCGTTAAGCATCCTTGCTCTTATCTTTCTTGGCCTAAAGCGTGAGCGCAGAAGCACTCAATAGTGCTAAGTCGGTTGTAACACCTCTACGGCTTGCCACAGTCGTGACCGAAATCCGAGGACCAATCAATCCGGACGGATGCAATCGTTTTTGTCCGATGCGGCCCCCTAGACAGATCAATCGGAACAACCGGCAAAGATTCGCTAATTCTTCGACTCGCTCGCTATTTGCAGGCTACTTTTTCGATAGATGCAAGCTAGTGGGCGAGCTCCGTAGCTTAAATGGGCAAGATCTCAACAACGGAAATGTGACAGTGGGCAAGTCTCGAAAAAAGCGAAACTTTGACTTTTACGCACTCGAAGATCGCGTGCTGCTTAGCGGTGAGGGACTCGACGGCGCCGATATCGATATCGACGCAGCCGACTTGTCTGCTGCGCTGTTGGATCAGTTGGGTGCTGCCGACGGGCAACTGCTGGCCAATTCGGATGCATCGGCACCTCTGGTCGCAGCGCCGCAAAACGCCGACGATGCCGATAGCGATGACATTGGCGATATCAACGACCTTGCTGACCTAGCGACGTTTGACCCTGCGCTGCCGCTAGAAGTTGTCTTCATTGATGCTGGCGTCGACGACGCCGAAACGCTGCTCAGTGATTTACGAAACGACTCCGCCGGCACCCAGTGGTTGGTCATTTCGCTTGACGCCGATCGCAACGGCATCCAGCAGATCACCGACACACTTAGCCAACTGTCGGGCGTCGACGCGGTCCACTTGATCTCGCACGGCGATGGCCAGGGCATCCAGCTTGGCAACACGCGATTGGACCTGAATTCAGCGCCCTCGTACGCCGGCGACATTGCTTCGTGGGGACATTCCCTCGACTCGGGCGCTGACCTGTTGATTTACGGTTGCGATCTGGCGTCCACCGAATCGGGACAAGACCTGATTGACATCTTGGCGTTGGTCTGTGACTGCGACGTCGCAGCAAGTGACGATGCAACCGGCCTGGAAGAATTAGGCGGTGACTGGATTTTGGAATACACCGTTGGTGACGTCGACACCGACGTTGCGTTTGGTTTCATGGCCCAAGCGTCATGGCGTGGAACCTTGGACATCACCAGCAATCTGGTCGCTCATTATGAGTTCGAGGAGAACGGTGGGGCAACGGCGACGGATTCGACTGCGAATAACAACGACGGATCCTGGACAATTGCTCCCAGCTGGAGTGGCAACAGCGCCGTTGGTGACTACTCGCTGAACTTTTCCGGTGATGCCGTCAACAACAACGAAGTGGTCAACGTTCCCGATGACGCCTCGCTGGACTTCAGTGGCGATTTTTCGGTAGCGTTCTGGTACTACTCCAATGTTTCACAGGCAAACAGTACACGTATCATCGGCTCACACGATGGATCTGATGGATTTTCAATCTACGCCGACGCCGATGGTGATTTAAATTTCTTCGTCGAAGGAAGTTCGAATAGTCTTATTCGAACGGTGGCGAGTGGATTTCTGGGCGACGGAAGCTGGCACCATGTCGTTGCTGTCAAAAGCCTAGGTTCGCTTCGACTGTACGTGGACGATTTCTCCTCGGGTTCCTCTGCCACTTCTTTTGGCACCATTGATCCGGCTGCACCAGTGACTATCGGCGGTCAGAGTGCCACTGTTGGTGATTACGAAGGAAGCCTGGACGATGTTCGCGTTTACACGCGTGCTCTGTCCGCTGGCGATGTCAGCGAACTGTATGCACTAGGTTCTGGTGGTGGCGGCTCTGGCTATTCACCATCCAACGGCGTTGACAACTCCTTCGAGCACATCAGCAATGTCACGTTTGCTGGAATCAACAATACCACGGGTGCTGACGCAGGCGGATACGCCGACTACACCGGGCAAACGGCGACGGTTGACGTCGGTTCTACCAATTCGCTATCCGTCACGATCAGTCCTGATTCGCAGGACCATGTCACCGCTTGGGTCGACTGGAATCAGGATTTTGATTTTGACGATCCCGGCGAAACGTTTATCGTTGCGACCAACGTTGGAACGGCCGGCCCGCATACAGTAAACATCGTCGCTCCCAACGACGCGGTCGTCGGCACGACGGTGATGCGAGTGAGCTTGCAGTACAACGCTGCACCAGACAGCACCGGGACGTTTCAATATGGCGAGGTCGAAGATTACAGCGTCACCGTTCAGGGACCACAAACTTTCACCGTCACCAACACCAACGACAGCGGTGCAGGATCGCTGCGTCAGGCAATCCTCGACGCTAATGCCAACTTGGGCGCTGATACGATCGACTTCAACATCACGGGCAGCGGCACTCAGGTGATCAGCCTGTCGTCATCGCTCGATACGATCACGGAAGAAGTGTTCATCGACGGTACGACACAAACCGGTTGGCTTGAGCAATCATTCATGCCAATCGTCATCGACGGAAACGATGGGGCGTTTGATGGTTTGACATTCAGTTCTACCGCCGACAATAGCGAAGTTCGCGGATTGGTGATGCGGGACTTTGATCAGGACGCGATTGAGATTCAGGCCGGTGCGTCCGGGGTCACGGTCGCGGGCAACTGGATTGGTCGCTTTGCCAGCGATGGGACATTGGTCGCTGGAGAAGATGTCGGCGATGCGGGAATTAGAGTCTTAGGTGACAGCAACATCATCGGCGGCACCACAGCGGCCGACCGCAATGTGATTCACGACGTCAACTATTGGGGCGGTATCTTTTTGGATGGAGGCTCAGCGACCAGCAATGTTGTTTCCGGAAACTACATCGGCGTCAATGTCGACGGCAACTCGGAGATCGAATCTGGTTCCTACGGTGGTTACGGAATCGTGATTGACAGTGGTGCGAGTTCCAACACAATCGGTGGCGCGACATCGGCCCATCGAAACATCTTTGGTGGACTCGACTACGGCGTTGTCCTCAATAATGACGCCAGCGACAACAACGTGTTTCAAAGCAACTGGTTTGGGCTTGCCGCGGACGGAACAACACAACTGAGTCTTGGCTCAGCTGATGTCGTCGTCTATCAAGGTGACGGGACAGTCATCGGTGGTGTTGGCGTCGGCAACGTGTTTGCCAGTCAAGGCGGCTACGCTGCGATTGATTCATGGGGCTCATCGACTGACAGCACAGTCATTCAAGGCAACTACATCGGCACCGACGCTACGGAAACGCTGACTTCCGATTATGAAGTTGGCATTCAAGTCAGTGTAAATAATACGGATTGGACGATCGGTGGAATCGCTGCCGGTGAAGGCAATGTCATCGCGAATACGACGTTCCACGGGATTACCGTTAGTACCAATTCGTCACAGATTTCCATCCGGGGCAACTCGATCTACGGAAACGAAGGTCTGGGGATTGATCTTGGTGATGATGGTATGTCACCGAATGACGCAGGCGACACCGACACGGGGCCCAATAACCTGCAAAACTGGGCCGTGCTGTCCTCCGTCGGAATCGCCGATGACGGCACATTCAGCTACGACCTTGATACGACGACGCTGGCGTCGGGCACGTATATGGTCGACTTCTACGCCAATACGCAGCGTGAAGGAACCGAAGTCGAAGGTGCCCGCTACCTTGGCACCGCAACCAGCGTCGCGGATGGCAACAGCTCGCTGACGGGAACGCTTTCGGGCATCACATTGGCTCCGGGCGAATATGTCACGCTGGTCACGACCGACGACAGCGGCAACAGCAGTGAATTCAGTAACTACGCCGTCGCCACTGACAGCGACGCGGACGGATCCGCACCAAGCGACTTGCTAACCACCGCCACGACCGAAGGTGGCCTGAGTATCAACAACGACGGCGGCAACGATGTTTATCTGGAAGCCGACGACGGCGGCTCACTGCTGGGGACACTCGGCGCGGTTTCGTGGGAGTTTGATGCGGCGATCAACAACACCAGCTTTCCATATCTGTTGGACTACGCTGTTCCCGGCACAAGCAACGAATTCACCGTATTGGTCAACGGTGGGGGCCAGCTCCGTGTCTTGATCGGCGGAACCGGATACACCTTTGCCAGTACCGTCGATTCCATCCAATTCGATGACGGAGTCCGACGGACCATCGGGGTGACTTGGGACGGAGGAACCGGTGAACTTTCGTTGTACGCCGACGGCAAACAACAGGCGATGTTGTTGAACGCGCGGACGGGTTACACGCTCGCATCGGGTGGCAACCTGATCCTCGCAGGCGACCAAGATTCGGTCGGTGCAGATTCTGCAACCAATCAGATTGTTTCCGGTGACTTGTACCGAGTTCGCCTGTTCGACGATGCTCGAACGTTAACTGAAATGGCCGCCAGCTATCGCAGCACGCTGCCATACGACGAACCGAACATGATCGCCAATTGGCGGTTCGATGATCTATCCAGCGAAGGCGTGATCACCGATTCGGTCAGCGGTAACAACCTAACGGTGAAACATGTCGATCAAAGTGGCTTCACCGCCAGCGAAGCATCGTTGACATTCGGCGTGGATGAAAACGCGATTGATGGAACTGTGGTCGGTCAAGTTAGCGGTGTCGATGCCGAACGTGAAGCCCAAATCGCTTCGTTGTTAGCCGCTGATCCCGATCTGCGCTACAGCGCCGAAACCGGCAAGTTCTACAAGCTCGACTCGACGACGACGGACTTTGCCACAGCGCGCACAAACGCCTCCGCAGAAACACTTGGCGTCGTTTCTGGGGAATTGGTTAGCATTGGTTCGGCTCACGAGAATCAGCTTGTCCACCAGTTCTCGGTCGATGCCGGAGTCGATGTCTGGATTGGTGCCAGTGATTTGACGGTCGAAGGAGAATGGGTCTGGGAAGACGGCCAGCAGTTCTGGACCGGTGATGGAACCAGTGGATATGGGCTTTCCGCATACACGAACTGGTTCTCCGGTGAACCAAACGACGCAGGAGCCAATCAAGATGCAGCGATCATTCGGGCGAGTCATGGCCAATGGTTGGACGCCGTCGCAACAGCGACGTCTTACGGCTCCGTTGTTCAGTGGAACGCTGACGAGGTCCTCGACGCGACACAATCACTGACTTACGCAATCAACACGCAAACGGTCGCGGGTGCGTTCACAATCAACAGCGACACCGGCGAAATTCGTGTGGCCGATGGAACTTTGCTCGACGCCGATACTTTGGCGACTCATACCGTCACCGTTCGAGTCACCGACAACGCGACGCCGACCGCAAACACCTACGACGAAATCTTCACGATCAGCCTGAACAATCTGGTCGAGGACAATAACGCGCCGACCGATCTGTCCAGCGGCATCGAGCTGAACACCGATGGCGGAAACGATGCGTATCTGCAGGCCAGCAACGGCGGTGCGATTCTCGGCGGGCTCAGCCAATTGACATTCGAAACACGTTTCCAAATTGAAAACGGTGCTCAGCCAACGTTTGCCTCCTACGCATCGGCGGG
>JBAUHR010000633.1:0-3500 GCA_049680385.1 Rubripirellula sp. | reverse complement strand
GTCCGGCGCTGCGGCGTGGTGCCCTCGATAAGGCCGGTGCGGAAGCCGTCGGCGGAGTCGCCGTTGTACGCTACGGATACAACCCGCTAGCAGCGATCAAGAACATTAAGCAGCGTATCAAGGAAGTCTCGCCGGGCCTGCCGACGAAGGTGCTTGTCGATTACACGAAGACGTCGGCCGATGAAGTTGATCTCTACGCGGAACGACATGACTTGGAACCGATTACGGGAGCGACGGCCAGCAGCGATGCTTGGGTGAAGCATCTTCGTGGCATGCCCCAAGAACTGTGGCCGACGTGGATCACGACCAGTCAAGTCGCGGTCGTGCCCTTCTACGATCGCACGGGCTTGATCTACGAGACGCTGGGCACGCTGAACACAGCTCTCTTTGAAGAAATCCTCGTGACAATCATCGTGATCCTGGTGATGGTCGTTCACTTACGCAGCTCGTTCCTTATTAGTGCGTTACTACCACTGGCTGTTTTGATGTGCTTCATCGCCATGAAGACGTTTTGTGTGGACGCAAACATCGTGGCGTTGTCAGGCATCGCGATCGCAATCGGGACAATGGTCGACATGGGGATCATTCTCACCGAGAACATTCTCAAATACTTGGATGAAGCTGCGCCCGAAGATGACAAGTTGACAGTGATCTTCAAAGCGGCTCATGAAGTCGCCGGTGCTGTGCTGACCGCCGTGACGACGACCGTGGTCAGTTTTCTGCCAGTGTTCACGATGATCGGTGCGGAAGGAAAGTTGTTTCGACCGCTGGCATTCACCAAGACGTTTGCGCTCGCAGCGTCCGTCATTGTGGCGTTGACCATTATTCCGCCGGCAGCCCACGTTTTGATGGGTGGACGAATCGAATCGAAGAGTTTGCATCGTGGAGCGTGGTTTGCTTTGCTGATTCTAGGCATTGCCGCCTCAATGATGTTGACGTGGTGGGTTGGAGCGATCCTGATCGGGTTGTCGGCCTATAAGTTATGGGAAGAACGCATTCCCGAACGCTTCCAGCGTTACGGGCCTTACACAGCAAGTGCGATCGCCGCGTTGGTCGTAGGCGTTCTGCTGACTCAAGAATGGTTGCCGCTGGGACCGCAGAAAGGTTTGCTGCTCAATCTCCTGTTCGTTGGCGGATTGATCGGCGGCATCCTCGGATTCTTTACCGTCTTTCAACGATTCCTGTACGAACCGATCCTGCGTTGGTGCCTGAATCACAAGCTCGCGTTTCTCTGCTTGCCAACTGCGATCCTGTTGTTCGGCGGTTCGGCTTGGCTGGGATTCGACAAAGTCTTCGGTTTCGTCCCCAAGACGCTCTCGATAGTTGGCGTTTCAGATTCGACCGTTCGGGAGTCTGGTCCTTGGAGAACAGCAACCAACGTTCTACCGGGACTCGGCAAAGAGTTCATGCCGCCGCTCGACGAAGGCTCGTTCCTCTACATGCCCACCACGATGCCGCACGCTTCGATCGGTGAAGCGATGGACGTGTTGCAGTTGCAGAACCAATTGCTTGTCTCGATCCCCGAAGTCGAATCGGTCGTCGGCAAGATCGGTCGTGCCGACACTCCGCTTGATCCGGCACCGGTGTCGATGATCGAAACCTACATCACCTACAAGTCTGAATACAAAACCGACGAAGACGGTCACCGGCTGAACTTCCGCTATGACACGGAAGCGAACGAGTATGTCCGTGACGACGACGGAGAACTGATCCTCGATTCCACCGGTCGTCCATTCCGACAATGGCGGGACGAGATTCGCACGCCGGACGACATCTGGCAAGCCATCACGACGGCGGCCCAGATTCCAGGCACGACTTCCGCACCGAAACTGCAACCGATCGCGGCTCGGATCGTGATGCTGCAAAGCGGCATGCGTGCGCCGATGGGAATGAAGATCAAAGGCCCAGACCTGGAGACGATCGAGCGGGTTGCCTTGGAATTGGAATCGCTGCTGAAACAAATTCCGACCGTCCAATCATCCGCCGTGATAGCTGACCGCATCGTTGGCAAGCCGTACTTGGAGATCGACATCGACCGAGATGCGATCAAGCGATACGGACTGCACATTCGCAGCGTGCAGGACGTGATCGAAGTTGCGATTGGCGGCCGACAGATTACCAAGACGGTCGAAGGTCGCGAACGATTCCCAGTGCGAGTCCGTTACGCCCGCGAACTGCGGGACGACCTCGAATCGCTCGAACGGATTCTGGTCCCAACGCCGATGGGATCGCAGATTCCGCTCGGGCAACTCGCCGACATTCGCTACACGCGCGGCCCGCAAGTCATCAAGAGCGAAGACACGTTCTTGCTCGGATACGTGCTGTTCGACAAGAAGGCCGGCGAAGCAGAAGTCGACGTCGTCGAGGACGCTCAGGCATTTCTGCAATCGAAAATCGAGTCGGGGGAGTTCACGCTGCCAGCCGGAGTAACGTACACGTTCGCAGGTAACTACGAAAACCAAATCCGATCGCAGAAGACGCTGGCAATTGTGTTGCCGCTGGCACTCGGGATTATCTTTCTGATTCTTTATCTGCAATTCAAGTCCGCCATCACGACATCGCTGGTCTTCAGTGGCATCCTGATCGCGTGGGCCGGTGGCTTCATCATGCTGTGGTTGTACGGCACCGACTGGTTCCTCGACTTCAGCCTGCTCGGCACCAACATGCGAGAACTGTTTCAAGTCAAAACAATCAACCTAAGCGTTGCCGTCTGGGTCGGCTTCTTGGCCTTGTTCGGAATCGCCAGCGACGACGGCGTCGTGATCGCGTCGTACCTTGACGAGAGCTTCCGCAAGGACAACATCGAGAATGCCCACCACGCTCGCGAAGCCACTGTGACCGCCGGAATGCGACGCGTTCGCCCATGTTTGATGACCACGGCAACCACACTGCTCGCGCTGATCCCCGTCCTGACCTCCACCGGCCGCGGCAGCGACATCATGGTGCCGATGGCGATCCCCAGTTTTGGCGGCATGACGATCGAGATCATGACGATGCTCGTCGTGCCAGTACTCTATTGCAGTGCGATGGAGTGGAAACTGCGACTTGGAATCAAAGATGAACGCTTTGCAGAGGACGCTTAACCAATCGAGAATCTCGGGAATGTGGATTGAGCTTTACAATTCTGGCTTCGCAAACGATAATAACCTTATGGTTAAGGCTTTCGTTCACGCGATGATGATCGCAACCGTGCTGGTTTGTCCGGCATTGGGAGGTCGTTGCTGCGATACTGGAGCTGCTGAATCAACGGCGGAAACGGTGATTATTGAAAGCTGTGGATCGTGCTGCTGCCACGATTCAGAACGATCCACCCCGTCTTGCCCTTCGGAAAACGGCAGCTGTCCCGGCGAGTGTCACGATTGCTTCTGTGCGGGTGCTCTGCCGGTCGGGCCGAGTGCCTTGGATTCGCTTTCGTTCGACTTGATTGCGTTTGATTTTGTTGTCCTGACGCCGGCTTCGACGCTGGCCTCATTGCATCGGGCGTCTGCTCGGCTCGATGT
>JBAUHR010000632.1:0-13489 GCA_049680385.1 Rubripirellula sp. | reverse complement strand
CCGTTACCGAGGTCCAGTAGAATCCGCAGACCCACCGAATGGAAGTGGCGGTGCGGTTGGATGTCGAAGACGAACAGTGGATCAAATCAAAAGTGAGCGGCGGTGATGAAACGCCGATCTGGGCGATCCGCTATCTCAAAAAACGACTTCGGGTTACCGATCCGCCAAAATCGAAAGCGCCACCCGGTTCCAAAGCGGCAGAAGATTCGGCCACTTACCACTGGATCGGACGGGACCGCGACGGGGCTCACGTTTGGTGGTACTTTGAAATTCAGCCGAACGATGGCAAGCAGCCTGAGTGGATCGATTGCCGACTGCTGTTTGATCGCGAACCCGATTTCTTGCATCGACTGTTGGTGCTCGACCACACGCCGCCGCGAGCGATGAACCTAACGGCGACTCGGTCGAAAGTTCGGCTGGATGCGGCATCTGAAACGGTTACACCAAGCAAAACGACCTCTAAGCATACGATTGACAATGACGAAGCCCCCTTGCCGCCAACTGACCTGTGAAATTGTTTCGATCGGCGACGAGATGACCAGCGGTTCGAGACTGGATACGAACGCCCAGTGGCTTAGTCGCCGAATCGGCGAACTGGGCGTCGTCGTCAAGTTTCACTCGACCGTTGGTGACACGTTGTCAGACAACGTTGACGTCTTTCGAATCGCAGCCAGTCGCGCTGATATCGTCGTGGCGACCGGTGGGTTGGGGCCAACCCGCGACGACCTGACTCGCGAAGCCCTTTCGATCATGGTCGACCGGCCTCTCGAAATGCGAGACTCGGCGATGAAGCACATCGAATCAATGTTCATAAAACGCCAGCGTCATATGCCGGAACGCAATCGTGTTCAGGCAATGTTTCCGATCGGCAGTGACGAAATCTTCAATCCCCAAGGCACCGCGCCCGGAATTGATTTGAAAGTTGACCGCGACGGACAAACGCCTAGTCGGATCTTTGCCTTGCCCGGCGTTCCCGCTGAAATGTTTCGGATGTTCGACGAAACTGTGGCACCACGGATCATGCAGCAATCGGGCGGAGGTTCACGGATCTCGCACGCGGTGATGAAGTTTTTTGGCGTCGGTGAAAGTGAAATGGAGCAGCGGCTTGGCGAAATGATTTCGCGTGACCGAGAACCCCGCGTTGGCATCACCGTCAGCGGCGCGACGATCTCGCTGCGGATCACGGCGACAGCCGACACCGATGAAACATGCGCGGCGATGATCGCGATGACGCGTGAAGAAATTCTGCAGTTGGTTCCGGAGTACTATTTTGGTGACGGCGAATCGTTCGAACAGCAACACGCTGTCGAGGCAACGCTACGTGCTCGAAATGAATCGCTGTGCGTGATCGAACTCGGACGGGCCGCGGTGCTGGGTGACTGGTTTGCCTCGCTTGGCGATTCACCCGCGTACCGCGGCGGCATTTCGCTTTCGACAACGGATGACATGGTCGGGATGTTGGATGTTGCCGACACGGCCGCAGCGATGGCGGAAATCCAGCGCCGGTTTCGATCAGATTGGGTGTTGATGGTCGATGCTTATCCGCCTCTCGATGTGAAATCTGATTTTCACTTGCCGAGCGCCGATGTAAACTTGGTCGTGCGAGCCCCCGGTGGTAAGTGTCACGAAAAAATGATCACCATCGGTGGTCATCCCGACATCCTGCATGCCCGAATTGGCAAAGCGGCGATGGCTTGGTTGCGAGAAGTGTTACAGTAATTAGACGACCGAATTTTCCTCTTCAAGTAGGACTCACTCCATGCGATGGTTCACTCTAGTTGCCTGTACGTTTTTGGCGTCATTCGCCGTTGCTGATGAGGCGGATCGCGAGACTCGGTTGGCTAACTATCTGACGGGATCAAGCTTTGTCGGCAAGTTCACCGTCGATGGCAAAGAAGACAAGCTGCCCAAGACGGAACAGTACACCATCAGCAAGTGCGAAAAGATGGACGCGGCGGATCAGTATCGATTGACCGCCCGGATCAAGTACGGCGAAGTCGACAGCGAAGTGCCGATGGAGATCAAGATTCTGTGGTCCGGCCAGACACCCGTGATCACGCTGGACTCGCTTTGGATCCCCGGCATGGGAACGTTCGATGCCCGAGTGATGATTCACGCGGGCCGCTACGCAGGAACTTGGCAGCACGACAAAGTCGGCGGTCACATGTTCGGCAAAATCGTCGTCGCCGATTCGGAAGATTCGGCAAAGGCAAACGGAGGCGTCAAGGACGATCAGTAGAGATCACATTTGTTCGGCGTCGCCCATCAAATAAAGAACGCCCGGCTTCCCCCCGAAAGCCGAGCGTTCTTCGCTTCTTTTTTTGTCCTACCGTTCGGTTAGCGTCTGCGGGTTGTCTCTCCACCGGCTCCCGCCGCCCGCATCGCAGTCCGAACCATTCGACAAAGCATCAACGGTTCGATGCCAAGAAGCGTCGTTTCGATAGCGGATCGACCGGCTCTACTTCACCGAAGTTAAACGCGGTGGCGGTCGCCCCCGGTGCGATGACCAAGGCGGTGAACTGGTCGTTGCCGGTGTTAGACGACGTTGCACCTGTGCCTGCGTTATCGGTGCCGTCGGCCAATCCATCAGGTTGTGTTTCGGTAACCTGGTACGAACCGGCTGCCAACTGAGCGAACACATAGTCGCCGGCCGCGTTGGTTTGTACCGTGCGATCAACGACCGTGCCCAAGTTGTCGGTTCCGGTCAATCGGATGCTGACACCTTCGATGCCGGTATCGCCGGTATCAAACACGCCGTTGCTGTTGACATCCAAGTAGACCTTACCGGCGATCGATCCGGTCAACGGATCAACGGTCGTTGCAACGGTTGCGATATTGTTGGCCGTTACCGTTTCGTTGGTGTCAGAAGTGACTGACGCGGTGTTGGTCTGGATCGAGCTAACGCCACTATCGATGGTGCCGGTGACAGTGAAGCTAAACGTTCCCGCACTCGCCAGGTCACCGCCGGTCACGGTGATTTGATCACCGTTGATCGTGATGCCGGATCCGCCAGCGGTCGTGAACGCCGAGCCATCGGGACGAGTACCGCCGGTTAGTGTCACGCCGGCAGGCAAGGTGTCCGTGACAACAACGTTGGTTGCCGACGATGGTCCGTTGTTGACCACGTTGATCGTGTAGGTCAACGAATCACCGGCAGCCGCGGTTGTGTCCGAAACGGCCTTCGTGATTGCCAAGTCGACGACCGGGGTAACGGTGATGTCGATGGCGTCCGAGTTGTTGGTGATGTCGTTTTCACCTGCGGCCGACAGATCGGGCACACTGGCAGTGTTGGTGATCGTGCCCGCAGCGTCAGAGTTGACCGTAAAGTTCAATGTGGCGGATGTGGTTGCCGAAGGTGCCAACGCGACGGCGGGGAAGCTGATGTTGCTGCCCGAGACCGTCCCCGCTTGGGTTCCCATCGTCGCACTGACAAACGTCAATCCGGCTGGAATCGCATCGGTCAACACGATCCCTTCCGCTCGGCTAGGACCATCGTTGGTTAGCGTCACGGTGTAGGTTACGGTCGAACCGATGGCGGGTGTCGCACTGTCAACGGTCTTGTCGACGACGATGTCGAATACCGGTGTTAGCGAAGTAGTCGCCGTCGACGAGTTGTTGGTGGTATCCAGTTCAGTCCCGGCCGATGTCACCGAAGCGGGGTTCACGACGTTGCCCGAGGCGTCACCGACGGCGTCGTTGTTCACGGTTGCCGCAACCGTAAACGTACGTGTCTCACCGACTGGGATGGCATCGAAATTAACGGTGATGACACCGTTGGCGAAGTTGCTGGTGGTGGCCGTGGCCGCGGTGATCACAACACCGGACAATCCAGTCGGCAACGTGTCCGAGACGACGACGCTGGTGGCATCGCTGACGCTATCGGTGTCGTGGCTGACCACGAATGTGTAGATCAACGTGTCTTGTCCAGGAACGGCAGTCGCTTTGTCGACCGTCTTGTCCAAGATCAGGTCGACTTGCTGGCCGGGATTGATATCCACGCTGTCGGTATCGTTGGCCGCGTTGTCGTCGGTGTCGGTCGTTGAAATCGTCGCCGCATTCGGAATCACGCCGGTCGCATCCGAACCGATCATCACGTCGAACGAGAAAGTGCTGGTTTGTTGTGAATCCAGAACGCCAACATCAAACGTCAATTCCTGCCCGTTTTGCGATACCGTGACACCCGTGGTGCCAGCGTTGAGGCTGCCTGTGACGAAGGTCAAATCAGCGTCGAGTGTATCGACGACTGAAACACCGCGAGCTTGGCCGGGACCATTGTTCGTTGCCTCGACGGTGTAGGTCACCGTACGTCCAGCGATGGCGGTGCCCGAAACTGTTTTGTCGACCGCCACATCCACAACTCGGTTGATGGTCGTGTCTTCGTCGCTGCTGTTGTTGTCGGGGTTCGGGTCGGTGTTGGGCGATGCCGTGACCGATGCGGTATTGTTCAGCGGGCTGATAGCGTCCGGGCTGACTTCGACCACCAAAGTGATTGTCGATGTGGCTGCGTTGGCCAGCGTACCAACCGTCGCGGTGACTTCGCGAGTCGTCGTGTTGAACGTGACCAGGTTGCTGGCACCGCCGACGTTGCCGCTGATGAAGGACACGCCCGTGGGCAGCGGATCGACGACCACGACTCCGGCAGCCCCATCAGGGCCATCGTTGGTGACTGTGATTTCGTAAGTGAACTGATTGCCCGCGTTGACGGGGTCCGTCAGGTCGATCTTCTCAATTCGCAAGTCGGACGTGATGACATCGACAAGCTCGTCGTCGCTATTGTTAGCCGCGTCGGTTTCAACTTGGTCGCCAACGACCGTCGCGGTGTTGGTCATGTCCACCGTTTGGTTATCGCCGATGTCCGCATTCAAACGGAACGTTGCGGTCGTTCCCGCCGCGACGGTCCCCAGTGCAATGCTGACCGTCGTGCCGTTGACCGTTGGTGTGAAGGCACCCGACGCGTTCGTCATACCGGTGTAAGTCAAACCGGCTGGGAAGATATCGGTGACGACCACGTTGGTGGCTGCCAATGGTCCAGCGTTTTGGACCACGATGTCAAAGACGGCGTTGCCGCCGGCGGCGACAACGGACGATGCGGTGACCAGCGTCTTGGTGATCGACAAATCAATCTGGGGAACAAAACCAAAGTCCAAGGTGTTGTTCGTGTTGGGATCGGTGTCGCCGTCGTTGGTCGGTTCAAGATTCGACTCCAGCGTGATCGTACCACTGGCCACAGCGCCACCCGCGATGTCGAACCCGTTGTCGTCATCGTCCACGTTGTCATCGGGATCCGATGCGGGGTCGTTGCCAGTGCTGTTGGCAAACCCAAATAGATTTGCGCCCGTCACGAACTGGGAACTCGGGACAACGGCCGCATAATGTCCTGGCGTCAATCCGGTGAAGTTGTAGACTCCGCCGGCGATCGTCGTGGTGGTCGCAACCAGAGTGTCGTTGGCCGGATCAACCGTTCCGTTGGGATCGGCAAGTTCGTACAGTTGAACTGTTACGCCTGCAACGCCGGCTTCGGTGCTTTGACGGATGCCGTCGTCTTGTCCACCATCGGAACTGTCAGTGAACAGTTGGCCGCCCAGCGATAGAGGTTGAATGTTTGCCAGGTCGGCTCGCACGATCACAGGCGTGATGGCTTCGACAATCGAGATGTTCACATCGTTGTTAGCGACCGTGATCGGGACATTGGTTTCGATTGCACCGACGTCGTTGAAGTCTGCACCGGTTCCCGTGTTGATCGTAAAGTTTGAGAACGGAATGTAAACCTCTTGATTGGCCGCCAAGTCTTGCGGGATCGCGATCGTGACGATCGACGAGTTACCTGAGTCCGAGTGAACAATCACTTGCAGGCTGTCGCCGGGTTGTTCGGCCCGCAGCAGTGCAATCAGGCCACCGTCGGGATCGACAGCCACACCGGCCGCACCACCACCCAACGAAACACCCACACCGCCAGTCCTCAGGCCGGTCGCATCCAAAGCGGCGGTCGTGTCGGATCCGTCATACTGAATGTTGACTGAACCAACGCCACCGGCACCCGGCGATACGGTCAGTTCACTGTTGAGGTTGTTGACCTCAAATAGAATGTTGCCCGATGTTGCGTTGACGGAAACGTCGCGGCTGCCACCGATGGCTTCCGTCGCGCTGATCGACGAGAAAACCGATGGGTTGGCGCCATTGGCCAACACGGTCATCGGGGTCACCGAATAATCATCGATCAAGGCCGTTCGAACGCCGTTGTCGTCAACAACTTCGACCGTCTGGGGGCCGGGTGTCGTCAACTGGGGAACGGTTGCTTGCTGGATGAAGTAGGTGCCCGGTGACAGTTGGTCGAAGCGATAGTTACCGCTCAAGTCGGTCGTCGCGGTACCTGAAAGCGTATCGCTGCCGTCAAACGTTCCCGGTGTGGTTCCGTCGTCATTGAACAGTTGGATTTGGATGCCGGTGGCACCGGCCGTGCCGGGCGCGACCAAGTTGCCGCCTGCGTCGACTAACACGGGTGGGTCACCTGCGGAAGAACCGTCGTTGCCCTGGTCGACAAATGCGGTGCCGGCGATCACGCCCAAGTCCGACGCCATCAGTTCGCGTCGTTCCATTTGCTCCATCCGAAGCCGGCGATCGTTGCGTTTGCGAGCCGAACGCTTGCTCGACGACGCTGGCTTGGAAGCCACTTTTGACGGAGCCGACTTCGATTGAACCAAACGACTTAGAAAATTTTGCCAGACCATCGTGATCTTCCGTGTTTCGTTGAACTTGCTTGAAACAATCGACGCCGAAATCATTTCGGGCGTGCTTCAAGATTTGGGGGGAGAGAATCCGCGCTGTAACTCAAGCTGCAGACCGTCCTGTCCAGGTATCGGACAATCGTTTCAACGGTCTTGATCGCAATGTTCGGATTAAGCCGAACTTACCAGCGGTACTCGCCGCCAATCGAAATCCCTTGAGCCCAGTAGTCCGTCGTATCGAACTTGAATCCAGGGCGGCTTGCACCGGTGAACGGATCTTGTTCAGGCGGCAGCAATGCTGGGTTCAGGTCGCGGTCGATTTGATCGCCGGGACGAACCACGTTGGACCAGTAAAGGAACGTATAACCGACTGTCGCACGAAGGTGGTCGGTCAGTTGGTAGCCCAGGTTCAGGTCCAGTTGAGGAATCACCGAGAACTCGTCTTGTTCGTAGATACCAATGTTGGTGCGTTGAGCCAGCAGGCCGCCCGAGCTTGATACTTGAGTACCGGTCGAGTCGGTCGAGACCGTCGAGCCATCGATGCGGACGGTTTGGTTGGTAACACCGAACGCCATTCGAAGCAACGCGTCGGCACTCCAGTAACCCCGTGTCCGACGGTACTTCCAACCTAGGTCGAAACCGTTGAATTGATTTTGAGTTTCGAAGGTGTCGAGGATGCTGAAGGTACTGACCGGATCAAGGCCGCGAAGGTTTTCACGAATGTTGACGCTCTCGTCCAGTTGCAAGTAACGGTATCCGAACATCACTTCTTGGCGGCTGCAGAAGTGTCCTGGGCATCCGCAGAACAATCCCGAGGTGCAACCTTCGTTGGCCATACGGAGGTGACGCAAGTGAATGCCAGCTCCGAAAAGTTCCGACGATGCAGTGGCCGAAACCGTGCCGGTGATCACGTTGGGAAACGATACCAATTCGGCGTCTTCACGAGCCGCACCCGTGGTTGGGTTTACGTTAAAGAACGGACGAGCCAGGATCGTAGCACCGCTGCTGGTCGCACTGAACGATTCGCTTTCTTGTCCGATCTTGAAGTACTCGCCACCCAAACCCCAAGTGTGACATCCATCAAGCCACACGCCGAAGTTCAAACGGAAGCCGTCGATCGAGTCTTCCAAAACTTTGTTGCCACCGAACAAGATTGATGAAGGCCCGCCAAGCACGCCGGCTTGGTTTACGTTGGTGCCCGTTGGGCTAGTTGTAACCAAGGGTGGCAATTCCATTCCGTCTTGGAACCACATCAGGTATTCGGCACTGAACCAACCGTCTTGCGGCATGCACAGGGTCACGCAAGGACGCCAGGCGTTGCCGCCGATCAGTTCGCCACAGCTATTGCAGCCACTTGATCCGCACGTGCCCGAGTCGCATCCGCCGCCCATCGAATCGCATCCACCGGTGCAGAAGACGTCGCCGCATCCGCAACCGCCCATCGAATCGCATGACGATGATGACATGTCGCCCTCGTAGATGACTTCGCCTTCCATCGGCGACATCATCACTTGGCCATCAAGGATCTCGTGCTCGTCATAGTGCGAGTAGGTCGAGTCGACGATCGACATCGAATCATCCGGAGGCACTGGAATGCCGCCGCTTGAAACGTGTCCGACTGGGCGAACCGATTTCTTAGTATTGGACTGGTTCTTTGTGTTGGTCTGGCGAGCCGGAGCCGGCTTGAGTGCAAAGGCTGGCTCGACGGCTGCTTCGACCAAGGTCGATTGCTGCGTGTTTCCCGACTTAGTGGTTTCACGCGTCGGCTGCCAATTGGCTCGAGCGGCTTTCTCGGTCGTACGGACGCTTCGTCGACTTGATGACGAAGACGTGTTCGATCGAGTCTGTGCTGATGCCACAGGTCCGCAGGTCGCAATGACCAACGCGACAAGAGAAAAACTGATGGTTCTTTGTAAGGTAAGCACGGGCTTCACCATGGGATGCTTGGATGGCGTGTCGTGAAACAGCACCGAAATCGTTTTCCCCCCCGGGAAGAACCAGACAGCAAATTCCGCCTTGCGTCGGCACACACCGACTGGTTCCCTAGCGATATCGGCGAAGAATTGCCCGAACCTCAACTCAAAACCGGAATAATCCGAAAAATCGCCAAAGTCGCTCTAACAAGAAGGATCTGCCTAACCGGAAAAGTCAGCCAGCCAGGACTCGATGTCAGCTCAAATCTCGGGTTGGCAGATCTAAGTAGCGATGGTTCCCACCGCCAATCGTCGATTCGAGCGGCCGGCGGGAACCGCCCTACCCGTAAACTAGGCTGACTCGGACCACTAGGACTTTCGGGATTCCACCATCGCCCAAGATGCGATCTGGATGAAATCACACTTGCCGCAACGAACGCGGGCACCGAGTGATTCGGGGTTCACGCGAATCTTGCGTTCACAGCCTTCGCATTCCATCCGCAGTTCGTGGGGCCGCTGCAACAATTCATCCAGCTCGGCCGGACGCAGGCCTGGGACGGCAATGTCCGCCGCCGTCAATTGCGTCAGCAAATCGTCGCTTAGATCGGTCACGTCGGCAATTCGGTCAGCCAACCGCCGCACGCTGTCTTCGAACGCATTGCGAACCAAACGGCCGTTGCCAAAGTGTCGATCACGTGACAGATAAAGACGGTCCAGTCCAACCAGCAATCGGTGCCGTGCCGCGGCAGGCAATTCGTAGTCGTTGGCGCGGGACATGGACTCGAAAATTCGTCCCATTTCTACGGGTGCGTAATCGTCGAATTCAACCTTGGTGTTGATCCGCGACGACAGCCCCGGGTTGGACTGAATCATCTTGTCCATTTCGTCACCGTAACCGGCCAAGATCACAGCCAAGTTATCGCGGTTGTCTTCCATCCGTTTGAGTAACGTTTGAATCGCTTCTCGCCCATACGCATCGTCGCCCGACGCGTCCAGCAAGCTGTACGCTTCATCGATGAACAACACACCGCCCAGTGCCGAATCGCACAGTTTGTTCGTTTTCGTTGCGGTTTGACCAGCGTATTCGGCCACCAGCCCGCTGCGATCGGTTTCCACGACGTGCCCCGACGGCAAAGTCCCCAGGGCACCGAGGATTTGCCCCACGATTCGGGCCACGGTGGTTTTACCGGTCCCAGGATTGCCGACGAACGTCATGTGCAAACTGATCGGCATCGTCGACAGACCTTTGCCGCGCCGTTGCTGTTGAAGTTTCAAAAAGTTGGTGTAACTCTTCACTCGCGACTTCACGCCGCCCAGGCCAATCAATGTTTCAAGCTCGGCCATCGCAGTCCGCAGACGCTCATCCCGATCGACCGCGTTGTCGGCCCGCGGCGGTGTCCCGGCTTGGGCTTGTTCCTGTTCATATGCCTGCGCGGTTGCTCGGCCACCCGATGCTTGCTCGCCAGCGTTCTGCGATGACGATGGCAAGGAAGCCAGCGTCGACGCCGGATTAGCAGGGTGCAGCGCCGCGTCGATTTCCCGCTGCAACACGTGCAAGACGGCGGATTCTTCGGGCATCGTGTTGCCATCGCATTTGGCGACCAGGTTAGCCAGTCGCATCACGATCGTTTCGATTTGAGCCTTGCTATCGGCGAGTGGCGGATATCGTACAAACGGCGCGACCAAGGACTCCCAAGTCAACTGATCCGCTTGTTGGAATAGCCCGGTCGCGGCTTCACGAAGCTCGCTGCCTTGAAATTCCTGGCCCCAAAGGTGTTCGATCATCGCCGCCGCGACCTTCTTTTCTGGTCCCGTCCATCGATCGTCGGCTCGCACGACGGTAACGTAGACTTTGACCAGCAGTCCCCGATGCAGATCGTCCATCAAGGCGGGGAAATCTTCGGGACGTCCCTCGATCATGGTCGGATAGCGGCGAACCATCCACTTGCCACATTTCTGGTACAGCTTTCCGCAGTCCCGGATCACCCGGCGCAGCATCCCGATCAAGCGAGTTTCGTCAGCGTCGTTCATGAAGTGAAGAGAATGCGTGCGGGACGTAACAGAACAACGGTGCCGGCGACTGGCGAATCCCCAATCGGATAGGCAACAGTGTAATGGCCGAACCTAGGTCTCGGCGAGGCGCAGTAAACACGGCGCAGTAAAAAGACGCCATTCCGGTCCCGAAAATAAACGTCTTTCACCGAGGCGGGCGTTCAGGCAGCCTCGGCGTTGACGCCGTCGGTGATCGTCTTGAGGGACCAGATCAGGCCGTCGATCGCTTGGTCTCGCAGCGATACGTCCCGCGATGCCCAGGCTCGATTGAGCATCAATTCGATCCCCAAATACTGGGTGCCTGCGAATTCACTGCGCATTGCTTTGGTAATGCTGTCCGTGGTGCCGCGGCGCGGGTAGTTTCGCCGGACCTTCAACATTTCGGCTTCGTCATACAGTTCGTCGATCCAGTCCAAGCACAAATCGACTTCGTCGTTGTTCGATGGGTCGTACAACATTCCTACGTCGGTGCGCCGAACCTTGCCATGGCTGCGCAGATCAAACGTTCGAACCGACAAGTGGATCACATAGGAATACCGCAACAGCCCGCCGGCGATTGCTCGTCGAATCCGATCCCGATAGGGCAGATAGATTTGGTCGATCAAACTTTGGCGATCATCGGGCGACCATTGTCGCGTCAGCTTGGGAAACAACTCGCGATGATGCAGCGAGCGGCCAACGTCGATTAGCTGGGATGAGTATCGATTTGCGATTAGCGGGGCATCAAAACCGTTTGCCAATCGTTTGGCGACGTAGAGAGCGGCCCCGTCACCCGGCAATCGGTCTGGCAGTCGCCCAGGCGCATCGTGCTTTGGCGATGGCGAATCCGTGCGCAGATCGCGATCGGTTCTGATCAGCGCAGCAGGAACGGCATCGCCCCCACCTTCGCAACTGATCAATAAACACATTGCCAATCTCGCATTTCTAGAAACGTACCTCCGGCGAGCTAGTGTAAAGACCGTATGAGCTTGCGGTAAATGTTGATTCAGGTATGTAGCCAGTCGAATTGAACGAATCAAAACGAATCCTACACCTGCCAGTTAAAGATGGGTGACCCGGGCAATGTAGGGCAATGCAGGGCGACGACATACGCCAGTCGGCGCATAAAGAAACCGAGACACCCATTTCTGGATGCCTCGGATTCTTGTGTCCGTAAGATTCTTCTGTGGTGTTCATCCCACGCCTAAACGTGAGAGTTTCATCCGGCTAGTCGACTAGTTCGATGGCGAAGCAGGCGTTCCGGGATTGTCGTCGTCCGAAGCACCGATAGCGATTGCTGCTGCGATTCCACCGAATGCAGCCAAAGTGCCAAATCCGCCACCGCCGATTCCGCCGCCACCACCACCGCCGCCGCTGAATCCGCCACCACCGCCGCCGGAGAATGTTCCGCCGCCGTATGTGCCGCCCATGCTAACGCCTTGGCTGCCGAGTGGTTGTTCGCTGATCAGTTGATCGCTGATGATGTTTCCGCTCATTGGAACGGCATCGCCCATCATCGGAGTTGGCATCAATTCGCCACCGAGTTGGTTGACCAGTTCAGTGTTGTTGCCGAGGCTCTTGCTGATCTGAGCGCGAAGACGAAGAGCTCGTTCACGCAGGTAAGTCAGTTTGTCTGCGTTGGCTGGCTCGGTTGCCAATTCGGCGTCGATCTGTGAGACCAACTTGTCGATGCGAGCCAGCATCGCTGGGTTGGCTGTTTCAGCCGACGCAACGGCTTCGCGAATTTGTTCGAAACTGTCCGCTAGGCTTAGCTTGGCTTCGACTTTTTGACCGATAGCTTCGATGGTTGCTTCTTCGGCTGCGATGCTGGTCGAGCAAGTCGCCAGAGCAATCGACAACGCGAAAGCGCTGCTGATGTTTTTGATGTTTTTCATGTCAATATTTAAGGGATAGAGGATTCTTACGGTTTCACTAGTTTGGTTCGATCTTTAGCGTTTTCTAGCCTTTTGCGGCGGAAAGCTAAAAAATAAATGGGACTCAATAGGCACCACGCCGGGTTATGACGGTTAACGGGGTCTTAACCAGGATCCATGCGTCCAACCAAAGCGACCAGTTGGCAGCGTAGTGGTGGACCAAGAAAACGCGGGTTTCAAACGTGGTTTCATTCCGCCCCGAGACTTGCCACAGCCCCGTCATGCCGGGCCACATTTGTGTGTATTCGTAGTAATGGGCTTGGTAGCGAACGATCTCGTCGGGTGGCACAGGCCGCGGCCCCACCAAGCTCATTTCACCAGTTAGGACATTCCACAACTGTGGCAACTCGTCCAAGCTAAAGCGACGCAGCATGTGCCCGACGCCAGCGATGATCCGCGGATCGTCTTTCAATTTCGAGTCACGATCCCATTCGGCGCGAGCGACCGGGTCGCTGGCCAGTTTTTGCTTCAGCACTTCGTCGGCACCGACCACCATCGATCGGAACTTCCACATTTTGAACCGGCGACCATGCTGTCCGATGCGGTTGCTGCCGTAGATAACGGGGCCTGGCGAACGTCGTTTGATTGCGATTGCTAGGATCGCAAACAGTGGAGCGAGAGCCAGTAAGCCAGGAATCACGATCATCAAATCCAAAGCTCGTTTGCAGAACCGTGGAACGAATCGCAAAAACGGCATGTTCAATCGTCGGGTAAACGCGCCCAACACATCAGACGACTCTTGGGCGGTTGACGAGTTCCCAAGCCATACCAACGACGGAAACTGGAACATCAATCGGTGAGCAGATTCTTGCAACTCGGACGATGCAATCGCCGCGACCGGCGCACCGTTGAGGCTGGCGATTGAGTACGCATCATCAAGCTGGCC
>JBAUHR010000631.1:0-5336 GCA_049680385.1 Rubripirellula sp. | reverse complement strand
ATCCAACAAGGATAACGTTCGCAAGAAACTCACTGGCATCATCGAAACGTTTGGGGAACTTGAGTGGGCAGAACCTGCGGTTTCCGAGGCGCGGCAGCGATTGCGGGACTTGTAGACCTGCATCGATTCGCACTTCAAGTAACGGCGGTTCGAACCGTGTTGCGATTGACCACCGTCCAGTTGAATTCTCGCAGGATAGCGAGGCAGACGGCGAACGACGCGGCGAACACGAGCATGCCGTAGATTGATGTTGCGACAACGGTCGCTGCGTTAACAACTTGGAAGTTCCAACCGAATAGTTCCACCGCGTAGAACCCGTTCAGCAATGCCGAGCATCCTAGTGCAAAGAACATTGCCACGCCCCAGCCGATCCAGTTACCTGTACCCGACTGCAAGACGCTGATCATCAGGGCGATGATTGAGATCGATGAAACGATCCCCCAAACGCCAAAAAAGACAAGTCCAATAAGCATGTCTTCGGTTCCGACGGCAACAAGGATTGCGAATCCGATTGCGAAGAAAACGGTCAATTCAAAAAAGTCGCGTAGACCGGTCGGTCGGATAGGTGGCGCGTCGAGTGGCTGGGAATGCGTCAACGTGTAGGGCGTGAAGAACTGTACGATTAACGCGACGGTCGCAGTCGCGACGAACTGCGAGAACAAACAGGTTGCCGATTCAAGAAGTATCTCTTCGACGTTCGCACCCTCGACCAATCGGAGCATCATTGCGAAAGCAGCGAAACCGAAACTAACCGCGATTGCTGCGACAATGACTCGCAACAGAACCGAACGAAACCAGAAGAAGGCAGCCGCAGTCACGAAAGAAAAGATCGCTAGGACCGGAATCGCGATCGTTTGAATCACCACCATGATCAAAGGAAAAATGGAAAGACTGTCGATCCAGTCTTCGACCAAGTGTGTCATCGCGATCGTCAGAACCGCCGCAACGGCCAGCAGCAGAATCAGCGAGCCTAGTCCACCAACGATACTGATCGATTGCGAAAACGGTTCGTCACGTCGCCGATTGCGAATATCGCGAAAGCTGTCCGACGCCATGTACGTGCGGACTGCGATTTGATCTTCGGTTGGTTCGTCGGCCGTGGCAGTACTCGTATCCGAGGGAGGTTCAACGATGTTCAAGTCTCGACAGATCCCAGCGGCTCGAGGGGCAGATCACTCTGAACGCATCCTGCGTGTTTACGCAAGCACGGGCTCAAGGATCGGAGTGCTGTGGATCATCAGTTTCTTGTGGTCACGAACAACTCGCATGAAGTCTTCTTCGCGAACTGGTTTCTTCATGTAGTCGTGCACGCAAAGTTCGTCGCAACGGGCTCGTAGATCAGGATCATTGGATGCCGTTAGCACAACCGTCGTGATCGCACACGCGCTTTCATCAACGGCGTCCGATGACTTGATCGCTTCCAACACATCTAACCCAGTGCCATCGGGCAGCATCATGTCCAACAACAGCAGGTCCGGTTGCGGAGCGCGAGAAAAAATCCCCTCGCGGCGCAGAAAAGCAGTTGCTTCGCTAACCGATCGCACCAAGGTCAACCGGTGGTGCACTCGACTGCGGCGGAGTGCAAAAATCGTGACTCGCGCGTCCGTCCATCCGTCCTCGACCAACAGAATTTCCATGGGTCGGTTTTTTGATTCGCTGTGCATAATCCGTCACCTCGATGGAGTGTAGTTCCGACTGAATCCGTCGGTCGTTCTCGTCCGCGTACTCGTGATATTTAAAACTTGTCTTCGTCTATAAGTCTATCGATCCATGGAATCAAACGATCGATCAATCATGTCGGCTTCCACCCGCTCATGTTCGCACCAAAGTTGGTCGAAATGGTGAGTCTGTTCAATCAATCGGCACAGATGCTCGCTCTGGATACCTCGATACTGAAGTTCCTCGGCTTGTTCAGCCAAATCGCTGATCATCAGATAAAGCGTTCCGTGCTCTGCGGCTACTCTAACCGCCAGATCTGAAAACGCCTCGTCCTGCGGTTCAGGAATCGTGATATAGCCGTATGATTCTTCTAGCGAGAACTGCAACGACAAAGCGTCGCGAAGCTCGTTCAATGAACGGGTAAGACGCCGTAGAACTTCGACCGCTTCTCCTTCGCCGTGGTAGGCCCGTCGCAGGTTCTCTGCGACAGCCCACAGACCAGGGTTACTGTCCTTGATCTCTTGCAGGAACGCGGGATTGACCGTCTTGGCGGTCGCCGTACTGATCACAGCCATTTCTAAAATCGCCTCCGTGAAAACCGTCCAGGAATCCAGACGTAAAGCATCGTACGGGCGGGAAGATCAAGCTTGATTGCCGCCACTCACTAGCGTAGCGAGGCAGATTCGTGAAAGTCAAGCAAATCCGACAAACTGGTACGAATTCCTTGCCAATTTTGGCCGTTCGTCGCCACGGAAATTTACGTAGGCGTACAATTCGGATGAGACAAGCGTACTGTCTCGCGGGACTCACCCCCCATGAATTCATGGTGACGGCCAGGGACATGTTTGTGACCGAGAATCAGCTATCCGCGTTCACGAAACTTCCAGCGATTGCAACGCACGGATTGACTCGTCGCGTTACCGAATCGTTGAGATTCTGCTTACGCTCGTGTTTCGCGTGCTCGTTCGCCGTATTGCTGCTGTGTGTTTTGACGTGTACCGTCGCCGCCCAGTCAAACGATGACGGTCGAGCGAACGCGAAAAATCCGGGCAACACGGCCAAGACCGGTGTACAAATTAATATACCGGTCCCGCTGTCCAGCGACGGCGCCGAGAATCTGGTCGCGACGCTGACTCGGATCAACGCATCGGCGCCCAGCGGCCAGCGTGTGACGGTGGTGTTGAGGTATCCGCCTGATACAGCGGGTGGTGACGAAACTGAATTTGAGAGCGCACTGCGGTTGGCTCGCGCGATGAGTGGCAACGAGTTGCGGCAAGTTCGCCTGGTTTCCTTGGTCGAAGGAACAATCGATGGGCACTCGACCTTGCCAATCTTGGCGTCTGACCTTTTGATTGTCGGGCCGAATGCTGAGATCGCGAACGCGTCGCAGGGCGAGCGTGGTGAAGTCGACACGATCCCGTTGATCTATCAGTCGATTGCCAAACGTCGAGGTTTGTTTCCGTCTGCGGTCGTTTCGGCGCTGGTGGATCCCGAGCTTGAGCTAGCGGTCGTTTCAACGGTCGACGGCGAGCAGTCGTTTGCCGCGGGCGAAACGCTGGATGACTTGCGTGAAGCCGGCGGGCTGTTGGGCGAAGAAGTCATCAGTGCGGCCGGCGTTCCCCTGCGTCTTGATGCCAAATTGCTTCGGTCGAATCGGATCGCCGCTGGTCTGGTCGATTCGGTTGATCAAGCCGCCGAGCTGTTGGATCTGGCCGACTTGAAACTTGAAACGGACAACGTTGCAACGGGCCAAGCGAAGGGCGTCTTGCTTGAGATCACCGGTTCGATCGCAAGCGGTCGGGCCAGGCGTTGGCAAAGCAATCTCGACTCGACGTTGTCGGGTTCCAGCGACGTCAACACCTGGATGATCAGCATCGATTCAATCGGCGGAAACTTAGACGACAGCGCAACGATCGCGGGTTGGTTTGCTTCGCCTCAACCGCCACTGCAAACGGTCGCGGGATTGGTTCGCGGTGAAGCTCGCGGTGACTCGGCACTCATTGCGTTGGCATGCAAGCCGTTGCTAATGAAACCAGATGCTCGACTAGGTGGCCCCGGTGCCCAATCGATCGCTTCCGAAGACGTCTTGCGATATGAAGAACTGATCGACCAAATCGCCAAGCAAACCAAGCGATCATCGGCACTGATTCGCGGGATGCTGGACACCGAACTAGCCGTATTCCGGTACACGCACAAAAAAACAGGCCGCATCCGATACTCGACCGAAGCAGAACTGGCCGGTGATGTCGACGATCCGGATGCCGAGCGGGCGAAGTGGGAACGCGGTGAGCGAATCGAACTGTCGGAAGGCTTGTCGGCCACCGAAGCCATTTCGTTGGGGCTTGCCGATGGCGAGAGTCCGTCGTTGGAGGCCGCGTCGCGACAGGTCGGTCTGCCCGCGACTCCGCCCATCGTTGCCGACCGTGGCCTGGTCCGACTGGTCGAACGTCTCGGTCGCAATTCGACACTGTCCTTCTTGTTACTGTTCATCGGCTTTGCGGCGATTTCCGCAGAGGCGAACGCGCCCGGTCTTGGCGTTCCAGCATTCCTGGCAATCGTAGCGTTCTCGTTGTTTTTCTGGATGAAGTTTTTGGCAGGAACGGCCGAGTGGTTAGAACTGGTCGCACTTGCCGTCGGCTTGGTGTGCATTGGAATTGAACTGTTCGTTGTGCCCGGGTTCGGAATCTTTGGCGTTGGCGGATTGATGTTGACCGTGTTGGGCGTGGTTCTGATGAGCCAAACGTTCGTAATCCCTCACAACGTCTATCAGTTGAACTTGCTGTCCAAAGGAATTTGGTTGGCGCTCGGTGGTGCGGCGGGAATGGTCGGTGGATTCATCGCAATGCGAATCTTGTTGCCGCACGTGCCGATGTTCCAAGGCTTGATCATGGAAGCGCCCGATGCCGATGCCATTGACGAAGCCGAAAAACTTGGTGACTTTGCCCATTTGATGGGTCAGTCCGGTGCCGCGACAACGCCGCTTCGCCCCTCTGGGAAGGCGCGATTTGGCAACGAAATCATTGCGGTCGTTAGCGACGGAACGTCCGTTTCGGCGGGCGAACCCGTGCGAGTCATTTCGGTGCACGCCACCAAAGTTGTTGTCGAAGCGATCGAGTCCTGATGTCTCTCTTTTTCGCTATCGCCCTGCTGTTCGCATTCTATCTGTTGTTAATCGGCGAGTTCCTATTGCCGACCGGCGGATCGCTTGGGTTTGGTGCTGCGGTGGCGTTGGTTTCAATGTTAGTGATCTCGTTTTCACACAGCGTCATGGCCGGGGTCGTCATGTCAGTGATTGTTTTGTTCTCGACACCGCTGCTGGTCATCGGGCTGGTGAAAGTCTGGCCGCACACGCCCATCGGACGACGAATCTTGAACCGGCGTCCCGGTCAAACCGTTGCCACAGCACCGCAGCGAACGACCACCGGCGGAACTAAGCTGGATGATTTGGTGGGGCAGATCGGCATTGCGAAAAGCCCGCTGTTGCCCAGCGGAAGAGTCGTGATCGGCGGTGACAAAATCGATGCGTCCAGTACTGGAATGCCGATCGACGCGGGTTCAGCCGTCGTCGTGGTGCGAGTCCTTGCCGGTCGGGTGCAGGTGCGATTGGCGACCGACGACGACTTGGCCGCAAACGATCCAACCCCCAAATCCCCACCATCGCTGGAGCAGTCGTTGGA
>JBAUHR010000630.1:0-12938 GCA_049680385.1 Rubripirellula sp. | reverse complement strand
TCGCAAGCCTTGCCAGATTCGTTCCGGTCGCGAACGCGGCCGCGCAGAGACTTCACGTCCATCACGAAAACGCAACAGATCATCAGCCATTTCTTGGGCTGTCAAATATCGCTTGGACGGATCTTTTTCTAACGCCTTCAAATAGATCGCATGCAGATCCGGCGGAATCGCAAGTTCGGTTTCTTCGACCGGTTCAATCGGCGTAACGCAGATTTCGTGGAACAGTTTCGCGGTTGAATTGGATCGGTACGGCAACTTTCCGGCCAGCATCCGGTACAGCAACAAACCAAGTGCGTAGATATCTCCGCTGCATGCGTTTGAGTTCTGGTCGCCTCGGATTTGTTCTGGCGACATGTAAAGGATCGTTCCGGCCAACCGATTGTTGCGTTGCTGACTAGCTTCCTTGTCGATATCCAGGACCAAGCCAAAATCGGTTAGCCGAGGAGTGAACGGCAGCAAGTCATCGGTCGCTCGTTCGGGCGACAACAGCACGTTGCTGGGTTTGATGTCACGGTGAACAAGCCCTCGGCCGTGCGCGTGGGCAATCGCCTTGCTAAGTTTTAAGGCAATTTCGGCGGCCCAAGACGGTTCGATCAACGATCCGTCCTCTGCTAAGTAACCAGCCAACGTGGGCCCGTCGCAGAATTCGGACACAAGATAGACACCGGTTTCGTCGGTTAGTACTTCGTACAGAGGAACCAAGTTGGGATGATTAAGTTTTGCGGCAGCCCGTGCTTCATTCAATCGATAATCATCATCGGCCGTCTGAAGCCCTGGCCGCAACGCGACGGCTTTTAACGCAACATGCCGTTGCAAAACAGTATCGAAGGCTCGGTGGACGGCGCCAAAACTGCCTTCGCCCACCAGTTCCCCAATCTCGAACCGGCCGACCGTCGCGGGCACGTCTAGCGGTAATCGCTGACCGTCGGTGTCGCTGATCGAACGCGTGCTGCCCGGACGGATGGTTCCTTCGAGCAACTTTAGAATCGAAGCGACGCGAGTCTTGTTCGCGTTCTTGAGCCATGGTTCGTTGCATTGGTGGCGAAACAAGTCTTCGATGTTTGTCGACGTGTTCGCGTCGTCGGCTAGTGACGCATCAAGAAGCGACGAACTGAGTTCATCCGACGATGGTAGATCACGAGGTGGCTGGCTCATCGGTCCGGCTTTCGTTGAAGCACAACCATTGGACACTGTGTCCCTAGCTGCTGTGTGCCCAGTTCCAGTGTGCCCAGTTCCAGTGTGCCCAGTTCCAGTGTGCCCAGTTGCTGTTGGTTATCGTTTCGCACTGTGGTCCGCGATTGCCGATTATTCATGCTGCGATTGTAGTCAATGCGACGATGGGATGCACGATAGCGCGACTGCGGTGAGGGCCTGTTTACGATGCTGTTTTCAGTTTTTCACAGTGATTGAGGCTACTGGCGAATCGTCTTGCTCGCTGCTTCGGCGTCCAAAGTGCGTTGTGATTGTGGCAACCCGTTCGACCGGAATGGGCGGCACAGGCGGTTTGCTGGGACGGCAGTTGCAGGAACATGATCCGACGCGCCGATGAGATGTATGTTCACCCAATCCATCTCCCTGGTTTGGGACTCGCTCTTGATCGATTGATCCGATGATGCCGACGCGGTTTTCCTCCACGTGACCGCGTGCACCAGTGCAACATCGAATTCTCAACAATCGCTGAGTCGGTCCCAGCGATTCTTGCGTGGCGATTAATCCATGAGTCATTTCGAAACCGCCGTCAATCCTGAAGACGCCGAGCTAAAAGAAGCCGTTTCCAACACACGGCGGAAGACGCCGACAACTTCTCGGTCGGCTCAATCGCCCTTGGAAACCTACCTGCGAGAAATTAACGAAACCGCGTTGCTGACCGCTGCTGACGAACAGGAACTCGCCGGGCGAATCGCTCAGGGCGACGTGATGGCACGCGACCGAATGGTTCGCGCAAACCTCCGCCTGGTCGTCAACATTGCACGAGGCTACACCGGCAAAGGTCTGGGCCTGCAAGACTTGATCGAAGAAGGCAACCTTGGGTTGCTTCGCGCCGTCGAGGGTTTTGACCCAAGCGTGGGCACGCGGTTCAGTACTTACGCAAGTTACTGGATCAAGCAGTCCATCAAGCGAGCACTGATCAACAGTTCAAAAACAATTCGTATCCCCGCTTACATGGTCGAACTGCTCAGCAAGTGGCGACGTGCAACCGCTCGGTTGAACGAAGAACTTGGTCGCACGCCGACCAATGAAGAAGTGGCGCGGATGTTGGGCTTGCCGAAAAAGAAACTTCCGATCATCCGCAAAGCGATCCGGATCAGCAACAGTACACCGCAAAGTGATCAATCCGAATCGGGTTGGTCGCTGGGCGAAATGGTGATGGACGACCGCGTCAAGGCTCCCGACGAAGAGATGCTTGATCACGACATCCTGCGTCACGCAATGAGTTTGCTCGGTGACTTGGAAGATCGCGAAGCGACCGTTCTGAAGCTTCGCTTCGGCTTAGATGGCGACGAGCCCAAAACGTTGAAAGAAATTGGTGCTGAAATGGGACTAACCCGCGAACGGGTTCGTCAGATCGAAACCGAAGCACTTCGTCGTCTGGCCGACGGTTTGACCGATCCACGCGATCGTTAGTCGAAAAGTGGGTTGATTCACGCCAACCCGCTTGGCAATTAGAATGGAGGGGAGTTGCACGTCCCAACTTCCCCTCCTACGAATCCTTCCTGATTGCCATGCGAATCTCGCTGAACTCTCTCGCAGCCTTTCTGCTGCTAACCACTCTCGCATTGTCTGCCTGTGAATCTCGCCCTGCGATGGCTGACGATCCGGCCAAGACAAAGCCTGCGGAAAAAACGGACTCTGCAAAGAAAGAAAAGCCTGCGGCACCGGTTTCGATCTTCAAAGACAAAAACTTAGAAGCAGCCGTTCGCGCCGAGGTCTACGCCAAACGAAATTCCAAAGATCCCATCCTGGCGAGCGATGTGGCCAACATTTCGCGAGTGGTCGGCAAAGGTAAAAAGATCGCTGATCTCTCGGGACTCGAGCACTGCAAGGCTCTGATGTTGATCGACTTGGAAAACAACGAAATCCAAAATCTCGCTCCGATCGCCGAGTTGAAACGGTTGCAGTCGGTAACGCTAGCTGGCAACAAGATTCGCGACATCAAACCGCTGCAAGGATTGGTTGCGATGCAATTGTTGGACTTGTCAAAGAACCAAATTGAAGATCTTGCGCCAATCGGAAAGATGTCAAATCTGCGAACTCTGTACGTGGCAGAGAACCGATTGAAGTCAATCAAACCGCTTCAGTCATTGACGAAAGTTTGGTCGCTCGATCTTGCCCAAAATCAGATCAGTGACCTCTCACCGATCGGCAAATTCGGTTGGTTGACGACGCTGGATATCACCGGCAACGAAGTAGAGTCGCTTGAATCGCTAACCGAACTGCGCGAGTTGGACATGCTGATGATCTCGCGAAACAAGGTCAAGGATCTTTCGCCGTTGGTCAAAATGTGCCGCAAAGATGCCGAGGGTGATCGCCGTTTCTCGCCGTACCTGGAAGTCTATTTGGGAGAAAACCCGATCGATGAAAAGGCCAAGGCTCAGCAGACCAAGAAACTGCAATCGTTTGGCGTCGACGTTCACGATCATTGATCATTGATCATTGATCAAGTGTTTGCAAAATGCAGCAACGGCGAGTAGCCAGTGCGAACTCAGATCTTGAGTCGACACGGACTACCTAGCCGCAGTGTGACATTAAAAAAAGGACGCTTCCGCGCGCGGTTCGACGAATTGGTTACGGTAGCTCGGCGACCACGGTGGCAACATCCGCTCGGTCGCCGTGAGAGACAACCGTCTTGCCGTAGAGAATCTTTTGATCCTTGCTGACAACAAATGTCGATGGATATGCCGTTTCGTAGGGTGCGTCCCAGCGGAGTCCCCAGGCATTGGTAAACTTGTAATCGGGGTCGAGGACGAAATGGTAGTTGGCAGGAAACGTCCGGCTGCCCTGGAATTCTTTGGCGTGCTCGGCCAACAGATCCGCAGGCCCCGGATAGATCATGACCACTTGGGTGTTGTCAAACTCTGAATGTTTGCTGACGAATTCGCCTACCTGTCGGCTGCACATCGGGCACTGCTTCCCTGGCCAACCTCGCAGGACGAGCACCACGACGGGTGACTTTTCCGTCAGCTCTCCTAGCGACACCTTTTTACCGTCAGTGTTTTGCAGCTCGAAATCGGGTGCTTCCTGACCAACTTTCGGTGGATGAGGCGGCTCTTTCCCCGGCGCCGCCGGTCGGCGTCCTTGAGCGCTTGCTTGAACGGTGAAAGCGGCAAAAGTTAGCAATAGAAACAAGCCAACGGAGCGTCGATTCGGCATCTGGGGTTCTCGGATTGTTGAGAGGTGACGGGTTCAAGTGCTAGATGTTCTTGCACGATGCCCTTCCGCCATCGATTCCCAAAAGACAGGCTGGTGTTCTGGCGAAGTTGGATTCGAAATGCCATGCTTGGTGCGAAGGAACGCGGATCGCATGAACGGGCGTATCGCAGGATGTTTATGGTTGCTCCGAAACACGGAAGGGCTCGCCAGTGTTTTTTATTGCCGAATACGTCCACTGGGTCGTCACCTCGATTGCGTTGACGTTCCTTGCGACAGGCACGCTGATTCTGTGGCTGGCGATCAAGTCGATTCGTTCCGGCGAGGTCACGATTTATGGATCAACGGTAAATCGGAAATCGGATCCCTTTTCGTATTTCTTGAACATCGGCTTTGGTTTTTTTGCGGCGGGTGCATGCTTCTATATCACCATTTTGCTGGTCACGGTTCGCCGCCCAAATCGCGACGATGAGACCGGTTCACCCAGCCAAACGCCGACCGTTCCTCGTCCGGCGGAAGTTTCGAAAACGGTTGCCCCCGCAGGCGAATAGTTCGCGTCGCTGCGATTCTTCCATCGTCGCATCCACCGTTTCCTTCTCGTCGCGAATCATCGGCGGATGGTCGACTAGGATGGTGCCGTGCAATTCGAATTTGCTGAGGGCATCTTGGGGACGATCAATCGTGAGCAAGGCGCCGGTCACGGCGTTGTTGAGCAGTCGATTTCTAGCGGGCGTTTTTTAGCGGGCGTGATCGACTTTACCTTGATCAGCTTTGCATTGTTGCCACTGTCTGCTTTCTCGATGTTCGCAAACGGTCAGCCTCCGCTGGCGGGCGATCCCTTTCCGAATGCATCGACGGTGCTGTTGTCGACGTTTGCGATCATTCTGCGGTGGTTGTCAAACCCATCAGCACGTGGGTCCGTTCGGCTCCGGCGGATACAACGGACTCTTTTAAAACGCGTGATGCCGAGACCATTGGGCCGCACCATGTTCTTGAAACCGATCGGAAAAACGGATTCCGGCGAATTGCTGCTCGGTTACGACGCTCGGTTGCTGCGCCGAGTTTGGATTCATCGAGTGGATTCACAGTGTGGATTCACAGAGTGATCGATCCGCCGTCTTGTTCTCTGGCGAGTCGGCGAGCCATGGACACGGAAATATAAGACTACGTTGGCTCGGTGGTAGGCTGCCAAATCCCGAGCAGTACGGTTCGGCTATTTTTTGGGGCGCGTGTACTTGGTTAGAGTTGGTTTGGTTTCCGAGTCTGTTCACGGGGCTGTTGTTTCGCGGCGGCGCTTTGCTGCGCCTGTTCGGATTGGCACTGGTCAATCGTCGCGGCCAGCGGGCGTCGGGACTGCGAGTGTTGATACGAATGTTCTTCAGCGGACTGTTTCCATTGGCAGCGATTGTCGCCTACGGATTTTTATCGTCGATTTACGACAACAGTCTCGCGGCCGTCTCAAAACAGCAAGTTGTCGCCGCTTTTCTAGTCCTGGTTGCATGCGTCGCCGTTGTCATCTACCGCAGCCGCACAAGACTGTTCAGCGACCGCTATGCCGGCACGTACTTGGTTACCAAGTGACAAGCTGTCCGAGTCGAAATGCAAGTACAGCGAGCGATGGTCCGAAAACGGCAAGCTATCGCGATAGGACGGCGATTGTGGCGCCGAAGTACCAGGTGTCGGCGTTGCGGCCTTCGGTGGTGACCATGTAGCGGCCGAAGCCGCTTAGACGCAGTCGCGGTGACCACCAAAAGTGAATGCCGCACTCGGGATAGACGGCTGCCAGCGCGCCGTCGAAAGCGAACTCGGTCTCGCCATCCTCGTCGACCGATCCGTCGTCGTCATTGTCGACGTCATCATTCTCGGCGTTCTTTCGTGTGCTGGATGCGCCGAGAAATAATCCGGCGCCGACAAACGGAGCCAATCGGGTTGGCGTTTGCAGTCGCAGGCCGGTCTCGCCGCCGATGTAATAGTCGTTATCGTTGGCCGCCAAAATGAAGCCCATCCGGTTGGTCAGATAGGACGTCTGGTAACCGGTGTAGCCAATTTCGAGGCTGCCCATCGGCGACGGCGTGTCACTGAACGAGGTCAGGCCGCCGGAAAAGTACCAGCCGGAAAAGTCGTCCACAAACCGGGCGTCGGCGGCCTGTTTGATTCGTTTGGGGAAATTGGTTTTCTTGGCGCCTCGAGCGTATTTCTGGGCATAGCCAGGGTCCGACATCGCCCAGCGTGATCTCAATAGTCCGGTGGGGAACAAATTCAGAGTTGCCGGCTCGGACAGCACAGGTTGGTCAAGTGGATCGCCAACGACGACTTCGGCTACGGGATCGTCATCGGTGAAATCGACGTCCAACGGATCGCCGAGAGAATCGCTCGCCAGCTCGGTTGCCGTTTCATTGGACGATTCGAGATAGGAAATGGGCGGGTTTGTGGTTGAGACGTCGCTGATTTGGTCGCCGAACACGCCAAAGGGATCTTGAGCGGTTGCACCGACTGGCAAGGCGGCGATGGCCCCAGCCCAGCCCATCAATCCGGTCAGCGCGAGCCACAGTGTCCGATTCGGCGACGCTGAGATCGGCGACGCTGAGAGAGGGGCAATGTTCATGATTCTGGGCTTCCTTTTTTGCCGCTGTATCGATGGTGCCGCCGGATTGGTTTGCTGGCCGAATCGTTTTTGGCTAAGGATTCTGTACCACAGCACGAAACCCGGGCGGTAGAGCGGTGTCCATCTGGACATTGGGCTGGCGACAACTATCCTTTCGCGATGCAATCTTCTGCCAAAAAACACGCAATAACCGTCCTCAAGTTCGCTTTTCCGATCGCGATCGTCAGTTTCCTGGTGTGGCGTATCGAGCCCGAACAATGGGAACAATTGACGTCTCAGCCGAAGAATTACGGCTTGCTAGCGGCTGCTCTGCTAGTCGCGCTGGGGGCGATGAGCATGTCGTTCGCTCGCTGGTGCGTGCTGGTCCGCTGCCAAGGCATTGAGCTGACCATGTTGGAAGCGTTTCGGTTGGGATCGATCGGCTTTTTGCTGTCGTTTGTGTCGGCAGGGTCGGTCGGTGGTGACCTGTTCAAAGCAATTTTCTTGGCCAAACGAAGACCCGGCAAACGAGTCGCGGCGGTTGCTTCGGTGTTTGTCGATCGCGGGTCGGGGCTGTACGGGTTGCTGATCTTGGTCGCTAGTGGATTGATGTTTTCGAGTCCGTCGGCCGCCACCGAGTCGGCGATCGATCTGCCCAAAATCAAGGCGGCAACGGCGTTGCTGATCGGCATTGGCACGGCAGTTTTGGCGGTGCTGATCCTGGGCGGACGCGGCGTGGACCGATTGATCGGCTGGGGATCGACGCTGCCACTGATTGGCGGCATCGTGAAAACGGTTGGACCGCCGCTAAGAATGTTCCACGCTCATCCGTTCGCGTTCGGGCTGTCGATTTTGATGAGTCTGGGCGTGCAGGGCATGCTGGTGATCAGCATGTATTTGGTGGCTCGCGGCTTGTACCCAGTGCCGCCTACGTTGGCCGAGCATTTTGTGATCGTTCCGATCGCTATGCTGGCGTCGGCACTGCCGATCACGCCGGCGGGAATGGGCGTGCTAGAATTGGTCGTCGATACGCTCTATCGCAGTGTGCCGGCGATCCCCACGGATGCGTCGGGGACGCTAGTCGCTCTTGTGTTCGAGATCGTCAAAGTGGTGATGGCGGTGATTGGAACCGTGTTCTACTGGACCGCAGGTGCCGAAGTCTTGGACAGCATCGAAGAAGCGGAAGAGGTCGCGCCGGCGGAAATCGGCGACAGCGAACCAACGAGCACTACTTAAGAAATTGGCGTCGATTCGTTTGATTGGTGTTATTCGTGGTCTCAGACGCGTCAGGTCTTTCGGACTACAAATCACGCGAATGACACGAATGAAAGAGCTAATCGCCTAAACCCGGCAATTCGCGGTGGGCCAGTGCTGTACGGCGCTTCCCAAACGGGGTCGCAGGGATGATGATTGGGGGATCTAGGTGAGACCAGGCAAACTCGTTTTCTCGCCGTGCTGCAATTTCTCCGATGGCGGAAGCTCAGGAAAACTCACTTGTCCAAACTCTCTCCCGCTGGCAACCAACTCGTCAACGAACTGGCTCAGCGATACGGTTTGTCGACCGACGCCGTGACCCACATGTTGGTCGCAGTAAGCAACGGCAACGGCACGATGGCCCAGTTTGGGCACCCGGAATTTGGCGGATCGGGCCAATGGATGAGCGGCGGGATGACGATGGTCAGCGACCTGTTCAACAATCACTTGAAGAACTTGGTCAACAACCTTTGCACCGAGATCTCCAATTCGCTGGCCAACCATCAACTGATCGCGCCGAGCGGTTCGTTCCAGTCGCAAAGCCAGAGCGGTGGCGACCAGCAAAATCAATCCAGCGGCCAGATGGGATCGCAAAACAGTTTGTTCGTGCCCGATCCCGAAGCGACGTGGTGGCCCGCCGAGCTGGGGTCGCCCAATGCGACCGGATCCCAAAACAACGTCAAATACGCCTATTTCGCCGGCCGCAGTCGATTGGCGGTCAAAACGGGCGGGAATACTTGGGTCTACGACACACAGAATCACCAGATCGGCGGGTTTTCGCAGCAACAGGGCGTCGGCGGCTCGATCACGTTTTCGAGCCAGTTTGGTGTCGTCAATCTGTCGTCGTTGCCGGTGGTTTGGCGAGGCGTGCTGCCGTATCAAGAATCGATGCCGCAACCTGAACCGCAACCTAATCCGCAGCCCACTAGCAACCAGCAACCTGCGGAAATCCCGGCAACAGGCAACTCGGCAACAGGCAACTCGGCGACCGACACCAATATCCTGGAAACGCTCGAGCGATTGGGTGGTTTGATGGAAAAAGGCTACCTTTCGAAGGAAGAGTTCGAGTCCAAGAAAGCCGATTTGCTCAGCCGACTGTAACCTGTAAACGTGTCTCGCCGAGACACCCATCCGGGCCAAGTGCCGCGCGAACATCAACCGGCAAATTCGTAGCACAGGCTGCCAGCCTGTTTTGCAAGCCTAGCAGCCCAAACGACGTCATTTGCGGATCCCAAGACGCTAAACGCCGATTCCTTGTTGGCCTTAGAGAAACGGACTTCCAAGTCGCCGCTTCGATGCGCCACCAGCGATCTTTGCCCCGATTTGCTGGTATGCTTTGCGGACCTTGGACGCGGTCATAGAATGGCGTCGTTGTCCGAGAATGTTTCACCATTGAAAGAGAATGCATGACCCAAGATGCCGCCGCAAACGGAGAGATGCTCAGCGAAGCCGACGCCTCGCGATTGCATGAAGCCCGTCAACGGATTTTGGAACAACTTGGCAAGGTCATCGTCGGACAAGAACACGTAATCGACGAGATCCTGATCTGCCTGTTCAGCCGCGGTCACGTGATGCTCGAGGGCGTTCCAGGACTGGCCAAGACGCTGATGATCAGCACGCTGGCCAAGACGCTGGATCTGTCGTTTAGCCGAATCCAGTTCACGCCCGACTTGATGCCCGCCGACGTGACGGGCACTGAAATCATCGAAGAAGACAAGTCGACCGGGCACCGCGAATTTCGCTTCATGCAAGGACCGTTGTTTGCCAACATTGTCTTGGCGGACGAAATCAACCGCACGCCACCAAAGACTCAAGCGGCACTGTTGGAAGCGATGCAGGAACGGCAAGTCACGGTGGGACGAAATCGTCACGAGTTGCCGGATCCGTTTTTTGTGCTGGCGACGCAAAACCCGATCGAGCAAGAGGGCACCTATCCGTTGCCCGAAGCCCAACAAGACCGGTTCATGTTCAAGGTCTTTGTCGAGTATCCCAGCTTCGATGAAGAGTTCGAGGTTGCTCGCCGGACCACGGGAACGCAAAAAAGTGTCGTCGAGCCGGTGCTGACGGCCGAAGAAATTCTGCGACTGCAAGATCTCGTTCGCCAAGTTCCGATCAGCGATCACGTGGTCCGATATGCTCTGTCGCTAGTTCGTCAAACTCGCGTCGGTTCGGACGGTGTGCCGGATTTTGTCGACGAGTTGGTCGGCTGGGGTGCCGGTCCACGGGCCGTCCAGTTCTTGATTTTGGGCGGCAAGGCGCGAGCTTTGTTGGAAGGCCGCTTCCATGTCCAAGTCGAAGACGTCCAAGCGCTCGCCAAGGCAGTTCTGCGTCACCGAATGGTGGTCAACTTTGCTGCCGAGAGTGACGGGATTTCGAGTGATGATGTGATTGAACGAATCATTGCTGCCACGCCAACGACCGAAGACGAGCTTTCACGTGATGCCCGATTCCAAAAGATATTTGCGTCCTGAGGTTACCGGTCGCATTCGTCGATTGGAATTGACGGCCCGCCGAGTGGTCGAAGGTTTCTTGTCGGGGATGCACCGCAGCCCCTATTTCGGACAATCGATCGAGTTTCTACAGCACCGCAATTACACCGCTGGTGACGAGATTCGTCATATCGATTGGAAGGTGTACGCGCGGCAAGACAAACTGCACATCAAACAATACGAAGAAGAAACCAATCTTCGTTTGACGTTGATGGTCGACCGCAGCGCTTCGATGGCGTACGGCAATGGCGAAACGAACAAGTTTGATTATTCAGCGTCGATCGCCGCTTCGCTCGCCTACCTGGCGCTTCGTCAAAAAGATGCTGTTGGATTGGTCACGTTCGACACCGAAGTGAATGCCAGTATCCAGCCCAAGAGCAACCAACAGCAACTCACGCGCATCCTAACGATGCTGGACGCCGTTGGCGCCGACGGCCGTACGGATCTTCCCAAAGTCGCCAAACAAATTGCTCAGGGCATCCCCAAGCGAGGCGTCGTCGTGATCGTGTCGGACCTGTTGGGCGTCGATAATCTGCGTGAAGGTTTGCAGGTGCTGCGTCGCCGCGGTCACGACGTGGTGCTGTTCCATGTACTGCATGATGACGAGATGGATTTCGAGTTCAACGGCTCGACTCGCTTTGAAGGACTTGAGGGCGAAGAGTTTCTCAACTGCAATCCGCGCGCCCTCCGGGAAGGCTACTTGGAAGCTCTGGATCAGTTTCTCGATCAAACAAAAAAAGCATGCGGTCGGCTGTCGATCGACTACGTCCAAGTGCGAACCAGCGATCCGTTGGACGCAGTCTTGGCGAAGTTCTTGGCCGCAAGAAATTCGTTACCAAAACTAAAACGCTAAGTGACTAGCCAAGATTGACCGTCGTCGTGGATGAAGCAACGAATCCGATCATCAGGGACTCGTAGCCTCGTCCACTACGTTCACGCCTGTTACCTGTTACCTAACGCCTGTTACCTGTCACCTTAAAAACGCCTTGTTCCTTTTCCCCGCCCTCACGATCGGTTTTCTCTTCGTCGCGGTGCCGTTGTTGGTCCACTTGATCAACATGCTTCGGCATCGACGGCAAGCGTGGGCCGCCATGGACTTTTTGCTGGCCAGTTACCGCAAGCAAAAGAAATGGATTCGGTTGCGACAGTTGCTGTTGTTGCTGTCGCGGATCGCGGTCGCAGCGCTGCTAATTGCCTTGCTTTGTGGCTGGACCGGCGGCGGTCGTCGGTTCGGGCTGCTCGGTGGCACAACGACTCATCATGTCGTCGTGCTTGACGATAGCTATTCGATGGGCGATGTCAGTATCGGTGCCGGTACGCCGCTGGCATCGGACGAGGCGGCCAAGACCGCCTACGGACGCGCTCTTGGAGCACTGCAAGACCTGACACGTCGCTTGGCATCGGACGACGGCATTCATCAGTTGACCGTGATCCGCGCTAGCCGCGCCGCCATGATCATTCGCGGTGGCAGCGAGTCAGCCGATGCAGCGGCCGATTTGTCAGTGCAAACGATCACCGGCGATGGACGATTGATCAACCGCATCATGTCGACCGCGTCATCGCCGACGCGTACCGATCTGATACCTGCTCTTGATCAAGTCGCCGAGCTGATCAACGCCACACCGGCCGATGCAAAGTACTTGTACATCGCCAGTGATTTTCGCGAGCGAGACTGGGCGTCGTCCGAACGCTATGCGGCTTCGATGCGAAACCTGGACAGCGATGTGACGGTCCGTATGATCGACTGTGCGGCGCCACCCGAGGCAAACTTGGCCATTACCGATATCTCGCCCGCACAAGACGTATGGGTGGCCGGCGTGCCCGTGGTCGTCCGCGTGACGGTCAAGAACTATTCGGCTACGCCGGTCAAGAACGTGGCAATCGTCAACCGAGTGATTCGTTATTCGTCGGACGTCGCCAATATCGACCCGACTCGCCAGTTCAGCGGCGAAGTGGAATCGTTGCCGGCGATCATGATCGAACAACTTGCCGCTGGCGAAGAAGTCACCAAGAGCTTCCAAGTCTTCATCACGCAAACCGGGACTCACGCGATCGAAGCATCGCTACCCGACGACGCGCTGGCGATCGACAACGTGCGTACCTGTACGCTGCCGCTGTCGGATGTCGAGAAAGTGCTGGTGATCGACGGCGACACCGAGGCCCGCGGGGCTTACCACATTGCGTCGGTGCTGAATCCAGGCAGCCAAGTTCGTATCGGCGCCGTGCCCGATATACAGCCACCG
>JBAUHR010000629.1:0-3220 GCA_049680385.1 Rubripirellula sp. | reverse complement strand
GTCGCGGGTCGCACCCGGCGATCGCGTAGGCGGTGATGTATCCCAACGGTGCGACGTCGAATCGATCGATGTCACCCACGCGAGACAAGACCATCGCGGCGGCACCGTCGGTCAGCGGGCAACTGTTGCCTGCCGTCACGCTTCCGCCGCGATCAAAAATGGGACGCAGTTTGGCAAGCGACGCCATCGATTGTCCGTATCGAATCGCATTGTCTTTTTCAAACCATTCCCCACGGACATCGACGGGGACAATCTCGCCCGAAAAGAAACACTGCTTCTGAGTGGTTTCGGCCTTCTGGTGGCTTTCCATCGCGAAACGATCCTGTTCGTCACGCGTGATCGCAAATTCCTTTGCCAATACCTCGGCGGTCTCGCCCATGTTCAGGCCCGACACCGGGTCAGTCAGTCCAAGTTCAACGCCCACGACCGGTTTGAAATGCTTGGGACGAAATCGAGTCAACGTCGACAGTTTTTCACGCAACGATTTTGATCGAGCCAGCTTCATCCAAATGGCGGCCGCTGCGGGAGTCACCAAGAATGGAATTTGGGACATCGATTCGCTTCCGCCCGCGGCGATGACTGTCGCACGTTTGGATGCGAGCGCGTGCCACGCGGCAATCACCGACTCGATTCCCGAAGCACAGTTTCGATTGACCGTATGGGCAATTCGATCGTTAGGAACTCCCGACGACAAAGCGATAACACGAGCAATGTTGGCGGCATCCGGTGGTCCCGCGACGTTGCCAAAAACGACTTCATCAATGGCATCGGGCTTCAAACCGCTGCGATCAAGTGCGTCGCGAAGCGTGATGCTGCCAAGTTCGACCGCAGAAACGCCCGCGAGCGTTCCAAATGCCTTGGCAAACGGAGTTCGCGAGGCAGCGATCACGGCGATGGGCTGAAGATCATTCATTTTCGTTCTCCCGAAGTTCGCGTCTTAGAACTTTGCCTAGGAAGTTGCGAGGCAAGTCGTTTTCACAGCGATGCCATTGGCGAGGTCGCTTGTACTTTGCCAGGTGCTTGCCGCAGTGATCAGCCAAGCCGGTTTCGTTCCAAGTGGCCGATGGATCCATCACCACAAATGCTTTGACGATTTCACCGCGTGCGGCGTCGGCAACACCTATCACGGCGACATCGCTAACGCCGGGAAACTGCCGTATCACGTCTTCGACCTCACTCGGATAAACGTTGAACCCCGACGTGATGATCAAATCTTTTTTGCGGCCCACGATTCGGTAGTATCCATCCGAGTCGCAGATTGCCAGGTCACCGGTGTGCAACCAGCCATCGCGAATCGCCGCGTCAGTGGCGCGATCGTCGCCCCAGTAACCGAGCATCACTTGGGGCCCCCGCACGATCAATTCACCCGTTTCGCCCACTGGGATTTCCCGTGTGGAATCGACGGAATCAACCATCCGGCACTCGGTCTCCGGAAGCGGCAGACCAATGAATCCGTATCTCGGTTTTTTGAAAAGGTGTCCAACGTGAGTCACCGGCGAGGCCTCGCTGAGTCCATAGCCTTCGACGACAAGCGCGCCGGTGTGTTCGGCAAACTCCGATGCAACCGATGGTTCCAGTGTAGCGCCACCCGAAATCACCCACTTCAACCGCTCGACTATCGGCGGAACTTTTCGAAAACGTTCATTCATCGCGACCAGCATGGCTGGCACGGCGTGAAAAACGGTCGGCTGGTGTCGTTCGACAAGTGCGATCACTTGCCGAGTGTTGAAACGATGGTGCAAAATCAACGTCGAAGCGGTTGCGGCGCCGCCCATCACCGTGGCGGACATGCCATAGCTATGGAAGAACGGCAGCACCGCCAGCATCGTTTCGTTGGCGAACGAACACCGCGTCCACTGAAACTGTTGCCATGCGTTGGCGACCAGATTCGTGTGGCTTAGCGTGACCGCCTTGGGTGTGCCTGTGGTTCCACCAGTCGGCAAGATGTAGGCGGGGTCGTTGATCGGATCGATCGAGATCGGTTGCCAGGTCGTTGTCGTAGCATCAACTTCGTCCCAGAACCAATGCACCCGTTTTGTCGTCGGCAACGTCCAACTTCCCGTTCGTGAACGCCGGGCCCACAAATACCCAAGTTGATGAAGCGACGGCAGATGTTCGCGAATCGAAACCAACAACAGATTGACGTTCGGATCGGTCACCGTGTCGCTTAGCATGTCGAGTGATACGACCAGTCGGCATTTCGTTTTCGCCAGCAGCGACGAAATCTCGTCGGCCACCATCAGCGGACTGATGGCAATCGCGGTGCCGCCGCATCGCCAAATCGCGTTGGCCGCGATCACATATTCAGGGACATTCGGCAACAGCAACCCAACTCGGTCGCCTGGCCGGACGCCAAGTCGTTGCAGCATCGCCGCGACACGGACCGTGTCGCGATTGAGTTGACGATAGTTCCAAACTTGGTCGCCATAAACGACCGCCGCCCGATCAGGAACTTGCTCGGCGGCGTGTTGCAGCAGACCGAATGCGGGCAGGTCTCGGTAACTCGCCAGTCCTTTCGGATCGCGGGTTCCTTCAAGTTCGCCCGTCGACGAAGCCTTTGCATCGCCTTGGAAAAGAAAACCCATCACGGACCTCCTCTACCTCAATCGGCTGCCGGCTCGGAATCAGCCTGGACCCTGAAACGACACCTCGGAAACGATGAGTCGCCAATGGTGGCGCGGGCAAGAAGAGCGGGAACTGAGCCGGAATCGCCTCTCGCCGCGTGCAATTCATCCTACGCTGGAAACGCCGCTTCGGACACCATTTTTCCCGAAAATCCTATCAAGGGTCATTCAGACGCCCTTAGCGGCGTCGCCGCAACTTACAAGGGAAGTTTTTCCGCGCATGCGAATCCGCAATTCTGGAGTAACGTCAGCTTCCAACTTGCGACTTCTTAAACCGCAAACTGGAAGCGTGCGTCTCTTGTTCTCGCTCGCCGCTACAGCGGCGCTTGCCAAAGCCCCAGAGCCGGGTTGCGAATGAAGTAGAATTCGGAACCATCGGTGTCCGTATGAAAACCATCGTTCAGCTTCGTAACGTCGTAACGCTGCATCAGCTCGTTGATGTCACCGGGCGAGTAATTGACGCTGCGAATCTCGTCGGCCGATAGTTTCCCCGCCGCATAAACGACTTCGAAGCGGTTTTCGTGTGAGCCGTGGACCAAGTGCGCGGCCGCCGACGGGTTGGCTCGCAAATCTTCGTTGCCGGCAAACAACTGGAT
>JBAUHR010000628.1:0-1564 GCA_049680385.1 Rubripirellula sp. | reverse complement strand
CCAAGATAGTCTCGTTCGCTTTCGTTCAGTTCGCCGCTTAGTACTAAGGCATGGATTGCAAAGCGGGTGCGATCGCTGACCGAAAGAAAGGATTGCCTCCGCTCTCGCTCGCTGAACAACATCGCATTCGACTCGGCCAACATTAGCGTTTTCGCGCCCGCACTGTTGTACAACTGATTCAAGTCCTGCCGCTGAAACAATCCAGCCTCGATCGCCGAACACAAGATTGACTGGTTGGGTTTGTCTTTGGCGATTTCCTTTGTCAGCAAGCCATGTGGCTTGGACAGGTTTAGCTTCGTCTTTGAATCTTGTAGCCATTCGGCTGGGACTTGCCACTGGTTCCAGGTCGCTGATGAAAACCGAGCGTGGTCGAACGATTCGACATGGTTTTTTAGATCCTGTGTCGTCACGGGATTCCAAATCGAACTGCCGAACCAACTGGCCATCGCAAGCATCCCGACACCCAAAAGCGATTTGGCAATCAGATCCGTCGTGCGGCTGATATGTTCCCAAGGCGACGCACACATCCACAGCATTGTGAACCCGCCCAGCACCAAGACAGCGGGGATCAGCATTGGGTCCAAGAACGGATTGCCGTGATCGATCATCGCAACGAAGTGCGTGATTTGGACCAACATCAGTAATCCCGGCATCAGATTTCGGGCGATCGTGTTTCGGTCGACAAGATGTTCTTGCCCTAGTTTCGTGATCAGCGACACCATCGTGGTTCCAGAAACTAGAAAGACGATGAACACCGGGATCGTGTAGCCGATGAACATCAACAACAATGACACCGCCGACGCGCCCACCACGAAGACGCCAAACTGTCGCCACCAATCAGCGGTGACTTGCCCCAATTTCGCCGCGTCAATGTCGCTGGCCGGATGCCCGTCGTGCTGCTTGCTAGCCCGATGTGCCCGACGGATTTTTATAACCGCAAAGATCGAGGCGGTGACCATCAGCAATAGCCCGATGGTGGGCAAAGCGGCAACGGCCACGATCTTCTTGCCGAGCGAAAGTTGGCCGAGTTTGACTAGTCCTGCACTGCCGCTGCTGCCAAGCATTGGTAACGGAATCACAGCCGCAGCGACCTGCGCCCAATCGGAATGATCAAAGCTGACATCTTGAGGGTTGCTGTTTGAGTTTCTATCACGCAACCTGACGTTACCTGCTTCGATTCGTTGTCGAACGCCAGCGGCAAAGGTGTCGGGATCAGGACGTAACGAGTGCAGAGCGGTTCGCAGTTCGGTTTCGCCGATCAATGGACTGGGATGTTTTTGATTCATAGCAACAGCGTCTTTCCAATTCCCGAGGGCGTGGGTTCGATCATCAATCGTCGCAGTGCTCGTCGAGCTTGGTAGAGTCTGCCTTCGACCGTTTTTGGGGTAACGGACAGCAAGGCGGCGACATCGCGGATCGACGTTTCGTCCAAATAATGCATCAGGATGACTTGACGTTGTTTGGTCGGCAGTTGGTCGATCGCTATTCGTAATTCGAACAGGCGTTGATCGTTCGCAGGGTTTGCTTCCGCTGTTTCTCCGGCGGTTTGTTCCAGCGTTGTGGC
>JBAUHR010000627.1:0-2559 GCA_049680385.1 Rubripirellula sp. | reverse complement strand
CAGGAGATGCATGCATAGATCGTGCGTTGAACTTTGTCACACTCGGTCTTGGAGTGACGCGTGAGGGGCGGGATCGCTTGATCCGCTTAGAACGATTCTACCAGGAAGTCGCGACTGAAGTCCAGTTCCGGAAACGTAAGTTGCGTTGCCGATTGATGCTTAGTTGTCCCTCTTGTGCTTTCTCTGCGAGTTTCCTGCAGCCAAGTCTCATAATCCACGCCGTACTCAAGCTCCAGCGACTCCATCAGTGTCAATGAATGGTGGGTGGCGCCTTTTGGCGGTGGCACCTCTTGTCGTGGGTGGCACCTTTTGTCTTTTGTCCAAGCCGGTGGCATCTTTTGCCCAAGCCCGACTTCGGTGGATGCGATGGCTATCCGATTGATTCTACCGGTCATGTGAGCATTTGGACGAGATCGCGCCGACCACACTGTTGAGCCCAATCGAGTACCGTCAAGTCTTCCGTCACCATGTGAGTAGGTTTGCCTCCAGCTTGGAGATACTGGGCACACGCATCAGATGTGTCTGACATTCGCACCATATAGAAGCCCGCCATTGCACCTCCATCTTCACAATATCGTAGTTTGGCCCCCGAGCGAACCAAGAGCTTTGTTAGAGCAAGCCAGTTCGATTCAAATGCATAATCCAAGGCGGTACGGCCAACCACATCGCGCGCATTGACTGAGCAACCGGATTTTACGAGAAGCCGAGCGATTCGGACGCCTTCTTCACGCAGAGTTGCATCATCCCATTCCAGACCTAACTTTGCAATTGCGATCAACCCTGTGGCTTGATCATATCCCTTCTTCTTGACGTCCGCACCTTGTTTCAAAAGCCAGCGTATCACTTTGGCGTCAAGCAGTTCGCACGCGGTTGTCAGGGGAGTGTAGGTGTTCCAAGCTGCGTTCGGCGAGATGCCCAGCGACAGCATCTTTGCGAGAAGTGTAGTGTCGCCAGATACGACGGATCGGACGAAAAGCTCAGCGTGCTGAGACCGCGGCAATGGTTTGGCGATACTCCCGAGTGAGATCGCGAGACCATTCCAGTCGCGGTCTTTAGCGAGTTTGATTAAAGCTGGCATCGCGTGTCGGTGAAATTAGCGAGACGGTATTCCAAATTCGGCGAACGGCGGACATGACCGAGTACGCGCGGTTGATGTTCCATTTGCCAAGACCCGATCGCGTACTTCGGTCCATGTCATGGTTCGTCGGATTCTTTGGGAGCGGGATTGGCGTTGCGGCTCAACAATATGACCGCGCACCCAATTGGTACGGTCGCGAATATAGCAAACCGCGTTGGTGCGTGCGGGTCTTCTGTGTATGAGTTAGTCGTAAGCCCAAAGATCATTGTCGCGATTCCCATCAATACCACTCCTGCGATCGCGGCACCCCCGATTCGGATCATCGTGCGTATCAGGCCAGGGAATTGTGCTGGGGTGAAGTTCACCAATCCAGATAAACCGAACAAAAGCAAGCAGCCAAGGTTCGGACCGAAGTGCTTGAGGTCGTGCAGCGTCATCTGCTTATGCGAGTCGATGATCTTGGTAATCGTTCCGTCAGGAAACGGGTGCTGGCCATACCGAAGAGCCGTGAATCCTAGAAGCAGCACGAAGGGAAGTACGTACCCTACGCAGGCAAGCAAGACAGCTGCCGATATCCCGCGTGCCATGCTCGTCTTTCGATTTGCAGCCGCGGCACAAGACTTCGGTGTTTCGTAAGGATTCGGCAATCAGCAATCTCTCGACGAACGGCCGCGATCGAATGAATGATGGGTGGCATCTTTTGTAATTTTGCTTGCATCCTTGAGGCGAAACGCCTAGAGCGGACCCGCATGCTAGGTGCTGTGGGAGGGGTCCCGGGTAATCGGGCCCCTATCCCGATAGTTATCCCTTTTTGTCTGACGGCCAGCGGCCTTTGTAGGCGACGCCCGCCATGAACACGGCAAACGTAAGCATCATTCCCTTGCGGCGCAAATCAACGCCTTCCGGCGGTGCGACGACCGAGGCAATGAAGGTAAGGAAAAATATAGCGCTAAACACACCGCCAAGCAAGCGTATTGCGGGGGTTCTCTTTACGGGGTTCAGGCATGCAACGGAGACCGCCGCGCAAAGCCCAGCCGTGAATACCATCACGATCAAGGCCCGAATGTCGACGCCCAAATATAAGCACACCATTCCGAAGCAGAGACAAACGATGGCGAGCAGTGCAGCGCCCCAGCCAGCGACGATTGCAAGGGTTATTTTCGGCTTCGGGGCGGCAACTGGTCGGCGATTCAGGGCGAGAGAGTCGATGGTGGCTTTGAGCGCCGGAGCGGGCTGGCGATGTGAAGCTGTCGCAACTGGTTGGGTACGAGTTGCGACCTTTAGTTTCTGCCCGCAGGGGCAAGTGACGATTTTGCCTGCGGCACTACCTGGAACGGTCAGCGCTCGGTCGCAAGCATTGCATTTTAGTGCGAGTTTTGATTGGGCGGCTGAAGTCATTGGTTGCGACTAGGCTTGATTGGAATCAGTGGGATAACGGAATGCGATCTATGGAGGCACAGGAGTTGCATGCATAGATCGTG
>JBAUHR010000626.1:0-2242 GCA_049680385.1 Rubripirellula sp. | reverse complement strand
GAGAACACGCCGGTCCTGATCAGCCACGGCGTCACCGTTCAACTGGATGGGGCCGACCACGCCGCCGAGAGCTTGGTCGTTCACGGCAACTTGGTCGTGCCGGAAGAAGACCAAGGATCTAGCGAAGCGGACAAAACGCTGACCACCCAGTGGGTTCACGTCAACAGCGGCGGGTTGTTTCAAGTTGGTACTGAGATCGACCGCTACGACACTGGTACTTTCGCGTTGCAATTGACGGGGACCGATATCGACACCGACAAAATTGTCCAAACGAACAAGATGGGCATGAACCCCGGCACGATGACCATCAAAAAGAATGATGGGTTCTTGATGACCGCCGGGATGGGGCGAGTCGAGTTCTTTGGCGACGATAAGATCAGCTTCACCAAGTTGGCGGCCACTGCCATCCCGAATGACGATCGAATCGTCGTCGCCAACATCATCGAGCGAAATTTCAGCGAGGGCGCATCCGACGCCAGCGGCTTTGTGACTTCCGCAGTGGATGACGGCGAATTGAACTGGGCAATCGGCGACAAGATCGTGATCGCCAGTTCGTCGTATGACTACACCGAACAGGAAGTCCGCTCGATCATCGACATCGTGCCGGGACCGGAATCCGGTACCAGCACATTGGTGCTCGATGCATCGCTGAATCATCGGCACTATGGCGAGATCGAAACCTACGGCGCGAACACCAGCCAACCTCGGTCGTTCGACATGCGAGCCGAAGTGGCACTGCTCAGCCGCAACATCAAAATTCACGGCTTGGATTCGCAAGACACCGACGTTCAATTCGGTGACCGGGGCAACATGGTCACAGAGCCTCGCGTCCGAGCGGCTGGCCTAAGCGATGCCGAAGCCGCCAAGGCACCCGGCGTCCAAGTCGCCAACGGCATCGGCGGACACATCATGATCATGCCGACCTCTGGCCCGATCAAAATCGACGGCGTGCAACTGGACCGCATGGGACAAGCCAGCCAGAAGGGGCGTTATCCAATCCACTGGCACTTGGGCGACAGTCGACCGAACGATTTTTTGAAGAACACGTCGGTCACCAATTCCAACAATCGCGGTGTCACGATTCACGGTACTTCGGATCTGACAATCGAAGGCGTGGTGCTGCATGACGTTCACGGTCACGGATTCTTCTTTGAAGACGCGGTTGAAACCGGCAACAAATTGGTTGCCAATCTCGCAATCGGCATTCACACCGTCGGCGGTAACGACGACAGCGCCGCAGATCCCGGCGAAAAAGATCCATTCATCGTCGATACGCACGACAGCGTGTTGGAAACCGGTTCGCGATTCAGCAGCTCGGCCGCTTTTTGGATCACGCATCCTGACAACAAGTTCGTCGGCAACATTGTCGCCGGCATGGGCGACCAGCGGACCGATAAATACGCCGATCCCGATGAGGGCGTCGCCGCAGGAACCGGATTCTGGTACGCGATCCCGCGAGTGCCCCTGGGTGCATCGAGCCAAAATCCGATCTACGCCGACATGACACCGATTTACGGCGAATTTGGCGGGTTCGATTACAACACTTCGCACACTGCCGCCGTCGGATTGAACTTTGACCGGGGCAGCGACATCGAAGACGCCACCTTTCTGTCCAACCCCAACTTGGGTGCCATTCAACTTTCCAACGTCTATTCACCTCGCATCGGCGGCGTAAAAGAAGGCGTCAAAACGACTAACGTCGTCCAGGGCTTCACAAACTACAAAGCCTCTCAAGCAGCGTTCTATCACCGTGGAGATGGCGAACAAATTCAGTTAGACGGATTGGCCGTCGCTGACAGTTACAACGGTCCGTGGGCGGTATCCGAAAATACGTACCGCGGCAGTCTGTTTGTTGGCCACAGCAAAGGCAACGCGGACCTGACCGCAGAAGTCGGCGGGCCGCGATTGTATGACGGCGCGGGCTTGTACATCGACACCCATTTCGCCGGATTTGCAGAATCTACTGCCTACGCATTCCAAGTCGAAGGCAGTTCGTTCGGCCCGACGATGTACCACGCCTTCCAAAGCACCTCGTTTGAAAACGATGGCACCGCCAACAACCTCGCGCACGCAGTGTCAGACTTTTCGTCGAAGTTACCGGGACGCGATCACAACGAAGGCCAACCGTCCGAATGGATCAAAGCCGTCATGGATCTCGATGGCACGCTGACGTCCGCCTTTGACGGTGGCGGCGTCGGAACCAGCATCGTTCCCGACGTGGATTTTCTGATCGATGACGACG
>JBAUHR010000625.1:0-1800 GCA_049680385.1 Rubripirellula sp. | reverse complement strand
GGCCAGGAATGATCGGCGGTCCATTGATGCAGATCGCTGCCGCACACGCCAACGTTGGCGACTTCCAACAAAACATCGTCCGGTCCGATCGTTGGTTTCTCGATCTCGCGAATTTCCACGGATCCATTTTCGGGCGCGAAGTTAACGACAGCGGCTGATTTCATGTTTCTCTTCTTCGGCAAGATAGTCTTGTTGACTGACTGTACTTGTTTACCGTGCCACGATGGGCAGTGGCAGGGCTAGCGGAGTTGACGCGGTCAGTTGACGGTGGATGAAGTCGAAGGGATCGGCCAGTCGTTGCTTGCACGTTTGCATCACACTCATGATTCTTGATTGGGCAAGGGCTCCGACTTCAGTGCGGTTGCCACCCCATACTTTTCGATTCACGACCGCCGGACGGATCGCTTGCTCGCCTCGCCAGTTCGTTGCGTCAGCACCGGGATGACGCAAGAACGTGTACAGATCATCGAGATGCTTTTCCAGGAACTTCGCAAATCGTTCATTGGCAGCGTGCGTCTTCGGGTGACGTACCAACTCCCACATCTGCATCGTCAATCGACCCGCCATCACTTTCATCCCATGAGCAGTCATCTCATCTTGTCGAAAACGGTTGCGATACTCGAAGCCCGCAAGCAGCAAGTCTTTCACCCCACGCGGAAACGCCAACGCGCCGCCGGTCCCGCTTTCGATCAACGAATCACATCGTCGAAGCAGGTGCGCGAAGCACTGTTGGTGGGTCGCCGAAGTGAACTTGTCGTACACCGCCCAGCCGTCATGTCCGAAGATTCCCGACCAGTCGATGCCCAGCAGTCTTTCTGCTGGTCCGATGCTTCTGGTTGCATCCACTTCGTAACACGTCGCGGTCAGTCCGACGAATGCATGAAGCCAAGCCCCGCGTCCATCGACTCGCCAACCCGTTTCATCTCCCACCACCTGAGGCGAACCTCGAACGGCCTTGCGGACCTGATCATCGGCGTTTTCCAACCGATCAGCGGTCCGAAGCATGCTTCGGACCGCTGGTGCTGCGACTAACGTGAATCTCAAAGAGCATTTCCAGCAAACGTTTGACCTTGCCGTGACTGAGGCCAAGCTCTTTGTTGAGCAGTGCCATCGCGGCGTGAACATTCGGTCCCAGTTGAACCCCAGCGGCCCCGACGGCGTCAGAGGTTTGCAGTTCGTGCCGACCCTGGACATGAGATCCGCAACCACAGCAGGTTCCCGCGTCGATGTTGAATTGACGGTTGATGACCACGCGAGGGATGTCGGTTTGGAATTGGATGAGCGTTTCGGTCTTGGTCAGCTCGCCGTGGCCGCAGTCAGGGCAGCACGCCGGCAGGGGAACGTCGTAGGTTTCGTCGATCTGCTCGGGTACCGCTCGGCGATGGTGCTTGCCGTGATCCTCGCCGCTCTTGCGTCCAGGCTTTTTCGGATCGGCTTTGCGTTTCTTGCGAAACGGTGCTGCTTGGCGTTTGCCTTCTCGTTCAACTTTTTCAAGACGGGCCGTAAGTACCTCGATCTGTTTAACGAGCATGTCGTTGATGGCTTGCTGTTGCTCAAGCAGCGGCTTGCAATCGGGGCAATCGGTCGTGATCTTGGGGACATCCATGACCCGCAAATTCTGGTCAAATCACCGCAAATTCAACAACACCAGTTTTCGCCGGGTAAACAAGTACTTTCCCTTTAGATAAGAAAACGAAGACATTCATGGCCGACTACACAACGTATGTTGGTGACAGCGGTGGGCCTGTTTTCAAACGCGACCTAGCCAATTCGATGCCATCGACGATCGTAGGATTGATA
>JBAUHR010000624.1:0-2407 GCA_049680385.1 Rubripirellula sp. | reverse complement strand
GGCTGCTCACAAAAACCACCCGTCAGCGAGTCGCCCGCCCAAATCGACAATCTTCAATCTTCAATCGACAATCACTCGGTCCCCGGTCACGCCCACGGTGCCGGCCCGCACGACGGCACAATCGTAGATTGGGGCGGCGGCAAATACCACGTCGAATTCACGGTCGATCATGACAAACAAGAGGGAACGGTCTATATCCTCGGAGGCGATGAAAAGACACCGACGCCGATCAAAGCCGAAGAGATTCAGCTATTTATTACCGATCCAGCCATGGAGGTCGCCTTGAAAGCGGCTCCGCAAGAGAGTGATCCCGAAGGCACGGCATCACGCTACGTTGGCAATCACGAGAAACTGGGTGAGGTCCAGGAATACGCAGGGACGATCACCGGCGTCATCGACGACACGCCGTACTCTGGCGATTTCGCAGAAGTAGCTCACGATCACTAGAGAATTGTCGATTGAGGATTGTCGATTGAAGATTATCCAGAATTCGCAGCCCAGTCGATCGCTGTACCCCAGCCTCAGCCAACTTCGGTGCCGGGTGGGCTGTCGATTTTGACGCACTTCCTGCGCCGTCGTCGCAACACCGCGACTCCGGCGACACACGCTAGCAGAGCGAGTGAGCTTGGTTCGGGAACAGCGGTCGTCGAATTCACATTGAATTGATAGGAACTGTTCGCTCCTGCGAAGAGTTGTTGATCAAGCTCAGTGAACACTGGCGTAAACCAATTGGCGTCACCCGGTGTGGTACCGATCAGACGATCCTCGAGCGTGAACACGCTGCCGCCTTCGGCGATGGCTTGGTACTGAAACGAGCCCAACAGAATGTTGTTGCCAGTGACGCCGAAGCCCGAGGAGTCGGCGTACTCCCATTCAAACCCTGTCGGTGTGGTGACGTTGTGATTTGCAAAATCAAACACAGGGTTCGCCGAGGCACTAGCAATCGTCCCGACGCTCGTTGATGTCCGGGTGAGATCAAAGCCCCACGACACCAAGCCTTCGGTGTTCAAAATTGTTTCGGCACCGGATTGTTGAAGGTAGATCTCAAAGTTCAGACTTTCGCCGACTTGGACATCGAAATCGGTTGCGAAGCTGGCACCGTTGTCACTTGAAATTCCAAGGACGAGTTCGGCTTGCGCGGGGGAGGCAAAGGCCAGTGTGAGGAGAATCAAGAGGTGTCTTGTATGTGCCATCGTATGGTTCCTGGATATATCGAGGGGTTTGGTCCTGTTAACCTTCGCGTTAACAACGATTGATGTAGTGGACGAGGCTACGAGTCCTTACGCACGGGACTCGTTGCCTCGTCCACTACCAGATGAGGCAGTTGTGTTGTTCACGCGATGCTAAACGGAACGTCCGAATCGGCTTCGGAATCGGAAGAAGTCGATGATGTTGACTCGTCCATCAGCGTCGAAGTCAAAGGCGTCCGCATTGTTGCCGCGTAACGCATCGCGAAAGCCGAAGAAGTCGATGATGTTGACCGTGCGGTCTCCGTTACCGTCACCGAAGAGTCGGAAAAACTCGTCGGTGGCATCATCACCACCGCTTCCATCACCGTTGCCGTCAAGCGTGTTGCCAGCGGCGTCCGTGATGCTCGCAGCCAGCGTCCTTAGCGTGTAGTTGCCGTCGGCCAGCGATCCGCCGATGATGCCGGGGCCGGTGAAGGTCAACGTCGCGATCGTCTTGCCGCCGATGACTTGAGTGCTGACGTTCGGCACGATTTGTGAGTTCGTATCGGTGTTGGTCAAGACGAACGCATTGGCATCGACGCCCGTGACTTCTTCGTTGAACGTCACGGTCAAGCTCTTGACCATGCTGCGCTGCGCGCCGCCGTCGTTCACCACCACCGATTCGACTTGCGGTGCGGTTTGATCGCCTGCGGATTTCGACACGAACGTCAATTTGTCGATTCCCATATTGCTGCCGATTACTTCGGCACGGATGACGCGACCGGTGCCCGCCCAAGGGCTAAGGTCGATGTTGGACAGCGTGATGTTTTCGCCGCCACCGCCGGTGAATTGAAACACGCCGAGTTGGGTGAACGTGGTGGCATTGTTGGCGTCGGCGATCAAAAGCTTGACTCCGGCACTCGATCCACCGCCCCATCGTTTTTCTAGCGTGACGTCGTACAGGCCGCCCTGGATGTCGACCGTGTATTCGAGCCATTCGCCGTTATCGACCTCGTTGGTAACAATGTCGCCGTTGTGATCGACGTCTTCATTGGCGCGATCGCCCGGTCGGTTGTCGGCTCGCAAGTTCGTAGCCGTCGTATCGAAGTACGCGACGCCCTGACCACCGTTGTCGAAGTGAACCAGCTTGATTTCGCTGGTGGCAAAGCCGGCGTCGATCGTCAGATCCGTGCGACCTTCGTAGGCCGTTTGGATAGGATCAGAAAACTCTATTGAAT
>JBAUHR010000623.1:0-1789 GCA_049680385.1 Rubripirellula sp. | reverse complement strand
CGCCAAGCCACGTTGGTGGGGCTGGTCCTGTTGACGGTCGGCTACACGTTAACGCCAGTGGCTAGGCCGATTTTTGCGAGTGCTGAAACGGACGAGATTGCGACTTGGCGAGACAACGTATGTTTGCAAAGTCACCCGGCAACATGCGCCCCGGCCGCCGCGGCAACATTGCTAAGCCTGTCGGGGATCAACGCGACTGAGTCGGCAATGGTGTCGCCTTGTTTGACAAGCAGCATGGGCACCGAGCCGCTGGGATTGTTTCGCGGGCTTGCGATTGCGGCATCCGGCACACCGCTTCGCCCATCCGTCGCATCACCGGATCCGGCAACTTGGACCGACGGTAACCAGTTGCCGAATATTGCGCTCGTCGAATTCGAGTTGGCCGATACACACGGATCGAGCGGTCGCTTCTTTGGCCCCCAGCACGAAGGGCACGCGGTCGTGATCCAGGGACGTGACGCGCGAGGCAACTGGATTGTGCTGGATCCTGCGTTCGGCCGAACGGTCTGGACGCCATCAACCTTCGCGTCTCGTTTTACCGGCGACGCGATTTATATGAAGTCGTCTTCAAAGACGGCCAGGCTGGCCTGGCGTCTGCCTTAGCCGCGACCGGCATCGCCGACTTGAGTCCAATTTCGCAGAAAGTCGGAATTGATCTTGCTGCTGGGGAAACTTCGTCGGTAGTGTCCGGTCGTCTCGGAATGCGTTTATAGGGAAACAGGATGTTTTGCCTCCCCCACCACCATCGGAAATTGCCAGCGATCACGGCCATCGTGATCTTCGCTGCTGCGATCTCGTCGGCCGGTTGCAGCCAGAATCCATACTTGGCGGCTCCGGGCGGTGCGGCTTGGAACATGCCTGCCAACTCAGCCATTTCGCAAAACGACGCCCGATTGGCCGAACTGAATCGCCGCGTTCAATTGCTTGACGACAACAACCGCCAACTGACGACGCAACTGGCCCAAAGCGACCAGCAGATTCAGGTCTACAAAGATGAATCCGAACTGCTGCGAAACCAACTTGCCGCCGTCAGCAACCAAATGGAATCGACGGCCATCGCCGCTCGAAATGCCCAAACCCAAGTCCGAGGCATGCAAGCGTCCGCACAGGTTCGCGGTGGCGCCACGATCCAGCCGAACACGAACCTGACTCAGATGGCGAGCCGTTTGAACTTGGGCGGCATTCCAGTCCAACAGGACGGCAACGTCATCCGGATCGCGGTTCCATCGGACCAGCTATTCGCCCCCGGGTCGGCACAACTCAATGCGCAAGCCGCGACAACGCTGGATCCGATCGCGACTCAGCTAGCTCGCATGTTTCCTCGAAACCGCATCGGTATCGAAGGCTACACCGACAACGCGCCGCTGTACGGTGGCGGTTTTGCGAGTCCGCATCAATTGACGGCCGCACAAGCATCGGCGGTGCTGGATCTGCTGAGTCGTCGAAACGGGATGCCACCGAATCAGTTGTTCACGGTCGCGCAAGGGTCCAACAATCCACGCCAATCCAACGACACACCGGCCGGACGCGCAGCCAATCGACGTGTCGAACTGGTCATCTATCCCGACAACTATTAGTCGTCCGTCGCAGTACAAGAACCAAAACTCGGGCAACAAAAAGTGGACCCGCGACTCCGCTCGCGGGACATGAACTGCAAAGCAGTTCACCAATCACATCGTACACCCAGCGAGCGGAGTCACAGGGCCACAAAGGGTCACCCAAAGTAGACCCGCGACTCCGCTCGCGGGACATGAACTGCAAAGCAGTTCACCAATCACATCGTACACCC
>JBAUHR010000622.1:0-2564 GCA_049680385.1 Rubripirellula sp. | reverse complement strand
ACAGGCTCAGGCCCGACGCCGCGCTGACGCCAACAAGCGTTTTCGAGGCGACTACGTGCACACCATTCCGGGGGCGGAAGGTACGGCAAAGCCGGAAAAGAAAAAGGGCAGCGTCAAAGAGCGTCGCGCTAGAAAGAGTACTGGATATCGTCCAAAACGCGGCGGCGCTGAATAGCGATTCGCCGTCGGCTTTGGCTGCCAGCATTGCGAATGCGTCAACGTAGAACGCGACCCTAGAACGGAACTCTAGAACGGAACTCTAGAACGGAACTCTAGAATGCAACGTCGACTCGGCTTGCCAATCGACTGGTGACCTGTTCGTTGGCTCCATTGAGGACAGCCAATCTGGACATGATGTCCTTGAGTTCGATCTTTTGAGCTTCGTGAATCAATTTGGGTTCGGTGTTGGGAATCACGGCTACGGTCAGCGATCCTTGGTGAATCTCGCGAACCTGTGGTTCCAACTGACTCCGCTCGACTTCGCTACCCACGACTAGAATCAAACGTTGCAACCCACCGAGTGACAACAAGGTTGGTTTGACACAAACGATTGCGTCATCGATTGACATCGGACCGCTAACGACACGGGGTTGATGCGTCATTGTGACTTCGTGCGTCTGGGCCGTTCGGTTCATCCCCGATTGCGACGCCGTGTGGCTCACGCTTGTGGTTGCCTGATCCGCTTGTTCGACATTCAAACCGCCAACACGCGCTTTCGCAACTTCGGCGCTGTGACGTTCGACCATTTCGACAACGATCGGAACCGCAAGTTCGGTCAGTTCTGAAATAAGCGACCGCGCATCCAGGTTGGCGCCCATATCATTCATTGGCCGAATCAAACATTGCCCAACGGTATCGGAATGCAGTTGCTTGACGACTCCATCGAACTGATTGCGAACGACCTCAGGCATCGAATCCCACGGGTTGAATTCCCGCATCTCGTTTTTGGTTTCCACGACGCCGACCGCTAGAATAGCAGCCAATCGTTCCAGTCGTTCTTCTAGGAACGTTAGCCCGCTAGCGAATTGTTCCAATTGATGCGCACTGAGTCGTTTCACGATGGCATCAATGTAGATCGCATCTGCGACGACGGCATCCTCCGCTCCGACGGGCGACGGTGCCGATTGCATGGCATGTCGAGACCACTCCAAGCAACGATCGTTGAGAATCTTCAGCGATTCGAAGACTGTTGAAACGTCAGCGCGACGGTCATTCAAACACACCGATATTTCACGATAGATGTTGTTCAGCCATCCCGCCGAAACCCAATCGAGATCTCCGGCTTTGATTTGTTCAGCGACAAACGTTTCGATCGCGCCAACGCTAGGGCCGGGCAACGACTTCACGTCCAAGTGATCCTTTAAAGTCTCAATCGTATGTTCAAGCGACAGGCTTAGCCGACGCGCGAATCGAACAGCCAGGTCAGGTGATGCTTTGCGAGCCTTCGACGGCACGCCCAACCAACGTGTCAGCAGTTCGCGAACCACAGCCGGCGAAAGCACGCGAGTTTCCACGCCGTGCCGGTCGCCAAGCGGAATCACGCCGACCGATCGAATCGACGGTTTGCGGATCGATGGTGAATCGCTTTGCTCGTATCGACGAGCCGCAGCGAGCAAGTCACCACAGCCAGTCGAATCACCCCAAACGTATTCGGTAATCGTTTCGACCGGATTGCTTGCCAATTGGTCAGCCGATGCGCCACAAATCAAGTACAGGTCGCGCAGCGGAGTCCGTGCGGCCGGAACGCTTGGCCAGCCCGCACCTTCGTCGCCCGGGTAACCGTTCCCGACCTGCATGAAGAATCCGATTTCGTTTAGCGCGGCCTGTGCGTCATGCAGCGCCAACGGATTGGCGTGATCGATGTGAAAGCCCACCGACGACAGCAACGAAAGAATGCGAACTTCTTCGAGTCCTGAATCGTCAAGCATGCTGCGAAGCAAGTGCACGACGTCAATGTACATGCCGCTGCCTGTTCCACCAGCAAGAGATCCAACCACATAGATCTTGGGCGGTATCGAACCACACTCTGACACCATTTCTTCGATCGATGCGACCAACCGTTCTCGGACCATCTTGCCGTGATCGACCAAGGCCAACCGGCCAAGTGGCCGCATGCCTTCCGTTGATCCGCTTCGAGGAACGTTGTAGATCCAACGCCTTGATATGGATTTCAGTCGGTTGGTGCCCGCATCGCGATACTCATGCGCCGTTCGCAACGGAGTGTAGACACTGTTGCATTTGGGCACCCGATCCGATACCTCACCTAATCGCAAGGCATGGATCGTCGACAAATCGGTATCGATCACCATACTGTGCAAATGTAGCGGACTAGCAACATGCAGTTCGGCAATTCGGTGTCGCAATTCACGAACGCACTCGGCACCGGTCCCACCCAATCCGATGACAAGCGCGTGATGAACGAGCTCGCCCTGCGAATTGGCTTGACCATCGGCGATTTGGGGCAAGTCTTTAACACTTGCCGCAGGCGCCGAGTTGCATGTCTCGGTATCGCTGGCGTGGTCGTCGACATACTTCGATTGCGTCTGGCTTGCGCGGTCACGATG
>JBAUHR010000621.1:0-1877 GCA_049680385.1 Rubripirellula sp. | reverse complement strand
GTGTTCATTCAATACTCGCCTTTGGTTTTGGAGTGCTGGCAGTGTTAAAATTATCGGGAATGGCCATATTCACCAATGACCGTGGAAAATCGACTCGTAATCTGTTGCCAACTGGGTTTCAATTGAGTTCCTGAGAGCCATCCCTGACGATGACCGTCATCGTCGCTAAAGCACTGCCGACGCTTTCATCGTCGGTGACGCCCAGGGTGACCACATAAGTGCCGGGCCGAGCGTAGGTGTGAGCGGGGTTTCGTTCAGTCGAAACACCACCATCACCAAACTGCCAAACGCAATGGTCAATCTCACCGTCATCCGATGAACCGCTGGAGTTGAACCGCACCGTCAAACCAGAGGCACTCACAACGGCACCAATGGCGGTTGGTGGAATCCAACCGGCTGCGTCCGGGTGATACCGCCGAGCGACAAAGATGTCTTCGTTGTTCGTTTCTCGCGGATTGGGAATGCCAGTCGCCGATTTCTTTGGCACTTCAGCGATGACCAATTTGCCGGTGGATTTCCGATTGGGACGCACCGTGAATGTGTACTTGTCCGGCGAAACTGAATTGAATTTCAGGATGGATCCGTTGGTGACTTCGAGGTCGTCAACGTCAAATTCGGTGACTCCCGTTGTAAATTGAGCGGTGACTTCGAAGTCGCCCGTGACCACATCGGGTGCGTCGCTGGAGAGAGTGAGATTGACCTTCACTTGGTGGTCGGCGAAGTACCACGTTCCGTCGTCACGGTCGCGCCGGGAGTATTGGCGGTGCAGGAGAGCGAAATCGGCGGGACTCGAAGGCGATTTCTTCCGCATGTCGGCACGAACGGATTCGTACGCCGGGTCACTTGCAAGATTGTCCCATTCGTGTGGATCGTTGTTGTGGTCATAGAGTTCTTCCTGGCCATCCCCGTAACGGATGTAACGCCAATCGCGGTTCGTGATCGCGTACTCATGAGCTTGCAGATCAGAAATGATCACCTCACGATCGTTCGCATGGTCTGGCGCTTTCAGCGTGGATGCGAGTGATGTTCCATCAAGAGGTTGCAAATCGGCGTTGGCACCGTCCCTTGTAAGACCGCATAATTCGACAAACGTCGGATACATGTCGATCAGACTCACCGTCGTGTCAGTGGTTGCCCCTTTGGCAATGCCAGGGCCAGCCCAAACGAACGGAACCTGTGTGCCTCGCTCCCAGAGAACGTGCTTCGCCCAATGTCCTTTTTCGCCCAGGTGGTAACCGTGGTCGCTCCAGAGCACGACGATCGTGTTGTCGGCGTACTCGCTGTTCTCTAACGCCTTCAGGACACGTCCGATCTGAGCATCGGCGTACGTGATCGCCGCTAAGTATCCAAGGATGCACTCCTTCAACGTTCGATCATTCGGGCTGATCGCTTGAAGATTGGCCATCCATCGCTGATAGACAAAGGTCTCCTTCAGCCGTTCTCGAACCGCGACATCGTCAAGATCGGGTAAGGGGTTCGTGCCGCCATCTTTCCAATAGCTTGGCAATTCGAGGTTGTCGATGTTCCCCTTCAGCGGCCCGTTGAGATACGCGTCGTAATATTTCTGTGGTGCGTACTGCGGCGAATGAGGTGTGAAGAGCCCGAGGCCGAGGAAGAAGGGCTGATCCCCATGATCGGCATTGAGCTGTGATACGACCCAGTCGGTTCGCTGCGTGTCGGCCATGTCTCTCTCGACCGCATTGTCGAGAGCCGCCCACTCCATGACGCCGGCTTGAATATCCGGATAAGTGGTGTTGTAGATGCTGACGAAGGCTCCGTCAGGACCTCCCGGATTCGGGGCACCATATTTCCAGTTGCCAGCGTCCCATCCCTTCTCGCGTTGGGCATTGGTCGTACCATCAGTACGCAGCCAATAC
>JBAUHR010000620.1:0-3470 GCA_049680385.1 Rubripirellula sp. | reverse complement strand
GGCATAGCGTATCGGGCTGTTCGGTTTCAACGAAGCTGCGAAACCCCTTGGCCATGGACGCTCGGATTCCGTTCACATTCCAGGAGACTAACTTCGTCACGCTTGCCAATGTTTGATCCTAAGTTCTTGTTATTCAATCGCATTGCGGTCGAGCGGGATAGGAACACGCCTGTCTATTCTTCTGGAATAGCGCGCATCGTGTAGTGGGCTTGACTCGGAAATAAATTTTCGTCGTTCGGCCCGATCGCAGCAACGTTCAGTTCGTAGACATAGCCGGCACGCAAATCCTCAAGATCCAATTCAATGCGGAGACCGCCTTCGGAGATTCGGATTTGTTGAATCGCTTCGTCGCGTTCATCCTCATCGTCGCCTCCGTACGCTGGCGTGGCGGTGCGTCGGTAAGATCGAATGGAGTAGTTATCGCGTCGCAAGGCCTTCGTTGCATCAACCGCTTCGGTGAAATCGACGACCAAACCGGTACTCGAAGCGCGCACTTCAGCAATACCTAGCGGCAGTTCGCCGTTGGGGCGAAGGCGAACGACGGAGCCGGTGTTCTGCCCACCACCCCAGCCACTATCAACGAGGTTCCCGACATACAGATCGCCAGACGGACTGATGTCACACACAATCGGTCCCTCGAACCCAACCTTACCATCGCTCGGCAACTCGCTAAACAAATATGCGGCTCCTTGGAACGTGTCGCCCACTTGCTGCAGTGTCATGCGGATCAGCGCTCGGTTGTTCATCTCGCAGCCGATCAAATGACCTTCGAAGCGACCGAATCGTGGTTCGTAGGAGCTCTTCCGAAGCTCAGCGGGAGTCTGCAGAAAACACATTCCATTCACACTTCTCGTCCAAGGATGCGGCAGGTTGATCGCAGGAGATTCGAACGGCGGCGAAAAGCCATCTTTGTTTTCCAACTTGTTGATAAAGCCGTAGCGTTTCCCCAGGCGAAGATGATTCAGCTCGTTGAACGGGTTGTAGTTGCCTTGATTGTCGGTTGTAAATAAATCGCCGCCACCATTGAGTGCGATTCCCATCGGAAATCGCAAGCCCGCTGCAATCGACTCAATCCGATAGGATCGCGCTGCTTGCGAATCCGAATTGGGGACCAGTTTCAGTGCATGTCCGCGGAGATGCGCAGCGGCTTCGGAGCGATCGTCTTGCTGACACGGTAGCGCCATGTAGTAGTTGCCTTGCGAGTCGATCTCCAATCCCACAGCCCAGTCGTGGTAGTCGCTGGTGTAGCCCCATCCGTCGGCCAGTACCGTTGTCTGCCAAGCAGTACCGGCATCCGTCGGTTTCGTCAGTCGAACCAAGCCGAATTTGGCAAGTGCAACGAGTCCCTCTGGTCCGTAATGCAGTCCGTAGGGCGTCGGGAGTTCATCGCTGATGGCGTCGTATCGATCTGGCAAATCATCGCCGTCCGAATCGACCGCCTGTAGGATATTACCTTTCAATGAACCGATAAACATTTCACCTTCGGGACTCCAGGCGAACGAAATCGGCATGACTGGAATTGGTAGCGGAAGCCGAATCGCCTCATAGCCAGGCACACAATCGAGATCCCGCTTCATCGACGGTGGAAGAACGAAAACGTTGGGTGGGAAGTGATCTGCGGCAACTCGCGATCGATAGTTACTCGTCCAGCGCACCGTCGTAGAATCCTCGGTGGCTGGATAGACCTCAATCTGTTCCGCGCTAGATCGTTTGAGCACACAACTTGCACTGGTCATTTGACAGATTGCGACATCTCCGAATTCAATGGTCAGATCGTCGCTTTCTTTTGCTTTACCGCCGAACTGCACAAGCAGTTTCTCACCTGGGTCCAGTCCGGAAACTTGGGTTTGAACCGCCACAGCATCGCCACGCGGCTCGAGTCGCTGTGTGAAATGCACTTGGCGAAACCGATTGCCGGCGGACAAATTGATGCGGCCCGACCAAATCGCTGCATCGCCCTCGTGTTCGATTCGATCGAGCTCCACTGCAACTTGACCAACGATGGTAGGCGACCATTTGGTGCCGGAAGAATCGACAACGGCGATGCGTTCGAGGAAAGCTGGACCTTCGGCGGATGACTTGTCCAGCAGCGGCGGACCGCCGGCTTCCCAGAACCAAAATTTGCCGCGTGTGTGTTGCCGAGCAGTGTCGCCCAACCACCAAGACTTGAGCGAGCCGCTCTCGAGATCAAACATCAGGTTGTTGCGATTGGGAAGACCGAAAACCAACGGACGCAAGTAAACCGCTTCGCCAATTTCCAGCACATCGGTCAAGATCCTCGTTGGCTCATTCAAGTCCAACGCATTGAAATTGCGAACAACGCGTATCGGATTCGGTTTCGGTGGACGATAGCCCGGCGTATTCAGGGTCTTCCATAGCGCGGCCAGTTGCAGATCTAACGAATCGCCCAGAACGCCGGCCACATGAGATTGAATGGCAGGCATTTCCATGCGGGGAACAATCCTGGCTGGATTCCTCACCCAACGATCAAACCAACTCGAACGGATGCGGTCACCAAGCATCGTGAGGTCGGTCCCATGCGCGTTCAAGGCCACTTTCAACGGCTCGCTATCGGCTATTTGGTGGCAACTTTGGCAACCAAAACCTTCGGCGGTCACCAAACGGCTCGCGGCGATATCGGCCGCTTTGTCGCCGGGAACTTGTAACGGTTCTGTGTCACGATCCGGTATGCGGTCATGTGAAATGAAATGGTGGATGATTGCTTCCTGCTGGACAGCATCCAAGTCGAATTTCGGCATACGCACATCGAGCCACGGTCGACGGGGTTTATCGGCTCCGGTGATGGCGCGTCGCAGGGCCATCTCATGGAGCTTGTCACCAACGCTTGTAAGTGATGGAGGCGCGATGGCTCCGAGCCGCGATGCGAGGTCCGGCATTTCCTCGATCAAGTCCGGAAACTGTTCTGCAAGCCCGCCGGCCGTCTCGCGAGAGTGACAGGCGAGGCAGTTGTTTTCTTTCACAACTTGCGATCCACCATGCGGGTCGCTCAATGTCGAAGCGGCGGCGAGGTATTGTTTTAAACGTTCACGGCTTTCGGCCCCCAGTGCATAGCCAGGAATCGCCGTCGGCCCGTTGGGAAGACCAAGACAACCGGCCTCCCAATGATCATCAGCATCAACGCGACTGCGCTCGATTTGCGTCTGAAGCGAGTCTGGCAGTTCGTGACACGCACCGCAACGGTACTTTCGAATCAGCCCCACTCCGCGATTCTTATCCCCGGCCGCTCGCGTATCGTTTTGCGACACGTCGGCCCCAAGCGTAACGAGGTATTCCGCTAAGTCCATTTCTTCGATCGGTTGCAGGTCAAACACGGGCATGCGATGGGCACGATTCACGCTCGATGGATCGACTAACCCTCGGCGCACAAAATTTTTGGTTCTCTTAACCGCGGCTTGGGATAGATTGGTTCCGGAAAAGAGTGCAATGTCCTCGTCGAGCGCGTTGCCGAG
>JBAUHR010000619.1:0-1905 GCA_049680385.1 Rubripirellula sp. | reverse complement strand
TTTCAACCTAGACCCTGACATTGCTCCAAAACGACTCAGAGATGAAGAAGATCGGTTCGCAAAAGCTGTGGAAGTTAAACTTGGCGAGCAGATGAGTCGCGAGGCAGAAATCGAACAACAGCTCGTGCGTAAGATGGAACTTGCCAAGCGAGTTGATTCGGGGGCACTTTCTGAAGTTGGATCGAACATCGAGGACGTTCCGATCTACCTTGATCGCCTTCGAGTTTTGAATGACGAAGCCTTGCCCGAAAAACGCACTCGATTCTTGGAGTACTTGAATCGTTCGTCGGACCAAGGAGTCACGCAGCTTCTGGCGAGCATCGATGAAGAGGTCGATGCCATTGAACAGAGAATCGGTGAGCTGAATCATACTTTGGTAAAGGTTGATTTTCGCGAGGGACGATATCTTCAGCTGCAGCCGCAAAGGATGAAGGACGAGCGGTTGCGGGCTCTTCATATCGCCATGCAGAAGGTCCGCAGCGCAGCCCTAAAAGACGACGGCGGCGAGAGCCACTTTCGAGCTTTACAGGGCATGGTGGCAATCCTACGAGAAGCAGGTGAGAATCGCCGACTCCAAGGATCCAAGGCGCTGCTTGATCCGCGGTTCCGCCTGCAGTTTTTTGTTGTCGAGGTTGACCGTAAAACCGGAGATCGTTCACCGCCGCGAACAGGTTCACAAAGCGGTAGTGGCGGCGAGAAGGAGCTCATGGCCAGTCATATTCTTACTGCGTCACTGAGTTATGCGTTGTGTCCAGCGGCTGCGACACGCCCGCTTTACGGTACCGTAATTTTGGATGAAGCATTTTCCAAGAGTTCTCCGTCTGCTGCCAGTCGCATCATCGAGGCACTGCGCATTTTCAACCTGCATCCCATCTTTGTAACTCCCAACAAAGAAATCGGCCTGTTAAAGCAACACACACGGAAGGTTATTTGTGTCCAGCGTCCAAACAAGGAGGCTAGCCTGACTTCCATTTCTTGGGAAAAACTTGAAGAGCTAGCTCGTACACAATGAAATCACCCTCGCAAATTAGGGTTGTCGCACGGCGGCAATGGGAAAACGCAACCTTACGCGAGTCTCGTCTTCTCGGTAGAGGGTCGGCATGGCCACTGCGTTTCTCCATTGGACGACCTTCGCCACGCAAGATAAAAACTGCTCTTGATGACGTAAAGCAGCACATCGAAGCCTGGCGGCAAGTACGAATCGGTGAGGTCGTTTGGGAGTCGGTTCAGTATCGTGCAGCGGCGACACCAGTTGATATCCCCGTCACTTGGCAGTTTTCCAAACCGAGCGAGTGGATAGAAGCGACTGGCGAGTACTCGGTGCGTCAAGAGTTCCAATCGATGGCGACTCTCGTTGAACAGACTCCTACTGAATTCCATTCGCTGCTGGTTCGCAGACGATCGCTCTGGCTAGGCAAACCTCTCGACGAAGTCTTACAGGCAACGCGACTCGCGATGGCGATCTCGCCAGGCTGCGCTGCCGGTCAACCATTGCGAACACTCTCGCTGGAAGGGATCGACACAAAGTTTTTCGAACGTAACTCCCGGCTGGTCACTGCGTTGCTAGATGTTCGATTCGACGGCGAGGTAACTCTCATTGGCTTAGAAAACTTCCTTGGAGCTTTTCGAGAGGGCGAGCATTGGTTGCTCGTCATTGATTTGGACGGCTCGCTTCTTCCCTTCAGAAAGATGCGAGTACGTTCTTCCGAGTTGAAGGACTCAGGCCTTCCAGGAAGTCACCTACTTATCATTGAAAACGAATCTTGCCAGCATCATCTTCCTGCAGCAAAAGATACCATCGCAGTGTTAGGCACCGGATTCGATTTGAGCTGGACCGAAGGCCAGTGGCTGGTCACCAAAAGAGTCGCCTATTGGGGTGACATCGACAGCTGGGGACTGCAGTTC
>JBAUHR010000618.1:0-12454 GCA_049680385.1 Rubripirellula sp. | reverse complement strand
CACCGGCTTCGTGCATGTGATAACCAGACACCGAAATCGAATTGACCGAGGGGGCTTCGGTGTGACAGTACTGCATCACGTCTCGCACGATCCGCATCGATGGCGAGGGCGGATAGATATACGTGTTGCGAATCAGGAACTCTTTCAGAATATCGTTCTGGATCGTTCCCTTCAGTTGCGTGGAGCTAACACCTTGACGTTCTGCGGCCACGATGAAGGCGGCGAGGACCGGCAGCACAGCACCATTGATCGTCATCGACACTGAAACTTCGTCCAGCGGAATCCCGTCAAACAACGCGACCATGTCATCCACACAGTCGATCGCGACGCCCGCCTTACCGACATCACCGGCGGCCAAAGCATGATCACTGTCGTAGCCCCGCTGGGTTGGCAGGTCGAAGGCGACCGAGATCCCTTGGGCACCGGTTGCCAACAGTTTTCGATAGAACGTATTGGAATCAGCCGCCGTCGCCAGTCCCGCGTACTGGCGAATCGTCCAAGGCCGTTCCGAGTACATCGTCGCGTAAGGGCCACGAACGTACGGTTCTTCGCCAGGCAACGAACCGAGATGATCGACGTGTTTCAAGTCGTTGCGCGTATAAACCGGTTTGATCAAGATTCCGTCGGAACGAAGTCGTCCCGCGACTTCGCCCTTCGCCGTTTCGTTTGCCGCCGCTGCGCGCAACGAAAATCGCCGAGCAGGACGAATCGAACGGATGGAATGATTGGTTTTGCGAGTCATCGTGTTGTGAAGCAGGAAAGGTGGGACGGGGTAGGGTAGGGTAGGGTAGGGCAGGGCAGGGTACTGAGATCAACGGCGCGTCGATTGCGATCCAGATTGGTTATCGTCAATCAGCAGAACTCGCCAGTTCGACCAAAACGCCATCAAAGGAGTCGGGGTGAATAAAAATGACGCGATGTCCGCCCGCGCCGATCGAGGGTTCGTCGCTGAGGAATTGGTATCCACGATCGCGCAACCGATCGATGTCGTTGTCCAAGTCGTCCGATCGAAAGCATAGGTGGTGCATTCCACCGCCACGTTTGCGCACAAACTTTCCAATCGCCGAATCATCGGCGGTCGCTTGCAACAACTCAATTTTTGTGGGCGGAACCGGGAACATCGCGACCGTGACTAATTGATCCGCTATCTCTTCGGTGCTTTCACAATTCAAACCCAAGTCGCGCACGAAACGCTCGATCGCTTTGTCCAGCGATGGAACGGCGATCGCAATATGATCCAGTGCAACAATCATGATTCCCCCTAGACCAACTCGGGTTGATGAGAGTGCAGAGATTGCGCCACGTTAAACGTCAAGGCTGGTGTCGAAGCGGTCTTCGCAACCGATTGAGCAAGTTCAAGTTCGCGTTTTAGAATCGACGCTAGTCCCCGCACGTGCGGTTCAAGCACCATCGAATCGTGATCACCGGCGACCTCGAACAATTTGACGCCGCGCACCCAGGGTTCCCAGTGATTCGTTTCATCCATGAACTGCCGCTCGCGATTGATTCGTCGCGAACCGGGCAAATAGTGAGCGACCACCAACGGCGGCCGAAACAGATGCACGACACCGTCATACGGCAACGTTTGATAACACGCATGAGCGTCCATGAACGCATCACCAATCAATCCTGACCGAAACTCAACACCGTCGGATGCAGGCTCGCCGGATGCATGACGACTGCGTCGCCGATCGGTTTCAGCTTGATGCTGGTTCCATTCTTTACGACCACGGAGCAACTGAGCGAAATAGTCGAACCGGTGACTGCAAATCTGGTCAAAGTGAATCTTGGCTTTGTCGATCCAAGTCAACTTTGTGTGAAGAACGGCAGGCGTGTCAAGCAGCGCCAAGAATGCCACTTCTTGACCAGCAGATTTTAACTGCTGAGCCATTTCGTAGGCCGAAACACCGCCGCCTGAGAAACCACCGATGAAGTACGGCCCATCGGGTTGGATCTGACGCACTTCATCCAAGTAGTCTCGTGCCATATCGTCAAACGTACGATGAGGCACATCGTCACCGATCAACCCCTTGGCTTGGATTCCGTAGACCGGTTGGTCATCACCGAGTCGTTTCGCCAAGTAACGCAGATTCAGTACGTTTCCAAACATACCGCCGACGATGAACAATGGCGGTTTCTTTGTTGCCGGCGGAACGTGCAATGGCACGACAAACCGATACGCCGGAGTCGTCGTCATTGACGCGGCCGAGTTAGATCCGGAACGATCCTGGTTCTCGTCGATTAGCACGGCTAACTTACCGATCGTAGGCGAATCGAAAAGCGTCGACAGTGGCAAATCGACACCTCGCTGCGTTCGCAGTCGGCTAAAGAACCGCACTGCCAACAACGAATGACCGCCCAGATCAAGAAAACTGTCGTTGACGCCAATGTCTTCGATCCCGAGCAAGTCTTGCCAGACTTGAGCCAGCCATTTTTCAGTCGGCGTGCTGGGCAACTTCAAAGCTTCGGCCGATCGCGGACGTGCGAACTTGAAACCGGAATCTTGCTTCGGTTGGTCCAGTTCGTCGAAACGCGAACGAAGATCGGACAAGTCCACCGGCGATACATAAACGCACCCACCGCTTGCTCTTTCGACGATACGCTCGATCGCTTGGCTACCTTCCTGGGGTGAGATACCTAATCGATAGACGTCGGCAAACAGTTTTTGACTGTTCGAAAGGACGGGTTTGTTAGCGGTCGCGCGCTCGCGTTTGACCGCTGCACCAAAACGACTCGCATCGACCGCTCGCATCTGCAACCGCTGAATCTCGACGACCACGCGTCCCTGTTCATCTTGTATTGTGACGTCAAAGGCAATGTCGCTGCCCTCATCGTCGGTTTTGCTGGAAAGCCGAATCGTTGACCAAACGACCGCCGGCATCGGTCGCAAAACACGAACCGAACCATAGCCAACCGGCACATGCAGCGACGACGATCCGTCGTAACCGGCAACCAACGGTAAACCAAATCCCGTCGCCATATCCAGCAGCGCCGGATGCAATGGATGCTCGCTGAAGTCACTGACAAACTCCGCAGGCAATTCAAGTTCGGCAGTCGCGCAATCGCCGAAGTACCGGATCGTTCGATACGAATTCCAACGAGGTCCGAAATTCAGTAACTCGCACTGGCGTGTCGTCTTTGCAATCGAATCAGGTGCCGTCTCGTTCGATGGTCCAACCAGCGGATCGATTTCAACCGTCGCCGAATCGGCAACAGCTTCGACATCGGCAATCGAATGTGTCAGCCAAGCTTGATCATCGCTTAGACGACTTTGAACTTCGATCGAACCGAGCCCCGTCCGCGAATCTGTCGATGGCAACCAACAGACACGCAGTTCCGCCCGTTCTTGGTGTCCCACAATGCATGGTGAAACAAACGCAACGTTGGCAAGGCGGAACAAGCGGTGCCCAAGAGATTCCCGTGCGGCCGCGACCATCCACTCGATGTAGGCCGTGCCGGGAATGACGGCGTCACCGTTTGGAGTCCGGTGTTCGTTAAGTTCCCAATCGCTGCTTGTCTGCCGAGTGGTGTGATAGCGGACGGCGCGGTTCGATTGATCGGTTGAAACGTGTTCAAACAACGAATCGGCCGACGGTTCATGACGAACGAAGTCTTCATCGGATGCACCGACTAAACTGCGGTGGACACCTGCTCCCATGCCGACCGACTTCCACACGCCCCAGTTGACCGCGATGACTCGCGTGCTGGACTTGGGAAACGGATTCGAATTCGCAAACGCGTTTAAAAAATGGTTCGCTGCGACATAGGCCGTTTGGCCAGCGGGTGTTAAGTAGGTACTCGTCGACGCACACACGAGAAAGAAATCGAGGTTCGATTCCTGGAAAATCGACTTCAGAATTCGCGTCCCATGGACCTTCGCCGACAACACCCGCTCGATCGAATCAGCCGATAAGGACGCGATCAGTTGGTCGTCGATTTCACCGGCCGCATGCAATACACCATCGATTCTGCCAAATTGCTTGGTCGCTAGTTCGATCGTCGACTCCATTTGCCATTGATCGGCAACATCAGCAGCGCAGACCATGACTCGCGCACCAGTGTTACGCAGTGCTTCGACTTGCCGTGTTCGTTTGATGTCCGAGTCATTGAGACCGTGGCGACTGACCAGCACCAAGTTTGCGTTCTTGCCAGCCAACATCGCTGCCATCTGCAACCCGATGCCACCGAGCCCACCTGTGATCAGGTACGTGCCACGTTGTCGAATTGGTGTTTCGGTGACACGATCTGTCTTGGCCGAAGAATCCGCCAGGATCCGGTGGTACGACTTACCGGCGCGGACCGCTAACACTTGCGATCGTGAAACGTCCCGCAACAACGTTTCAACAACGACCTGTTGGGATGCTTCGGATAAATCAATATCGATCGCAAGTGTTTTCAGACTGGGGTACTCACGCGCGGCCACTTCGATGGGTCCGAGTGCCGTTGCCTTTTCGGGATAAGCGATGGTTTCGCCATCGACTGACTGTGCGCCACAAGTCGCCAGCTTGATCTGGCACGACGCATCACCGATTCGATCAGCCAGCGCAGCGATCAAGTGAGTCAGACCGTACAGACCTTCTTCGAGCGTCCGCATCAAGAACGTTGATCCGGGGCGAAAATTTTCGTCCGTCGTGACAGGCCACAAGAACAGGACATGATCAGGCAAGCGGTCATCGTCGGCCAACGAATCGATCAGACGGCGATACTCACTAGCCCCCAATTCCGGAACGATGCCATACCGAGACGCCGCCGTCCGCTGAAACACATCTGCGACGTGAACCGTGGTGACCTGTGCCGAGGTGGCCTGCAGTTTCTTGACTACGGCATCACCGATTCCGGCGTCGTCGACAAACACAAGCCATTTGGATGCCGGATCGACAGTCGACGGGACAGGTTGTGATTCCAAAACTTCCCAGGACGGCGCCGAAAACCAATGCTGCAGAGTATCGCGGCGAGTCAGCCCAGGTTTCTTTTCCACTTTGGCTGCGTCCGCGTCTTCGGTCGCATCCACCCAGTACCGATCTTGTGCGAACGCGTACGTCGGCAACGTGATTCGACGGGGCGTTTGATCCGCCATTCGCTGCGTCAAATCGATCGGATATCTGGCTGCCCAAAGATTTCCAAGTGTGGTTAAAAAGTAGTCTTCGTCGGCAACGTTTTGATCGGGATGTCGCAGCGACGAAAGCACCGTCCGATTGGCGTGAACCGCCGGGTGTTGTTTGACGATCGCCGACAAGACTTTTCCAGGCCCGGCTTCCAACAGGACCCGCGACTCGTCCTTAGCCAGCGTTTCGATACAGGCAGAGAACCGAACCGTTCGACGCAGTTGCTCGCACCAGTAGTCGGGCGACATCGCTTCGTCGTCGGTGATCCAAGTACCAGTGCGATTCGATACAAACGGAATCTCCGGAGCGTGCAGCGAGATGCTTTCCAAGAACGAGCGGAACTCGGGGATCACGTGGTCGAGCAGCCGTGAATGGGCCGCGATACGAATCGGAATCCGTTTGGTTTCGACGCCAATTGACTCCATACGCACAGCAAAACGAGCCATTGCTTCATCAGTACCAGAAACAACACACATCGATGGGCCGTTGATCACGGCAATGTCGACTTCGCCGTCAAGGTGATCGGCGACCTGTTCGGCTGCTCGATCGACCGTCATCATCCCGCTGGGTGGAACCTTTTCGAGCAAACGGCCGCGTAGCACGATCAACTGCAACGCGTCGTCGAACGACATCACGCCCGCCATGTAGGCGGCCGTGTTTTCACCCATGCTGTGACCGAGCATCGCCGTTGGTTGGACCCCGGACGCGATCCACAGTTTTGCAATCGCGACTTCCCACAAAAAGATCGCTGGCAACTGAATGCTGGGTCGTTCGAACTGTTGCTTTTCATCTGAATCCGCAAACACCAGATCACGAAGATCACAACCGATCAGTGGCTTCAGCGTTTCGCAGCCCTGATCAATGACGCTACGAAAGACCGGTTCGTGATCGTAAAGCCCCTTGCCCATTCGCAGGTATTGGGCACCGCCACCGGGGAACAGGAACGTCGCCGACGACGAATTGGGGTTTGCCTTGACCGTCGATTGATAACCGGGTTCGTCGCCACGCAGCCGCGCGGTCGCTTCGGCGCGGTCGCGAGCAACAATGACACGGCGATGAGCAAAGTCATCGCGACCGACTCGCAACGTGTAGGCGACATCGGCAAGCGACAGGTCCGGCGACTGCCCGATGAAGTCGGCTAAACGAATCGCTTGTTCGTCAAGCGATCCAGGCGACTTCGCCGACAGCGTCAGAATTTGCGGCGTCACACTCGCACGCTCTGGCACGACTCGCCGAGGCGATGATTCCAAAATGACGTTGGCGTTCGTTCCACCCACACCAAGCGAGTGAACCATCGCGCGGCGAACGAGTTGGTTCGGATCCCATTTCCTTGCGACGTTGGAAACGACGAAAGGACTGGAATCAAAATCGATGGCCGAATTAGGTGATCGGAAGTCGACGCTGGGCGGAATCTCGCCGTGATGAATGGCTAACGATGCGGCGATGAAGCTGGCGACGCCGGCGGCCGTATCGGTGTGACCGATGTTTGGTTTGATCGAACCGAGAACACAAGTTTGGGTTTCCGCGGACGTTTCGCGGAACGCTTGGGTCAGCGCGGCAACTTCGATGGGATCACCGATCGGCGTGCCTGTCCCGTGCGCTGCGACGAAGCCGATCGTGTCGGCGGTAACGTTGGCAATCGCCATCGCTTCGGCCGCAACCGCAGCCTGTTGATCGACGCTGGGCGCCAGATAGCCTGCTTTGGATGCGCCGTCGTTGTTGACAGCCGATCCGCGAATCACGCTGTAGATTCGGTCGCCGTCAGCAATGGCATCTTCCAGTCGGCGCAGCACCACGGCTCCACTACCACTGCCAAACACGGTTCCCTCGGATTGATCATCAAAGGCACGACAATGTCCATCGGGCGACAAAATCTCGCCGGGCGTGAATTCGTATCCCTGTCCATGCGGCAATTCGATCGTCGTGCCGCCCGCGATCGCCATGTCACATTCACCGGCCAGCAAACTTTGCGCGGCCGAGTGGATCGCCACCAGCGATGTCGAGCAGGCAGTTTGCACACTGACGCTTGGGCCTTTCAAATCGAAACAGTATGAGACGCGCGTCGTTAGAAAGTCCTTGTCGTTGCCGGTATGACGTAGCAAGAACATGCCGACCGAATCACGGACCGCAGGATTACGAAGCAGGTTGAAGATGAAGTAGCTGTTCATCCCACAACCGCCAAACACGCCGATCGGGCCATCGAACTTTGCCGGTGGATGCGTGCTGTCCTCGAGTGCTTCCCAACAACATTCCAAGAACTTGCGATGTTGCGGATCCATAATCGCAGCCTCTTTGGGGCTGAACCCAAAGAACTCGGCGTCAAACAAATCAAAGCCTTTGATGGGCGCCCCCGACCGGACATAGTGCGTATCGTCCAGCTTGTCAGCATCGACACCCGCGGCCATCAGTTCCTCGACCGTGTAGTCACGAATCGACCGCACGCCCTGGCGAAGATTGTCCCAGAACTGTGCCGGCGTCACAGCGCCGGCGAACCGCAGTCCCATGCCGACCACCGCGATCGCGCCATCGGGAATGGAATCGGATGCTGCGTCCGAAATCGCTTCGTCGATCTTTTGAATCATCCGTTTGCCTCCTGCGGATGCTGGCTGCCCGCGACACGTCGCTGCATCATTTCACGGCGACGCGATGCTCGGGACTGACCGACCGACTGAGATGCCGGTGACTGAGATGCCGGCGATGGGGACGCAGCCGGTTTCGCGCTTTCCGCTTCGGTTTCACTCACGTTTGTTCTTAGCGAATCCAGGTGCGCCGAGAGCGTCTGAACGGTCGGGAAACGGAACAGATCCGTGATCGCTACTGCGACGCCCAACTGATCACGAAGCTGTCGGTGCATTCGAACCGCTAGCAGTGAATGCCCACCCAAGTCAAAGAAGTTGTCGTTCAAATCGATCACGTCAAGCTGCAAGACTTCTTTCCAAAGCGAGGTGATTTGTTGTTGAGTTTCCGATGCGTCGGGCAAAGACGCGTTTTCGGTGACCACCGGTGGCGCTGGCTCGCTTCGCTTTGCAGCACCACCAACGGGCAGCATGCCGAGCACCTTTCGGTCCACTTTGCCATTGGGAGTCAGCGGGAAGGCGTCGACGACCACAAAATGAGCCGGCATCATGTGAGCAGGCAGCGATTGACGAAGCCCTGATCGCAGCGACCGGATGAAGTCCGGCGAACCTTCGACACCATCATGCAACACCAAGAACGCTGCCAACGTTTGCTCGGAAGCACTCGACTGTTTAGGGATCACAACCGACTGGCGAATGGACGCGACCGCATCGATCGCGTTTTCAATATCGCCTAGCTCGATACGGTGGCCACGAATTTTGACTTGATGATCTGAACGCCCAAGGAATTCCAAATCGCCCTTCGCCGTCCATTTCGCCATGTCACCGGTGTGATAAATCCGCGCGTCGGGGTCGTTGACGAACGGGTCAGCTTGGAACTTTTCGCGAGTCAGCTCTTTGCGATTCCAGTATCCCGGCACCACTCCATCGCCGCCAATCCAAAGATTGCCGACCTCGCCTTCTGGCACGTGATTTCCGTGGTCGTCAAGCAGATAGATGAATGTGTTGGCAATCGGCCGACCGATTGAAACCGACGTAACTTCACCCGAGACAACCTTGGTGGATGTGGACCAAACGGTGGTTTCGGTGGGTCCGTAAACATTGATCAAAGCGACCGACGAATCACTCGTCAAACGAGTCGCCAACTGAGCCGGCAGAGCCTCGCCGCCTAGCAAGACGTTTGGAATCGATCGAATCGCGGTTGCCGATGCATCGTCTTCGATCAACATTTGCGCCATCGATGGTGTGCATTGGAAGTGAGTGACGTCGTGCAAGTCGACCAACTGCGAGATCGTCGCCGCCGGAGTCTCAGACGTTTGCTCGTTGACCAAGTCTTTCAAATGGTTCAAGTGATGCAGCGCGGCCAGCGATTCATCGGTGCTGGCACCAAAATCGATCAAGCATGCAATTTCGGTTGTACCGGCTTCTTGCAGTTTGCGAACCAGCGTCTGGCACTTCTCGGGCGTTCCAAACAGGCCGCTGGTTTCGAAGTAACGTTCGAACGAAAACGACAGCAGGTCATCCATGTCTTCGCTGGACAACGAATCCAAATCCAAGTCGCCTGCGGTGGTACCGTCGCTGCGTTTCTTGAACGCGGCCCAGGTGTGCGAGAAACCGCGGACCAAACTTGCCGACGTTCGCAGGTACTCAATCATTGGACCACGAACGATCTGCTTGACCTTGTCCGTATCGTCGCCCACAAACGTGTGAACCATCACGGATACTTCACCGGGACCAACGTGACCGGCCGCCGCACGGGATTCGCGATAGGCCTTGATCTTGATTGCCAGTTCGTCCGTTGTTTGACCGAGCAAGTGTGTCAAGACGTTGCAGCCGCTCTTGCCGGCTTGCCGAAACGTGTCTTCATTGCCAGCCGTTGTGATCCACACCGGCAGTTCTTTTTGGATCGGGCGCGGATAAGTTTGAACGGATACCGACGCATCGTCCGGCCCGACCATTTCAACGGTTTCGCCTCGCCACAGCTTGCGAACCGTTTCGAGGTTCTCGAACATCACCTGCTTTGCCGTGGCGTAATTTCCCGGCGCTAGGACAAAGTCATTGGGCTGCCACCCCGATGCAAACGAAACTCCCACGCGACCGCCCGATAAACGGTCCACCATCGCCCATTCTTCGGCCACTCGCGCCGGATGATGAAGCGGCAGCACCACACTGCCAGACCGGATCGCAACCTTCGATGTGATAGCGGCAACCGCAGCACCAGTCACCGCAGGATTCGGATACAGCCCACCGAAGTCGTGGAAGTGACGTTCGGGCGTCCAAACGGACGAGAAGCCGTTCGCATCCGCAAACTTCGCGCCCTCAAGTAACAATCGATACGAGTCGTTGGATGATTCGGATTGATTCGAACCGGCACTGCTGGAAAAGTAAAACAGACCGAACTTCACTTGGTGGGCAAGCACGCGATGTCGATCCGCCGACGCGATTCGCGACGGCGTATCGTGAAGAATGACTTTGAATCCGCGGCAAACGGTCCACAACAATTCCAACACGGAAATGTCGAACGACAAGCTGGTGACAGCCAACCAAGTTCGTGATGGACAGGATTCCGGCGTTGCGTCCGGAATCACAACATCCATGCCCGCAAAGAAATTCATCACGTTGCGATGCGAAACCGTGACGCCCTTGGGCAGCCCCGTCGAACCCGATGTGTAAATCACATAGGCAAGGTCCGATGCAACACTGACCGACCGATCCAAAGCGTTTCCATCGGCATTGATCGAATCCACGTCTAACAAGGGCGTGTCACAAATCGGCAAACGAGTGACGCTGGCCGAGTCCACCACAATGCAGCGCAGATCGGCATCAGCAATCATGAACTCGATTCGCGAAGCCGGAAATTCAAGATCAAGCGGAACGTAAGTCCCGCCGACTTTCATGACTGCGAACAAAGCAGCGACCATGTCGAGACTTCGTGAAGTCGCAATGCCGACTCGATCACCATGACAAACTCCGCGAGCCTGCAGAGCGGCGGCAACCTGCCCGACCCGATCGGCAAGTTCGGCGTACGTCCATTGCCGGTCTCCGCACACCAGCGCCACGTCGCCAGGTGTTTTGGCGGCCTGCGCGACGAATTCACCATCCACGGTTGCTTGGCGATCGTAGACGCGATGGGTTTCGTTGCGACGTTGGATCACCGCGACACTTTCGGCCGACGACAACGACAAACGACCAAGATTTGCCGCCGGTTCATCGAAAGCGCGGCGAATGAAGTCACCGGCCTGGTTCAACCAGCCGATACTCGAATCATTCAAACGACTCGCATCAAACCCGATCACCGCTTGCGAACCATCACGATTGACTTGTAGATCAATCTTCGATCCGTTTGGCATTTGTTCGCCAACTTGGTTAACGATCCGTGTCGTAACCGAGGGAGCGCCGGTAGCTTTCGAGATCGCTGGAAAACGCAGTCCAAGATCACGGAGGTATCGCCGCTGCCGAGTTACCTTGCCGATTTGGTCGCAAATTATCGCCGCGTTTTCATCAACTGATTTCGAGCGATCCAGCGAAACCGACACAGGAACTTGAGACGCAAACAGAGAATCCACAACAGCGTCGGAATCCTCTTGCGACGTCGCAAGGCTGAATTCGAAATCGGTTTGACCGGTGATTTTCCCCAAGCACATTGCGAAAACAGCAATGACACTTTCTGTGGTGGCGTGTTCCGGCAACTCAATCGAAACCGTTTGATACGTTCGAGCGGCTTGTGTGCCGACGTTGTCAACACCACCAATTTCTAGCGGCCGAAAATTCTTTAACCGCGATATCCACGACGATTCTTGTTTGGCGGCGGTTTGGTAGGCCGCGTCGATTTCGCTGGCTTGAGTTTCCGAAACCAAGCCTAGCTTTGTGCCAACGCGAAACGTGTTTTCCCAACCTTCTGTCGCCAGTGGTGCCCCCGCGAGATCGGTCAGATTGCTAAGTCCAATATCAGTGGTCGACGTCGCAACCCAAACCACCTGATCAGCGACGCGGACAATCGTGCCGGGTTCGTCACCTGACTTCGTGGTTGCGATTTCACATCGACCGACAACAAACCACGAATCGTTGACACGAATTTTTGCGGTGGCAAGAGGGTTTTCAAATTGCTTGCCGAAGTCAAGCGAACGCACCCGAGCGGCACAAACGTCAGCCGAATTTCGGTGATCGATCCAACCAGCGACGGAAGGTCGATGGTGTCTGCCAAAGTAAGTTCGCGCCGAAAGGTCTTGAGGCGACGGCACGAAGTCGTCATCAAGCAATCGATCGATCATCGCGTCCATGGACTCGGTCGCGGCTTCGAAGCACTTGGTATTGAGCGTCAGTGCGGTTTCGTCTGCCGCGATCGCGACGGGAACTTGCAACAGGACGTCGCCCGTGTCTGGTTTGTCGGTCAATCGGTGCCAAGTGATTCCGTGCACAGTTTCGCCAGCGGCGATCGCCCAACTGGTGACGTTTAGCCCTGCATAGCGTGGCAACATCGAGTCGTGAAAATTGATCGCCATGCGATTGGCTGCAGCGATCACCGCGGCCGGAATCATCTGCAAATACGTGACGCTGATCACATAGTCGATCGATCCAGCCGCTTGCACGGCAGCAACGAGCCCGTCGTTTGCATTTCCGACATCAGCACTGCTACCCGTATCAGAACCGGTGCCTGTATCAGAACGGGTGCCCGTATCAAAACATGGAATCGCATGTTCCGAGGCCCAACGCAGCACTTGCGGATTTGGCGATGCGAGACCGGCGACACGGATACCACGAGCAAGCAGCGAC
>JBAUHR010000617.1:0-54734 GCA_049680385.1 Rubripirellula sp. | reverse complement strand
ACCAACGCACTGTCGATCTTCGAAACCAATGCTGCGACCTCAGGACCGGTCGAGCGAGTGAAGATCACGACTTGTGGTCGGCTTCCGTTCTTGCAGCGATAGCACAGTTTCTTGCCTTCCGCGACACCATCTTCTTCAGCACCCGCGATCTTAGTCACGGTGAAAGGACCCAAGTAGTCGCCGCCTTTGGGGCCGCTCTTGACTTCGTCGTGAGTGGCGGTTTCTTCAGCCGAAACCGACCCGGTCAAACTTGAGGTAGCCAAGGCAGCAACCAATCCAAGGCTCAACAAAAACAACTTCTTCACGGGGACTTCCTTCAAAGGGAGGTAGCAAAATCCGACGGACAAAAGAATTTTGTCTGTCTGCGGTCTGTTCAGTACATCGCCGCGTGATTGTACTTGATATGGCTTGGTCAAACATGGCTCGACCAACTTAGTCGATTCGCCTGATTGACCGGACGCGGGTATGTTAGGAAGGAATGCTCAAACGGCAAATCAATCCGCCGCGTCGCGACGCGTTTTCTTTGAAATCCATCGTTTATCTCAACGCCAGAGTCCTCGAATGATGCGTTCCATGACGTACAGACACTTTGCCAGTCGCGGCGTGAAAACCCACGGTTTGTGGGCAGCGGTACGACGGAAAGGCGTTTCCCTGGTCTTGGCGATCGTCGTCGGAACTCTCTCGGCTGGGGTTGCAGTGGCCGCCAGGCCCAAGGCCGGATCACCAGTTGCCAGCATTGCAGGGGACCGCTCGCCTGTCGATCTAGCAATTTCGCTGGACAGCAAGTGGATCGTCACCGCGAATGAAACGTCCAATTCGGCGTCGCTGATCCGTTTATCCGACCGATCGGTGGTCGACGAAATTGCGATCGGCGACCATCCCGCCAACATCACGTTCACGCCCGACGGAAAGACGGTGCTGGTAACGTCAGATTGGTCCGGGACGATGCACGTCCTGCGAATCGACGACGACCAAGAAAAACTACAAGTGATCGCAGTTGTGTCGATCGGCAAGCTCCCCTGTGGGATCGCCGTGTCACCAGATTCATCGACCGCCTACGTTGGATTAGTGGCATCCGCCGAGATCGCCGAGGTCGACTTGGCAAGCGGATCGGTTCGGCGAACGTTCGCCACTGGAAACTGGCCTCGGTATCTGACACTCAACCACGACGGATCAAGATTGGCAGTCGGACTTGCCGGCCAATCGGAGATCGCTGTGATTGACGCTGGCTCGGGCGAGACTCTATACACCGAACCGCTATCAAGCGGCATCAACTTGGGCCAGATGCTGACATCGGCCGATGGAACTTACGCGTATTTTCCGTGGATGGTCTATCGCACGAACCCGATCAATGTTCGCAACATCAAATTGGGCTGGGTGCTGGCCAGTCGGATGGGACGCGTACGGATGGATGGCCCGTCCTATCGCGAAGCGGCATCTTTGGACGAACCCGAACTAGCCGTCGCTGATTCCCATGACTTGGTGTTGACGTCAGGCGACAAACGACTGGTTGCTTCGTCATCGGGAACTCACGAGTTGCTAGTGTACCGATTGCACGACATGCCGTTCATCGCCGAAGGCGGTCCCGGTGATTTGATCGATCCACAACTGCGGTACAACCCCGATCGATTCAGTCGCATCGAAGTCGGTGGCCGGCCGATGGGAATGGCAATCGCCAAAGATGATCGAACGGTCTATGTTGCCAACTACTTGAAAAACTCGGTGCAAGTCGTCGACATCACGTCCAGCGAAGTGGTTGGTGAAATCGATCTAGGGTCTGCTTCTGAAAAGATGCTTGCCCGAACCGGCATGGAAGTTTTTTACGATGCCGAGCGGAGTCTTGACCAATGGTACAGTTGCCAAACGTGTCATCAAGGCGGCGGCACGAATTCGAAAATGATGGACACGTTCAACGACGGCACCGAAATGTCGTACAAGACTGTGTTGCCGCTGCAGAACGTGACCCGAACCGGTCCCTGGACGTGGCACGGTTGGCAAACGGACTTGACCGATGCGATGCATCGGTCGGTGGTATCGTCGATGCAAGGGCATGCACCGGAGTCTCGTGACAAAGCCGCCTTGATCGCCTTTTTGGAAACGCTGCGGCATCCGCCCAATCCGTTCCGTAACGCCGACGGCAGCCTCAGTGAATCGGCCATTCGTGGCCGAACCGTTTTCGAAAGTCGCAATGCGGCGTGTTTGGATTGTCACTCGGGTGAAATGTTTACCGATGGCGAAATTCACGATGTCGATACAGGATCCGAATCGGATTACTACCAGGGATACAATACGCCTTCGTTGCTGGGGACGTACGCAAAGGTTCGCTGGTTGCATAACGGGCGTGCGAAAAGTCTGATGGAAGTCGTGACGGATCGACATAGTCCCGAAAAAGTTAGTGGCAGTGATCCGCTATCTGAAAGCGAAGCCGCCGACTTGGTCGAGTACTTGAAGTCGCTGTGAACTTAGGCCACGACAACTTGCCGCTAAAATCTATGAATCCTCTCTCTACCTGTCCGCTCGATTCGTCGGGCAAACACACTCGCCAGCATGCCCATTTCTTGGCGACTGCCTGCGAACTTGCGTACTTGAGTCCTAGTGACGCGGCCCGGCAATTCCAGAGTCAACTCGGGCTGACCGGCACGATGGTCAGCGTTGATAATACTCAGGCGTTCGTGGGCGAAAGCGATGCGGCGATCGTGATTGCGTTCCGTGGTTCGCAGTCACCGACGTCGATCGATGGAGTCAAGGATTGGTTGCTAACCAATGCCCGTAATTTCTTGGTGGTGCCCGAAGGCCGAATCGGAACCGACTTTGCCGCGGCCGGTGTGGGGGCTCGATTTCATCGCGGCTTCATGGAAGCCCTCGCCGAAATTTGGGCATCGCTGTACGACCGAGTCGACGATGTCTTTGGTCAACAAGAACGACCGGTCTGGGTGACCGGACATAGCCTCGGCGGCGCGCTTGCCTTGTTGTGCGCTTGGCGAATGCATCGCCAGTTCATTCCAATTCATCAGGTGGTGACGTTCGGCGCGCCGATGATTGGCAACCAAGCGGCCGCCGACGCGTTTGCTCGCGAGTTCCCGAATCAGATTTACCGCTATGTCGACGCGGGTGACTTGGTGCCTAAGTTGCCGATGATGAGTCTGCTAAGCAATGACTACAATCATTGCCAAACGGAGGTTCTGGTCGGCAAATCGACGCTGGTCAAAGCCGCCGAAGTGATCGCCAATGCGGCCACGTCGGGCGTGACGGCGGCAAAAATTGACACGATGCTAGACCCAGCGGTCGCCGATGCGATCTGGAACGAATTGTCCAAGGGCATGCCGTCCCACTTGATGAACAATTATCTATCTCGATTGACCGATGGAGAAATCGCGTGATCCTACGTCTTGCTTTGGTTGTCTTCGCCGCCTGCTATATTTCGGTGCCTGTGTCTGCTCAGAAAATCGTTGCTCACCGAGGCGCATCGCACGATGCGCCAGAAAACACGCTGGCCGCGTTCCGGTTGGCCTGGGAACAAGGCGCCGACGGCGTCGAAGGTGATTACTATTTGACCGACGATGATCAAATCGTCTGCATCCACGACAAAGACACCAAGCGAACGGCGGGACAGAAACGGATCGTCGAGTCGTCGACGCTGCAAGAGCTTCGCTCGCTGGAGTACGGTGCATGGAAAGACGCGGCCTTTGCAGGTGAACCGATTCCAACGCTCGATGAAGTCATCGCGACGGTGCCCGATGGCAAGACGATGGTGATTGAATTGAAATCGACGCTGCGCATCATTCCCAAGCTGGTCGAGACGCTGAAACGATATCGTGACAAACCGATCGAGTGGCTTGTGATCGCGTTCGATGTGGCGACAGTGGCCGAGCTAAAGAAACAGATGCCCGACTTGAAAGTCCACTGGCTGACCAGTTTCAAACGTTCAACTGCAGCGACGGCCTATCGTCCGTCGGCATCCGAAATCGCGACCACCATCAAACAAACGAAAGCGGACGGCGTTGGAATGCAAGGCAACCGTGACGTGATCGATGCCGATTTTATTGCCGAATTAAGAAACGGCGGCTGCAAGGAATTTCACGTTTGGACGATCGACGATGTTCGTGACGCCAAGTTTTTCAGTGAACTGGGCGCCTTTGGCGTTACGACCAACGTACCCGCCGTGATTGGGCGGGCGCTGCAAGTCTCGGCTCAATAGACTTGGTCTTCGACGGGAAAAACTCGCTTGGGATACCACGCGTATTCTCTGCGAATCACAATGCCACGAATCTGTCCGTCTTCGGTCAACGCGGCTGCTTCATCGACGCCTTCGGCTTCGTCGCCCGTTTCGATTTCCAAGCCGTGCCCTAGTCGCGTGGATTGGTGAGCCGTCAACGTGATCTGGGGCATGTGCGAAACCGCCATTGATGGTGGCAACAACAGCGGTTCCAGGTCGTCTTCGCGCAGCCGCTGGATCGACACGGCTTTAGTGTGCAAGAAGCGGCCGACTCCGTCACGGCGAAGATGGCTCATCACTGCGGTCGATCCGGCCGCAATCGCCAAGTCCAAGCCGAGCGTCCGAATGTAGGTGCCCGATCCACAGATAATGTCGATTTCGATTTCTGGGAACGCGTAATTCAAAATCTCGATCGAGTGGATGTCGACGGTTCGCGATGGCATCTCGACCTCTTCGCCGGCGCGAATTCGCTCGTGTGCACGTTTGCCGTCGATCCAAATCGCCGAATGGGCCGGCGGAGTTTGCTGGATCGATCCGACCAAGGTCTTGGCCGCGGTTTCCAGTTGGCTGCGAGTGGGGACTGGCAGACGTGGATGCAACTGGACTTTGTCCTCTAGGTCACCGGAAACGCTCGATTGGCCGATCAAGAATTTTGCACGGTAATGCTTAGGTTGCTGCTGGACGTACGGCACCAGCCGCACGGCCCGACCGACTCCCATCACCAAAACACCTTCGGCCAGCGGGTCCAGAGTTCCGGCGTGCCCAACCTTCACTTTAGACCCGTCGTCGGTGCGAAGGTTTTTTAATCGTCGCTGAACGACGTTCACGGCATCGCGCGACGTCATGCCGGGCGGTTTGTAGCAATTGATGAAACCGAACAAGAAACTATCGAGGGGGGATTTGGTCGGGGTGTTAGGGTGAGCACAGGCCGGATAGCTTTACAAAAGATCAGCGTTTCTAGTAGCCCGCCAGACCTGGGGCGACAAAATGAAGCCGGAACATCCACCCAGACCAGACCTCCCAGATCAGACCTCCCAGATCAGGCCGCCCATTGGGTGAACGCCCCCAGACCGACCCACTTGGCCCCAACTATGAATAACGAAAAACTCGTGTTCGAAGGCACTCGGTTCGACATTCACCAAATGGAACTGACCGGAAATGACGGCAAGACCTATCACCGGGAAGTCATTCGCCACCCCGGCGCGGTCGTGCTGTTGCCCTTGTTGGATGCCGACACGGTGGTGTTGATCGAGAACCGCCGGCCAACGGTCAACGAAACGCTACTGGAACTGCCGGCCGGAACTCGCGAGCCAAACGAGCCTGCCGTGGCGACCGCAGCCCGCGAATTGATCGAGGAAACCGGCTACCGCGCCGAAACCTTGGTCAAGCTGCACGAGTTTTATTCGGCACCAGGGATTTGTGATGAACTGATGCACCTGTATCTGGCAACCAACCTGACGGCTGGTGATCCGGCTCGAGAAGCCGCCGAGCAGATTGAAAACCACGTGGCTTCGCGCTCGGATGTGGTCCGGTACATTCGGGAAGGACGCATCCGTGATGCTAAAACGTTGGTAGGGCTGTATGCGTTTCTGTATTCCCCCGGAATCGCCGACAACGGCTGATTTTTTCAACCACAGATGCCATTCCGGCCCTGGCTCACCTCTGAGAATCCTGTCGATGCAAACTCCCCTACCGACTCGGTGTCTGTCTGAGTTCTTAGGAACGTTTTTCCTAGTCGTGATCGGCTGTGGCGCGATCGCAGTCGACGTACGCACTGAGGCATTGACTCACGTTGGCATCGCAATCGTTTGGGGGCTAATCGTATTGACGATGATCTATGCCATCGGCAGCGTCAGTGGAGCGCACATGAACCCCGCCGTCACGATTGCGTTTGCGTGTTTCAAGAAGTTGCCGGTCAAAGATGCGATGGGATATGTTCCCGCCCAGTGTCTTGGTGCCCTTGCCGGCGCGATTGCGATTCGTTCGGTGCTCGGGCTTGATGAAGGGTTGCTAGGCGCGACGACGGTGAAAGCTGGCCTATCGCCGCTGGGCGGTATGGCCGTCGAAGCGATGATGACGGCGATCTTGATGTTTGTCGTCATCGGCGTGTCGACCGGCGCCAAAGAAGAATCAATCACGGCCGGAATCGCCGTTGGATCAACGATCGCGATGGAGGCGTTTGTTGCTGGCCCACTGACGGCGGCGTCGATGAACCCAGCCCGCAGTATCGGCCCAGCGTTGGCGTCGGGGCATCTGACCGACCTGTGGGTTTATATTGTGGGGCCGATCATGGGCGCGATCGCAGGTGGGCTGTTGCGAATCGCGATCCACAAAAAATAGAGCCCTTTCGTGCCGACTGGTGAACCGTTCGTCATCGCGCCCAGCCTACCGTTTTGTAACCCAGAGAATCAAAATGATGTTTCGAGCAAACGCTTTCCTAGTGGCCAGTCTGATTTGTCTCGCGCCCGCGATCGGGCAAGCTCCTGTGGCGACCGAAACCGTCGCGGTGGATGCGGATTTGGTTGTACCCGTATGGCCGGACCAGCCGCCAACCTGGGACGCGCCGACCGAGCCCGAGCAGGACACATCGGGGGATAACGGCCGAGACGTCGCCGGAAAGCGAGTGATTCGGCTGGGGCATGTCTCAACGCCCCAACTGCACATCTATCGGCCGGCCAACCATGACACCGGAACCGTGGTGGTGGTCTGCCCCGGCGGCGGCTACTCGATCTTGGCCTGGGACCTGGAAGGCACCGAAATTGCAAAATGGTTCCAGTCGATCGGCATCACGGCAGCAGTCTTGAAGTACCGCGTCCCCACAGGCCGCAGCGAGACACCGTGGTTGGCGCCGGTCCAAGATGTCCAGCGTTCAATCAGCTTGATTCGTGGCGGCAATGTCGAAGGCGTTCAAGCAACGCAAATTGGCGTGATGGGTTTTTCGGCCGGTGGCAATGCGGCGGCTCGCGCGGCGCTGGCAACACAGCGGTTCTACGAGCCGCTTGATGATGCGGACCACGCGGAATGCACACCCGACTTTTCGATCCTGGTCTACCCAGCATGGCTGGTCAAAAAGGACGCGCCGAACGAACTGATCGACGAAGTGAAAGTCACGAGCGAATCACCCGCGATGTTTTTCGCCCATGCGTCGGATGATCGCGTCACGGCGATGAGCAGTGTGACGCTCTACAGCGAATTGAAGAGAAACGGCATCGATGGTTCGCTGCACATCTTCGCTAGCGGCGGGCACGGATTCGGCGGACGCATCGCGGGCCAGCCAACGGACGCATGGCGTGGTCTTTGCGAGACTTGGTTGAAAAGCAAAGGTTGGCTTGCCCAGTGACAAACGCTAACGAAAACGAAGCAGCGACCGGGGTGACCGGGGTGACCGGGGCGACGAAGCCAACGCCGTCAGCGCCGATCAAGCCAGATCAAGAATGGGCCAACGCGCTGACACATGGTTTAGCCGCGTTGGGCAGCGTGGTTATGGGCTATTTCTTGATACGCCAAGCTGCCACAGTCAGCACCGGAATGATGATCGCGTGCTTGGCCTACATCACGTCAGTGTTCGGGACGTTCTTCTGTTCGACATTGTCGCACGTCATCTTTCGCCAACCGTTGCTCGATAAGCTTCGGGCGTGGGATCAAGCGATGATCTACACCATGATTTCGGGTACTTACACGCCGATCGTCTATTTGTATTGTCCCGACAGCATGCGGATCGGATTGCTAGTCGCGATCTGGGTCGCAGCCGCAGCCGGATTCCTAACGAAGGTCGCCGTTCGCCACCGCATCAACTCGATCGGTACCGTGTCCTACCTGTTGCTGGGATGGCTGCCGTCGCTTCCGTTGGTTGGCCACGTCCCCGGCGATTTGGTGGGATGGATGGTCGCCGGTGGCGTTCTTTACACACTTGGCGTGGGGTTCTTGGTCAACGACTCGCGAATCCGTTACCTGCACGCCGTATGGCACTTGTTCGTGATGGCCGCCGCGGGCTGCCACTATTACGGAATTTGGAATCAAGTGGTCGCGGCTTAGTCCAGTGCCTCTAAGCTTAGTGCTACAGAGCTCAGTGCTACAGAGTCCACTCACCGATCACTTTTTAAGCAAGTCCAACGCAGCCGCGGTCATCGTCACCACCGCGGTTCGCATTGTTGGTTCGAAATCGGGATAGTATTGACCGCTATGCAAAGACGGCGGCGGTACTTCGAGTTCGACAAAGCGATCGAGTCGCGATTGTGTCACGCTGCCAAGCTTGTACATCAAGATTGGCACACCTTCGCGGCCGTAGCGACTAAAATCTTCGCCCCCCATCGACGGCTCGCTCACCAACACGTTTTGCTCGCCGATGGCGTCTTTGAAAACCTGTTGCAAACGTCCGGCCAGTTCCGCGTTGTTTTCTAACGACGGTGTCCCTTGGCTGAACAACAATTCCGGTGATGGTGCTCCATAGCTTTCGGCAACCGCATTGGCTTTGCGAGCGATCGCGGCGAGCACCTGTTTGCGGACTTCGTCGCCATAGGTGCGTACCGTCAATTGCAAGTGACACGAGTCGCCAATAATGTTGTGCTTGGTGCCACCGGCGATTGCCCCCACCGTAATCACGACCGGATCACTCGGTTTGATTTCGCGACTTGCAATCGTTTGCAACGACATCACCAAATCGGCCGCTTGAACGATCGGGTCGATCGTCGTTTCGGGCTTAGCTCCGTGACCGCCGCGGCCTTTGACGTCGATGTCGACACTGTCGACGTTTGCCTGAGTGAATCCGGCCAGCACTCCGACTTGGCCCGCCGGTGTATCCCCCGAAACGTGCAAGGCAACCGCGAAGTCGGGCTTGGGGAACTTTGTAAAAAGCCCGTCGTCGATCATCGCTTTGGCGCCCTCGCCCTTTTCTTCGGCTGGCTGTGCAATGACCATCAATGTCCCCGACCAGTCTTGTCGGTGAGTCGCCATGTACTTTGCGACGGCGATCACATTGGTCATGTGAATGTCATGGCCACAGGCGTGCATCACACCTGTCGAAACGCCGCTCGGCAGCGAGACTTCCTTGGTCGATGCGTAATCGACTTGCGTCAATTCGGTAACCGGCAACGCATCCATATCACAGCGAAGCATCAGCGTCGGCCCGTCGCCGTTTCGCAAAATCCCAACGACGCCCTTGGTCCCGACCTGGGCCGTGACCTTGAAACCTTCGCGGCGCCAATGCTCGGCGATCAAATCAGCAGTTGCCGTTTCTTCCCAAGATAACTCTGGGTTTTGGTGCAAGTTGCAATAAATCGCAAACAAGTCCTGGGCCTGGGTGTCAAACCAATCCGAAATGGGCTTTGCGTTTGGCGTTTGGGCCACTGCGGAATTTGAGACAGTGGCAACCGCTAGAACAGCGGAAAGGAGCAGAGTTCGCATGAAAAGGATGGCTTCGATCATGACGGGAACAAAAGGTCGCTGCCGGTGCTGCGAACCCTTCGTTGATTAAACCCACATTCCGCGCAGCGAACAACTGTCACCGAAACACTGCGAACCAAAACCGTAAGCCAGCCCTTAGTCTCGCTTGACCCAAGGGTTGTCGGTGACCGCATCGACTTCGCTAGTCAAGAACTTAACGATCGCTGGAATCACCTCGCTAACGTCGTTTACCAGCGACGGGCCGCTTAACGCCGTACCGACCATTTTGCCCTCAAATTTGCTGACCGTGCCACCACCGGCTCGTTTTTTCAGCCCTTCGACACGTTTGATGACTCGTTTGGCTTCACCTGATTCGGGACTCTCTTCCCCAGCAACGACCATGATCGGCAACTGCATGATGGCCGGCGAGTTAAGACCCTGATCAAGTGAAATCGACTTAATTTGTTTTTCGGGCGAGACCAACACGAGTGCTTTGACGTCTTGCCCTTGTTTCTTGCTGCCGACACTCGGGAAACTCCAATCGCGTGCCGCCCAGTGAGCCGCCATCACGCAGCCCTCGCGAATCCCGATGACAACCATCGCATTGAGATTCAGATTCTCTTGGTCGTTTTCATCCTTTAAAAACCCCTTCGCGGTTTCAAGGTCTCGCAAGATAATGTTCTGGATATCGAACTTGCCCATCTGTGGAACGTTGAAGGATTTCGTTTTACCAGCCGCGATATATTCGGTACTGCCGCCGTGCCCGCGATAGTCAGGGACCAACACGGCACATCCGGCACCACGAAGCTCCATCGCCAATTTGTAGTACGGGCTAGCCGATCCCTCCCATTCGTGGACGAGCATCACGGTGATCGCTTCTTTGCCCTTTGCCGATGGAAAATAGAACGCGCGCAGATTGATGCCATCCTTTGTCTTCAGCGTCACCGGACGCGGTTTCAGTTTGGCATCTTCCTTCTTCTTTGGCCTGGCCGCAGGCTGAGCGGTCGCTACCACCGCGACTGCGATCGCCGCCAAGAAAACCAGCCCACTAAAGATTGGGCGTGACTGGACTTGAGCATTTTCCATTTTCAAAGTTGCCGCAATCGATCGCATTCAATTGTCCTATTTTGAGTTTGCCCAGCAACGCGTTCACAATCACCGGCAAGATTCTTTCCAACGATTAGCAATCAAGGCGTCAAACCGAGCCTCGCTGCCTAAAGTTTAGACTTCTTTAAGGTTAGACGCGGCACCATTGCCGGTCAAACAGGCGATTCTTGAACCGGTCTGTTCAGTCCAGGACAGGCACGCACAATGCCTTACCAACCCGCACGGCATCAGCCGAAGAATTACCAGAAAGCCAACGCCCAAACACCGGTCCCCGGACCGCCCGCGACAAACCAATATCAACCCAAGTTCATCATTTGGACTGCAAGCGAGCCTCGCCGGCAACGGCACATCAAGACTCAGCAACACCAACCAGCATTGCGGCCGGTAAAAACCGGCAAAAAGAGAGGGGTGGAAGACGGGACTCGAACCCGCGACATTCGGTACCACAAACCGACGCTCTAACCAACTGAGCTACAACCACCGTGATTTGGTAAAGATTACGCAGCCGCGTCAGTTCAGTCAACTCCTTGACCGGCCCAGAAAGATCGAATCTTGGCACCTGGTCGGGCCAAGGATTCGATTGGATCGATTAGGGCGAGAAATCCCCGAATATCGCTGGCGACTCGCGGAGGTTCGTCTCGCCAGCGTTGGCGTGGGGCCGAGCGATTTGCGGCTCTAGACCGCTTCGCTGCCTTCGAGAATCTGCAATTCGGCACCGTCCAGGAAGCTGACCAGCGACTTGGCGCGATACGGTTGTTGCAGTTTGCGAACCGCCTTGCTTTCGATTTGGCGAACCCGTTCGCGAGTGACCTGGAAAATCCGGCCGACTTCTTCGAGCGTGTACGTGTAGCCATCGGCCAAGCCATATCGGAGACGCAAGATTTCGCGTTCGCGATAGTTCAACGTTTCCATCGCCCGGTCGATCTGAGTCTTCAGAGCTTCGCGGTTGGTTTCCATCAACGGATCGACATCGCGGTGATCTTCCAAGAATTCGCCAAAGACGCTTTCTTCGTGATCGCCGATCGGTTGGTCAAGCGACAACGGTTGGCGACTCATCTTCAAAATGATTCGTGTGTCGTCGATCGACAAACCGCTGCGTGCACAGACTTCTTCGGCAGTCGGTTCCCGTCCATTTTCTTGGACAAGCTCACGCGTGATTTGGCGCACCTTGTTCATCGTGTCGATCATGTGAACCGGCACGCGGATTGTGCGACTTTGATCAGCGATGGCACGAGTGATCGCTTGACGAATCCACCACGTTGCGTAGGTGCTGAACTTGTAGCCGCGAGCGTGTTCGAATTTGTCCACCGCACGCATCAATCCGGTGTTGCCTTCTTGGATCAGGTCCAAGAACGACAGCCCACGGTTGCGATACTTCTTGGCGATCGAAACGACCAAACGCAAGTTTCCGGCCGATAGGACTCGTTTCGCCGCGTCATAGTCGTCGCGGTAGGCGTCGCATCGTTTGATTCGGCGCGACAACGTGGCGGGCGTCTCAAACGTCAATCGCATCAGATACGTCAGCTCGCTCTTCAGTTCCGCAGCCGTTTGCGTGCCCGGCGTCGACATGGCCTGCGCATCACTCAGTTGAGTGCGAATCTCGGCCATACGTTCGTTGGCACGGCGAAGCTTTTCAAACAACGGTTGCAGCTTGTTGGTACGCAAGTTCATTTCTTCGATCAAACGAACCGCTTTGTTGCGGCGGATGACCAAGTTCTTCCATGCGGCACGGCGCTGGCGAATGGGCATCTTGCGATTGATCGCGGTCATGTAGTCGGCTCGGTTGAGCGACAACAGGTGCTGGACCGTGCGTACGTTGGGAATGATCCTCAACATGATCGCTTTCTTTTCAGGCGCGTTGGTCACGCTGACTTCGATCGTGCGATCGAGTCGCAGCGTCTTGTCACGAACCTGTTCTAGCAACTTCAATGCACCCTGCAGCATGAAGTCGGTCGCCATCATCGTTTGTCGATAGCGGACGCGAGTCTTTTCGATTTGTTTGGCAGCCGAGACTTCTTGTTCGCGGGTCAGCAGAGGAATTTGGCCCATCTGCATCAAGTACATGCGAACGGGATCTTCGGTCGGGTCGGACATCAATTCGTCGCGACGGCGAGGAGCGTCATCGGTCAGGGAGTCCTCGTCCAAGGAGTCGGCCAATTCTTGGCCCATCACCCGATTCCGACGGCTGACAGATTCGTCAGCATCGAACGCGTCATCTTGCAGAGAGCGGCTACTAAATTTCTTACCCACGAGCGGTTCCTCGATCCCCAGGTCATAACGATCAGTTTGGTTCGAGAGAGACCAAGCAGGAGCGGTGCCATCGCTCCAAGAAGGAAGGGCATATATCATGGCAAGTCGTTTGGTGCAAAGAGGTTGCGTGAATAGTTACCGTAAACGCCGACCCCTCGTGCGTTGTGAATTGACCACACAATGATGTTGCGAAAAAACAACGCCTGTCGTGGTGGTGATTCACGACGATCAACGCCCCAGGTGGCCGTCACTTCGTCTCAGTTCTGAAGATTAGGTTACGTTCGCGGCCTACACGGTCTGCGTCAAAGGATTTACACTGTTTCTGACAAAGGCGGTCCGAGATGGTTCCCCATCGATCCCAAATTTCGCCCGATAAATCGCGAGAACCGATCGCTTTCATGGACGCCGATAATCTGCCAACTCTGCTTCGCGAGTGCCTGACCCCAACGCTTTGCCTTGCTGCCGAATCCGATTCGGTTCTCGACCTGATTGCTAGGCTTGTCAGATCGAGCGATTCGCCCGAATCGCTGCTGGCTCGATTGCAGCAAGAACGGCCACTCGCCGATGCCCTGGCGATGTTGTTTGCCAGCAGCCCGCAATTGGCCGAGCGATTGATCGCCGATCCGCAGACGTTCGATCTGAACCAGGCAAGCCAGTTGGGGACGCCAGACGCCAAGCAATTAACCGCCGAGCTCGCTCGACTGCTCGCCGGCACCGACCAACCGACTCGCGCGGCCGTCATCATCCGCAAGTTCTATTCGCGGCACGTGATGCGGATTGCTTATGGAGAATTCGTTCGCGGCGATTCGCCCGAATTGGTCGGCCGACAACTCACGCATCTAAGCGATGCGATTCTCGAAAGCGGTCTGCAATTCACGTTAAAGCGTTTGGCCGATCGCCGCGGCATGCCCGAACGGCCGGACGGGACAACGCCGGAAATTACCGTGATCGGTCTAGGGAATCTCGGCGGATCCGAAATCGGCTATGCCGCACCGATGAAGGTCGTGTTTCTGTACGATTCGATTGACCACAAAAATGTTTGGCATAGCAAGTTCTATTCGGCCTTGGTTTCAGACATCGTCACGCTGCTGTGCGGTGATGCGAAACGCAATGATGGTGTCGACATCGATTTACGCGAAGGGCCACGGCACGAGGTCGGTGTCCACATTTGCGGTTTTCGCGAAGCCGCCCGGATCTATGAAACCAGTGGCCGAACGGACCAGCGACTTAAGTTCATCAAGGCGCGAGTGGTGGCGGGTTCCAAGTCGCTTGGCAAGGCGTTCATCGATCGGATGGAACCGTGGATTTACCGTCAATTCATCAGCCGAGTCGAACGGGCCGAGATCCGATCGCTTTGCCACAAACTGGAACGCCGATTCGATCCGTCCATCGATGGTTCCGGCAACGGTGATGACGTTGTCCGTTCCCCGGGTGGACGAGCCGACATGGAACTGACGGTCCAGTTCCTGCAGTTGCTCTACGGAGGTCATGACCGATCGGTGCGCCGGCTTGGCACGCTGGACGCGATCAACAGCCTGCATCGTGCTGGCCACTTGGATGACGATGCAAGGACTCTGCTTGCCGGCAACTATGCCCGGCTTTGTCGACTACAGCACCAATTGGGCATCGCTTTTGACCGCGGCCTGACCAAACTGCCCGATGACGTCACCGCTCGCCAACGTCTTGCGCTGCAGCTTGGGATCGAGAGCTCGGACCAGCCGGGTGTCGGTGACGCCGGTCGTTTCCAAAAGATGTTCGCGGACACGTTGGACAAAAACCGCTCGACGATGAACCAGTTGATGATCGGCGCGTTAGGGGAACGATCGGACACGCCCGTCGAAACGGATTTGATGCTGGATCCGGATCCCGATCCGGCGCACGTCGAAGCGACTTTGATTCGGTACCAATTGAAGCACCCGAGATCGGCGATGACGGATCTCGCGTCGCTTAGCACCGAAACGGTGCCGTTTCTGTCACCGCTACGTTGCCGGCACGTGTTCGCGTCGATCGCTCCGGCACTGCTTGCCGAAGTCGCGACGACCCCAAACCCAGACGCGGCGCTGCATTCGATGGTCAAAGTGACCGATTCGCTGGGAGCGAAAGCAACACTGTGGGAGCTGCTGGGGGCCAGCCGTCCGACGATGAACTTGATGGTCCGGTTGTGCGCGACGACGCCGTACCTGAGCGGTATCCTGACGAACAATCCGGGCATGATTGACGAGCTGGTCGATTCGTTGGTCATCAACCGATTACCGTCTGCCGAGCGTGTCGACGCTCACTCGATCGAACTGTGTCGTGGTGCCGCCGATATCGACGACATTCTTAGCAGCTTCAAGTCGGGCGTTCATTTGATGATCGGCGTCCGAGACATGTTGGGCAAAGAAACGCTGGAAGCAACGCACCAGTCGATCGCGGATTGCGCCGAAGCCTGTGTGCGGCGAGTGATCCAGCACGAGCAAGAAGTGGTGGCGGATCAGTTTGGCGATCCCGCCGACGAAAACGGGAACCCATCGGAAATGATCGCGCTGGCGCTGGGCAAGTTTGGCGGACGCGAACCGAATTACCACAGTGACTTGGACGCGGTGTTTCTGTATTCGTCCCCCGGTGAAACTCGGCGGCGCGTCGGTGGGCACCGATTGACGACCACCAATCACCGGTTCTTCAATCAAGTCGCTCGCCAAGTCATCACGCGCATCAACCAACCGCACGAAAACGGGCGACTTTACGAATTGGATTCGCGTTTTCGTCCGTATGCCGACGGCGGTCCGATCGCCATGTCGGTTGACGATTTCTTGAGTCTTTTCCAATCCGAAGACACGCCTGTTTGGATGCGACTGGCACTCTGCAAGGCTCGCGTGATTTCAGGATCGCGTTTAATTCGCAAAGGAGTCGACACGGCAGTTCGCGAAACGATCGCGGCGACGGTTTGGGAGCCGTCAATGGCTGATCAGATTCGTCAGTTACGAATCGAACAAGAACAAACGGCTGAACCCGAGAACTTGAAACGTGGTCATGGCGGGACGATGGACGTTGAGCACATCGCACAAATGTTGACGCTCAAACACGCCAGCGCAGCACCGCAGATCATACGCCAAGGCACCACGGCGTCGCTCGACGCACTGGCCGCCGCGGGGTTCTTGGACTCAACCGACGCCGATACACTGGCAAGCGGATATCGAACGCTGCGCCGAATCGAAGCAAGTTTGCGTTTGATGCTGGCGCCGGCTCGGCACTCGATGCCGGAGTGCCCCGAACTGCTGAAGAATCTTGCGTTCTTGATGGGGCAGTCTGATCCCTCGGTTATCCAAAGCCGATGCGACGCGGCAAAGAAAAGCAACCGTGAAATCTTTGACCGAATCTTTGCAGCGAACCGTTAAGCGAATCACCAAGAATCATAGGAAACAACCATGACACTGCTTCGATCACTCGCGTTTTTCCTGCTGCTTTCAACGGTCACTTGTGCGGCGGATCGGCCCAACATTGTGTTGGTGTTCATTGATGACATGGGATGGGGCGACTTTTCTTGCTTTGGCAACACCGAAGCTGAAACGCCCAACATCGATCGGATGGCGGAACAGGGAATTCGTTTTCACCAGTTCTACGTCAACTCGCCGATCTGTTCGCCGTCGCGAGTGGCGATCTCAACCGGTCGTTACCCGTACCGCTATCGAATCAGTTCGTTCTTGAACAATCGTAAGAACAACCGAGAACGCGGCATGGCCCAGTGGCTTGATCCGTCTGCACCGATGCTGGCCCGATCATTGCAGGCCGTCGGCTACGCAACCGCACACTGTGGTAAATGGCACATGGGTGGCCAACGCGATGTCGATAACGCTCCGCCGATCACCGACTATGGATTCGACATTTCGCTGACCAACTTCGAAGGCATGGGCGCAAAGTTGTTGCCGTTGACCGAAGTGCCGACTGCCGACGGCGGCATCAAGAAGGGCCGAATCTGGGACAAGGCGGTCAACTTAGGCGATCCGGTCGAGTGGCGTCTTCGCAGTGAAATCACCGGCGGCTTTGCCGACAAGGCAATCGAGTTCATTGAGGAAGCGGCAAAACGCGACCAGCCGTTCTATGTCAACGTTTGGCCCGACGATGTCCACGGCCCCTACTTTCCGACGATCGAGAATTGGTCGGGCACACCGCACGGTTTGTACTTGGCGGTGCTGCGAGAAATGGACGCCCAGCTTGATCGATTGTTTCGGCGGATTGCCGACGATCCCAAGTTGCGTGACGAGACGCTGGTGCTGATTTGCTCCGACAATGGCCCCGACAAAAACGGTGGATCGGCTGGACCGTTTTCCGGATCCAAAGCGACTTTATTCGAAGGTGGAATTCGTTCGCCACTGATTGCGTGGGGACCGGGCCTGATTGCCAAAGATCAGGTCGGCACGGTCAACAATTCTTCGGTGTTTGCAGCGATGGACTTGGTTCCATCCCTGATGACGATCGCCGGGGTCGCGCATCCCAAGGACGCCAAGTTCGATGGTGAAGACTTGTCCGATACGATCCTGGCAAAATCGAAACAGACTCGATCACAGCCGATCTTTTTTCGGCGTCCACCCGATCGAAAGGACTTTCAAGTGTACAAGAATCTGCCCGACTTGGCCGTCCGCGCAGGCCAATGGAAATTGATGTGCGACTTTGACGGCAAACGAGTTCGGCTGCATGACTTGAACACCGATCCATCGGAATCGAACAACGTCGCGGAACAGAATCCCGACGTGACGGCCCGATTGTTGACCGCGACGTTGCAATGGAACGCCGAGATGCCGAAGGACGCGGGCGATCCTGCCTATCAGAACGCGGCGACATTGAACTAGTTGCACCCTACGTGGACCCGCGACTCCGCTCGCGGGATCTCAACTGCAAAGCAGTTGATGAAACACAAAGCACACCCTGCGAACGGAGTCGCAGGGCCACGAAGGGTGACCCGAAACGAGCAAGCAATGGAATGCCGAGATGGCGAAGGACGCGGCGACATTGAACTAGCTGCACCCTACGTGGACCCGCGACTCCGTTCGCGGGATCTCAACTGCAAAGCAGTTGATGAAACACAGAGTACACCCTGCGAGCGGAGCCACAGGGCCACGGAGGGTGACCTGAAACTAGCAACACGCTTTGGCCCTTCAACGAATCCTAGGCCAGAACTTCGTCAACGATGCGGCCGTGCACGTCGGTTAGCCGAAAGTCGCGACCGGCGTAGGCGAAAGTCAGGCGTTTGTGGTCGTAGCCCATCAAACGCAGCACGGTCGCATGCAAGTCATGCACGTGAACTCGGTTTTCGACCGCTTTGAATCCCAATTCATCGGTCGCGCCGATCGCTTGGCCGCCTTTGACGCCGCCACCGGCTAACCAGCATGTGAAGCCGTGGTGGTTGTGGTCGCGGCCGTTCATTTTGCCTTGGTTGGAGCCTTCCTTGGGCATTTCCACCACCGGCGTGCGTCCAAATTCGCCGCCCCACATCACCAATGTCTCGTCCAAGATCCCGATGCGTTTCAAGTCCGTCAAAAGCGCGCCGATCGCTTGGTCGACCGTCTTTGCATTGGCACGGTGGCGAACTTCCAAGTCATCATGGTCGTCCCACGGTTGTCCGGCACCGGTGTAGAGCTGGACGAATCGGACACCCCGTTCGACCAATCGCCGCGCGATCAAGGTTTGGCGAGCGAAGGCGCCATCGCCGTACAGATTGCGAGTCTCGGCGGTCTCGCGCGACACGTCGAATGCCTCCGATGCTTCGCTTTGCATTCGGTAGGCCAGTTCGAATGATTCGATACGTGATTCGAGTCTCGCGTTCTCGGTGCGTTCGGCAGCGTGGGCCTGGTTCAGCTTCGCCAACAGGTCTAGTTGCTGGCGCTGGTCGGTTCCCGCGACACCTTTGCTTTGGATGTGATCGATCAACTGCTCAATGCGTTCGCCTGCGGAATCGATGTAGGTCGCTTGGTACTTTCCGGGCAAGAAACCGTTTTGCCAGTTCTGGGATTCTTTGATCGGATAACCACCCGGGCACATCGCGATGAAAGCGGGCAGGTTCTCGTTCTGGCTGCCCAGTCCGTACGTCAGCCACGACCCCATTGCCGGACGAACCAATCGGGATTCGCCCGTGTTCATCAGCATCAACGACGGTTCGTGATTGGGGACGTCGGCATGCATGCTGCGAATGACGCAGATGTCGTCGATGTGCTTGGCAGTGTTGGCAAACAGTTCGCTGACCGGCAAGCCGCACTCGCCATAGTTTTGGAACTTGTACGGTGACTGCAAGACCGCGCCGGTCGGTCGCTCGGTCTTTAGGTTTGCCATCGGCGCTGATTTACCGTGCAGCTTTGCGAGTGCCGGTTTCGGGTCAAACGTGTCGACCTGGCTTGGCCCACCGTTCATGAACAAGTGGATGACGTGTTTGGCTTTGGTCGGAAAGTGGATCGGCACTTCGCCGCCGGCGAGTGTCGAACCCGACTGGCCGGCCAGGGACTCGCGCCCGAGCATCTCGCCCAGTGCCAAAGCGCCAAACCCAACACCCGATCGCTTCAGCATTTCACGCCGCGACGTCAGAAAGTTTTGATGGTCAATGGGAAAGTTCATTTTGTCTAATCCACAAACGCGAATTCGTTGCTAAGCATCAGCACTTGCACAAGCTGGGCCAATCGGTCCAGTGGTTCGCTTGTCGCATCGGTTCGCGGACCGCTAAAGTCGCCAGCCGTATTGGTTTCGACTTGGTGACCGTCGTCGCCGACCAATTGGATCGTAGCTCGCAAGAAGAACGTATCGAAATTATCAGTGGCACCGGGGCTGGCCACCAAATCGATCGTGTCGCCGGATTTGGCTGATCCCGCGATTGGTCCGAAAGGACGCTGGTTGCCTTTTGCGTTGGCATTGAACCGACGTTTGCCACCAACCCAAACTCCGATTTGAACGCCGTCGCCCTTGTCTTGATCGCGATGCCCGATCTGACCACGAATCGTTACCTTTGCATCAAAGGGAACCGTGAACCGGCGGACGATCGCCATGTCGCTGTGTCGCGGCGCGTGCCCGTTCTCTCGTTCAACGAACGCGTAGCCGTTGGCTGAGTCGTGTGGGAAGGTTTCCGACGTTTGCCAGCGATCGCCTGTGAAGTGAGTTAGCGGTTCAAAGGAAACGACCGATTCTTGATCGTCCAGTTTTGCGACTCCGTACGACCACAACGAGCGAGGGTCGATTCCTGGTGTGACTTCCGCGGCGGGTGATCTCAAGAACGCTGTCGCCATGGCCAAATCCTGCTCGTTTGGCTCGCGACGTAAAACTTGTTGGAACACGGACGTCACGGTTGCTTTGATATCGTCTTCGCTAACCGTTTGATGAATCGATGCCGACGTGCGTTTCGCCAGCGCGAACATCTGCGGGCTGTTCATCAAGAACAACGCCTGCTGAGGCACGGTCGTAAAGTACCGCTGGGGCGAATGCGTGTCGGGACTGGCGAAGTCAAACGTCCGAAACAATGCCGGCAAATTTTGCCGATCGATCATTGCATAAACGGTTCGTTTTGGCGTGGGCGTCGGCAGTGTGATTTCCACCGGCGGGCCACCCATTGATCGGTCGAGCGATCCCGCAACACACAACAGCGAATCACGAAGCGATTCAAAGTCACGTCGTTTCCGGTTCGCTCGCGTTAGCAATCGATTGTCGGGGTCAAGCTTGATCATCGCATCGGTTGCGGACGACGATTGCTGGTAGACGCCTGTCATGACGATGCGGCGGATCACACGCTTGATGCTCCAATCCTTTGCGAACGAAACCGCCAACTCATCAAGCAATTCGGGCACGGCGGGAGCTTCGGTTCGGAATCCAAAGTCGCTGGGCGAATCCACCAGCGATTTGCCGATCAACCGATCCCACAGACGATTGACCATCACGCGAGCGGTCAGCGGATTATCGGTTGCGGTGATTCGCTGGGACAATTCCCATCGTCCGCTTCCGTCGGTGAAACGTTCTTCGTCGGGTTTCCGAAGCGATGTCAGGAATTGACGGGGCGCGACGGGGCCTTTGTTGCCGGCCTGACCGCGCAGCAAGACGGGGTGGTCGCCGACTTTTTCTTTGTCGACCATCATCAACGGGCTGGCACCGTCATCCGGTTGACGACTGCTGTTCAGGACACCAAACAGCGAATAGTAGTCGGACGTTGGGATCGGATCGAACTTGTGGTCATGGCACCGGGCGCAGGCAACCGTTAATCCGAGCAGTCCGCGAGTGATCACATCGATACGATCGTCGGTGATGTCCAAACCGTTGATGAACTTGCGACCGAGCGTCAGGAAACCCATCGCATCCAAGTTGCCGTCGACGTTGTTCGGGTCGGTGCGATCACCCGCCAACTGATGCTCGATCATTTGGTTGTAGGGCATGTCGGCCGCAAACGCCTTGATCACCCAGTCGCGATATCGCTCGCTGCCCTTGATGCGCCGTTCTCTACCGCCAAAATCGTATCCAACCGTATCGGCATACCGAGCCACGTCCAGCCAATGTCTTGCGAATCGCTCGGCAAATTCCGGCGATGCCAACAACGAATCGACGAGCCGCGGATAACGATCGGGTCGACGCGATTCGGTGTAGTGGTGGATCTGCTCGATCGTTGGCGGCAATCCAGTCAAGTCAAAGTACAGCCGACGGACCAACGTCGCATCATCCGCAGGCGGGCTGGTTTCTACGCCCTTGGACTGGGCGACCGTGCGCGCCCACGTATCAATCACATCGCGATCCGATCCGCCTACGTTCTCCGGTGCGTTTGGTTGTTGCGGAGCGACAAAGGTCCAGTGGGTCTTGGGATCACGATCGATCGGGGAAGTCGCTTTGGCAACCACCGTTCCTTCGCGCGGATCGGGGGCACCGATCGTGATCCAGTGGCTCAGCGCGTCGATCGATTCTTGATCCAGCTTTCCGGCCGGCGGCATTTGAATGTCAGGATCGTCGTAACGGATCGCTTTCATCATCAAGCTGCTGGCCGAATCGCCGGGCACGATTGCCGGACCATTCATGCCGCCGGCTTGCATTGCGGCGGCCGAGTCAATCAGCAGGTCGCCCGATGATTCGCCGGTCTCGACGCTATGACATTCATAGCAATGCTGGACCAGCAACGGCCGTACTTTGGATTCGAAGAAGTCGATGCCTTCGTCTGCCGAGACAGCGATCGGCATGCCCAGTCCGCTAGCGGTCCAAGCCATCAGCAGGCAGACCCAGTAAGCGGGGCGACAAAAGAAACGTTGGAGATTGTAGGCTGCGCGCCGTTGAAATCGGGGACTCGCGGTCCGGCAGGTGGCGTTTTGCACGTGATTTTCACGACGTGGGGAACGTCGAATGTCGGTGGGCGGGAGGATTCCGAGCGGGGCGGGCGGAAACCGAATTGTGCCGACCAGGACACCAGCATCAGTTCAGTGCTCTGATTGTAACCGACTGCACGGAGATGACGTTGTTGATTCTCAACAAGTTTTGGCCGCGGCACACGGATAACGTTGCCGGCACTCACTCGCCAACGGCTCACCAAATCGACAAGCCGTTGACGGTTTGTTGATTCAACCGTTTAACCGTCAGCGTACGTTTTCCCTGTCGCGTACGCCTGCGGCTAACGGTTAAACGGTTAGAGTGCGATGCAGTACCCAATCGACAAGCCGTTGACGATTTTCGCTGCCCGAAATCCGAGCTGCGACGGAACTTTCCTTAGCCGGGACTATTCCTTGGCGTCGTCTGCTTTTTCTTCTTTGTTCTTGCCGGATTTCTTGTCCTTGAATTCCTGCAACATTGGCTTCAAACGAGGCTTTTGACGTTCGTCGGCAAACTCGATCGCTGATTCTTGCGACTTGATTGCTTTGTCCAGGTCACCGTTGGCATCGCTCAGCACGGCGATGGCGTTGAAGTACATCGGTTTGGCTTCGTCAGCAACCGATTCCGATTCTGCTTCGAGTGCCTTGATCGTCGTGCCCGCCAGTGCGCTAACGTCGACGCCTTGTTGCGAGACACCGTAAAGCGAGTATCCGAATCGAACCAGCGAATCCAGGTCACCCTTCATTTCGCCGATTTGGGCGTTGTAATAGGCGGTCGTTTCGTCGTCCAACTTTCCGGACGACAGTTTTAGGCTGTGACGAACGGCGGTCCAGTGTTCTTTCATCATGTCGTTGGGAGACGCTGCGATTTGCTCGTCCGCGACCACGATGGCTTCGTCGAACTTGCCGGCCCCGGCCAAGCTGGCCATCTTTTGCATGTTCTCTTCGAGTGCTTCCTGCAGTTTCATTTCTGCCTTGAACGCTTCACGGTCCCACGAATCGTTGACCACACCTTCAAGTGGTTCGTCCATGTTGCCGGGGTGCCCGATCCATTCGATCAGTCCTGTTTTGCCGACAATGAACGCGGTTGGAATCCCTTGCTGCTTCGACGCGTCCATGTAGTCTTCGTACACCGACCGGTCTGGGTCGGTCGTTAGCGAATAGGCCGAAGTGATTTCGGCAAACGTCTTGCCCGCATCGGGATGCTCTTTGCCCATCAAGTCTTTGACTTCGTCGACGGTTTCATCCGAGACGCTGATGATCTGGACGCCTTCGCCGCGATACTTGTTTTGCAATTCCGCCAGGTGCGGCATGCTGCCGATGCAGGGACCACACCACGTTGCCCAAAATTCGACGACATAGACTTTGTCAGCCGCAAACTTGGTGACTGGCTTGAATGCACCAGCACCGTCCTGCAACCAGTGCTCAATGTCGATCGCTGGTGCTTTGGATCCAATGCCCAATTCGGCAGCCGATGCGAGGCCAGAATCGGTGGCGGCCATTGCGAGCGCAGAAGCCAGAAGCGAAGTGAAGAACAATCGAATTTTCATGGTGGGACAATGACTCATGTCAGCGGTTTTTGCGGCCAGAAAGCCGGGAAGGGGGATTTGTCAGGCGTTATCGCCCGAACCAGTGGTCGTAGTTTACGCCGAACCGAGGCGTTTCGCCCATACGGATCCAAACGGGCCGGTGAACGAAACAACAGGTCAGGGATTTCGCTCGCTAAATTGGCGTCACTATCTCGCCCTGGCCACCGACGGCACGGTCGCCTCGACGGATCCGGACTTGTTGGTGTTTCAACCGTGACCAAAAACCAGCCAATTGGCCGGATTCGGGTGGCTGGATCAAGGATGCGATCAAAAAACGGGACTCGACCGCGGCTGTAAAACGTCCGTCCGCCAAGTTTGGCATCTGAGAAACGATCAAGCTGCCACGTCGCATGCCGATCGCCAAATCATTGCCTACGTTTCCAGCGACCACGATCGTTCCGGCAACCATCGACGCAGCCGCGAACCGCCCCGCATCACCGCAAATCCAAATTTCGCCGCGTCGCATCCGGTGGCCTACGTAGTCGCCGGCGCTGCCCGTGACAACGATTCGGCCACCCGACATGCCCACCCGCTTGCCGTCTGCGGCGCCACCCAAAAAATTGCCCGCATCGCCGTCAACGATCAATTCGCCCGACGACAAAGTGGCACCGATGTGATCGAACCGCCGCAGGTCGCCTCGCAGTTCCACGTTATCAGCATCACCAGCATCTGCGCCATCAGAAATCTGAACATCGAACCAGTCGCCGATCGTTTGTCGTCCCAGCGCGATGCTTGCGATTTCGTCGAGCGATTTATCGGCAAAGTTGCTGGCATCGATTGGGGAAGCGTCGATCCCTTCGGCGGGCAATTGCTTTTGCGTCAAAGTCCACTTGGTCACTGCATCACCTCAGACAAATGGAAGTGATGCTTGCCAAGTTTCCCGCCGTAGTTGCCGGCTGTGACTCGCAACAGTCCCTTGCCGCCCGCCGCTTCGCATGCCGCCGTAACGCCAACTTTGATCGAGTTTGCGATCGCCTCGAACGACAGCCCGTCGATCACGATTTCCATCGCAATGGTTTCGTCCTCACGCAGCAATGACTGCGTCGACGTACGCAGCGTCGGACAAAACGCGTCGTTGGTGGATGCGAACAGAGCGGGATACTTGGATCCGACTTTGGAACCGCTGCGTGCCGCACCCCCGGGGAACGGCGTGATCATATCGGGCAGATCTCGCATCGCGTCGACGGCCGCACGACAGGCTGTGGAAATCGCTTCGATTGAATTACCTAGCAACAAAAAGTTGCCACCGCCGATGCCATCGATTCGGGCCACATCGTGTTCGCAAACGAATTCGCCGTCCATCACGGGGATGCGCCAATAACGGCGACCTTTGGCATAACCGGTTGCGGCGGTGACTTTGCTGATCTGGTGGCCGTCGCCAAAGTAGCGAATCGTTTTTCCCAGCGGGACTCGTTTCGGGTGCATCGACTTGTCACCGATGATGCCGGCGTAAAGAGCCGACGTGGGACATGTCAAAACGCACTGACCGATCCGCCGAGGAATCTGTTTTTCCAGTTCGCTGCCGGAAACGGCAAACGCCAGAATCGAGAAACCGGGGCGTCCGTCGGGCGTCTCCTCCGGTGCAAGCTCTCGTTCGATCGCAGTCTCGATGCCACAAGCAATCACGCTGGTTCCGAATCCGGTCATCGCCATCGTCGCATCAAGAGCCCATTGGCGGTCGTGGCCGGTGATGATCACGCGAGTCGCTTTCATGTCGAAAGCTTCGGCAAATTCCGACTCGATCGTTACGCCGTTCAGTTCGCTCATTGCACGCGTTCCTTCGTGCTGGCGGCGGTGGGTGTGGACCCGATCACGCCGGCCATTTCATCGTCGCTGATCCACAGACGCCGCATATCCATCATGGCTGATGATTGATAACGGTCAATGAAACCGCCTACCGCATCACGATTGCAATGCAGGTTTGCTTTTAGTGTTGTTGGCGTGATGGACGCATCGGTGGCTCCTGCGCCGCGAACCAATTGGCCTTGGCGAAACACGTATTTCGGTTTCGAAAACATCTGTTCAACGTTTTCGTGGTTGTCGTAGATGACGACATCGGCAATCGATCCGACTTGCAGGTTTCCTCGGTCGGCCAGCCCCAGGATTGCGGCCGGTGCGCTGCGCGTCATCGTCGCGATTTCGGGGATCGTGTACTGGCGATCCAGTCCCGCCAGTTCGCTGGACGCTGCTGCGTCGCCGTGGATTTCGGCCAGTGCGGTTTCTCGCATCGTGCGATCACACAGCAACCCGATCAAATGAGGGTACGTCGTAAACGGGGCTCCGTTGGGATGGTCCGTTGTCAGGAAGACTCGCGACGGGTCATCGATCAACAAAAACAGTTCTAGCCCGATCGCCCATTGCAACGAGTGAACGAATTGGCGGCGGCGATACTTGAACGGCACCACGCCGCAGCCGGCTTCGCATTCGACATCGACTAGTGCTGATTGCTTAGGACTTGCGTGCCGGAAATTTTCGTGTTGGTGCATCGCGTCGGCACTGATCGTGACGGTTTGCCCAAACATCACTTGGCCGACATCGATCGTGACGTTGGGATGCCGCTGCATCGCCTCGGCAAGTCGCGCCGCCGCCGACGACATTTTGTAAGGCCCGTCATTGCCGTAGCAGTGGAACTGGGCATGCGTCAAATGGATCGGCAAACCATCGGCGGCTTCGATCGTTGCCAGGGTCGATTCGATGTTGCCCGGCACGCCTAGATTGCTGCAGTGGACGTGCAGCGGATGACTCAAGCCGATTTCATGGACCGCTCGGCACAGCGTCCGAATCACGTCGCCCGGCGAAATGTCGTATTTAGGATGTCGTGAATCAACGTCAAACGTTCGCACGTTGAACTTGAACGCGTTGATGCCGCCCGGATTGACGACTTTTACCGCAATGCACTGGGTCGCCGCCACCATCCAGGCAACGTAATCATTGATCAAGGGCTGTGGCACCTTGTCGGCGATCATCGACAACAGCACGTCATCGTTGCCCAACAAACAGTAGCCGCCGGTATCGAGTCCGCCGACATCGGCCATCTCGGCATGTGCCGAACGGGCGTTGCAGGGAATCACGGCCGGTTCAAAACACGTCGTGTAACCCATGTCGAGATAACGCCGACCCGTCACGTGTGCGGCCGGCAAGTACTCGCATTCGGCGGCAAGCGTTTGCGCGGCTGCGGCGTGCGACGCGATCTCGTCGGACAGCAGCATCCGGGCGATCGAGACTTTTCCACCGCCGATGTGAGTGTGTAAATCGATGCCGCCGGCCATCACCGTGCAATCCGACGCGTCGATCGTCCGCACACTCTTGTCACTAGCGTCAGTCTCGTCACTAGCGCTGGCAATCGCAATCCGGCCGTCATCGATGACAAGATCGGCAACGTGGTCGATTCCAGCAGCGGGGTCGATCAGTCGTCCTGAGGTGATTCGAGTTCGCATGCAGAGAGCTTACTCGGCGTCGGCCGTTTCGGGCATAGGCGTTTCGGACTTCGGTTGGTCGGCGTCCGCGTCGTCCACCGCGTCGTCCACCGCTTTGTCGCCGCCTACTTCACCTTCTTTCGCTTCTTCCGCTTCCTTGTCCGCCGTGCGTCGGCTACGACGCGTCTTTCGCACAGGTGCCGCCGATGGCTCGCCGTAGATCCGGTCGGTCGTCACGGTAACGCGATCGCCTTTCACCTTCGTTTCGTCGGGCGGCTGATAGAAACCGGCGACTGAAACGCTGTCACCTTCTTGGGCCAACGACAGGTTGTTGAACCGAATCTCGAATTTCGCACCCGGGGCAAGCGGGGCCTGTACCGGAATTTTACCGGCTTGGACCATGATGCCGGTACCGTCCATTCCCATGATTCCGCCAACGACACTGACCGTCGCGACGGGCGGAACGGGCTCGTTTCGGTTTCGGCGTTCGCCGTAAACGCCTGGAATGAACTGTTCACGAGCGTGTCCCGACAGATTGCCGCCGACGGGTTGAAATAGCTCGACTTTTTCGATCGGCTTCGTCGCGGCACCCGCAGCGGTGAAGGTGCCTCGGAAACGAGCCAACATTCCGCGCTGCAAGAACATCGGTTTTGCTTCGGCCACGAACACGAACGAATCGGGCGAATCAGGCGGCTGCACCATGACTTCGGTGCCGTCGTCGCGAACGACAACCAAAACGCCACGTTCGAATGATTTCAGCGTGCCTTTGAATTCAGTCACCATATTCGAGCCAGCCGCGTCTTGGCCTGGCAAAGCCGCATCTTGGCCTGCGGCAATCGAGCAGGCGGCCAAGCAGAGGCAACCAACCGTGAAGCTGGCTGCAGGGCCGATTCGAGAGAAAAATTGGTGTGCCATCATCCGTCGCTCTGGTTCTGGTTTTCGTGACCGTTTTTCTTGACCGCTGGGTCCCGTTTTTCGTGACCGCTGGGTACTGGGCCAATCATTGTACGTCGATCATTGTACGTCGATCTCGCCCCGTTGGAACGCTTGGGCGGTTGGTTAAGATAGTCAATTGCCGCTTTTTTAGGCGCCAGTTCTTCCCCAACGATTCCCTCGAAAGCCACTGATGACCCGCAACCCTTCGACGGACTCGGCCGGACCGCCACGAGTGACGATTCGCACGCTGGCGAAAATGCGCCGCGAGAAACAGTCGATCTCGATGCTGACGGCTTACGATTTTCCGATCGCCGAAGCTCTGGACGAAGCCGGTATCGACGTTTTGCTGGTCGGCGATTCACTGGCAATGGTCGTGCAGGGACACTCGACGACCTTGCCCGTCACGATGGACCAGATCATTTATCACGCCGAAATGGTCGGCCGGGCAGCCAAGCGAGCGATGGTTGTCGTCGACTTGCCGTTCCCCGAAGGCCAGTTGTCGATCGAACGGAGCATCGAAGCGAGCGCGCGGGTGTTGAAAGAGACTCAGTGTCACGCCGTCAAGCTTGAAGGCGGCGCCGAACAGGCTTCACGAATCGAAGCAATCGTGACCGCTGGGATTCCCGTGATGGCTCACGTCGGCCTGCGTCCCCAAAATGTTCATGTCGACGGTGGTTACCGTGTCCAACGTGATCAATCGCAGTTAATCGCCGATGCCAAAGCCGCCCAGGCAGCCGGCGCTTTCGCCGTCTTGATCGAATGCGTCACCACCGAAATCGGCAAAGCAATCACGGACGCGGTTACCGTTCCGACGATCGGCATCGGGGCTGGACCGCACACGACTGGCCAAGTTCTGGTGACGCACGATTTGATCGGTTTCCACTCGGGGTACTTACCCAAGTTCGTTCGCCAGGTTGCTGATGTTCGCGGTTTGATCAAAAGCGCTGCCGCCGGTTATGCCCAGTCGATTCGCGACGGTGAATTCCCTAGCGAAAAAGAATCCTTCTAGCCTGAACAAAGAAACACGATGTCGGAAAATACGAATCAGGATGACGCGATTTCTGGCGAATCAGGCCAGGACCGATCCGTTGAACCACCACCCAGCATCGCGCCCACGATGCGGTTGTCGCGGCTCGGGTTGATCATCAGTCTGTCGTCGATGGTCGCGGCGGGGTTGGCCGTGTACGCGTTGTTTCCATCAAGTATCGATGGTCCGCCGCTGCCCGTTGAAGTCGAAATTGGCAACGAGCCCGTCGTCACGACCAGCGGTGTCGGTGCCATGGTCACCGAAGTCGTGATCGTCACCAACGTTTCGGACCACGATATTCCCAAGCTGACGTTGGACATCAACGGGCAATACTTGCTGCTGCAGAACTCGCCGCTGAAAGTAGGCGAGACGCTGACGATGCCGCAAAGTGTGTTCACTGATAAACGAAGCAGCCAACGGTTCGACGCGTTCAAGTACGATGTAGAGGACGTCACCGTGACCGGGCAACTGCCCAGCGGAGCTCGCGGCGTCAGTAAGTTCGTTTTTTCTGAATAAAGCCTTCCGGAGTGATTGCAATGCATCGCGTCTTGCTTGTCGTCGTATGTTCCTTGGTCACCTTTGCCGGACCAATCGCCGCTGACGATGCGGCCGAACCGTACGTCAATTACGACGCGGCCTATCGTGCCGCGTACAAATTACGTGGCAGCGGAGAGTGGGAAGCCAGCGAGAAGGCACTTCGGCAGGCGATTCAACTCAGCTCGGACGCCCGCAAACAGTGCGACGCTCATCGCGTCTTGGTGGACGTCTATTCAAAACTCGACAAGCCAGACGCGATGTTTGATTCGGCCGACTTTGTCGTTGCCAACCATCCGCACGCTGCGTCGGCATCACTGACCAAAAGCAGCTTGACGTCGATCGTCAGCCAACGTGATTGGCATGCGAAGATGAAAGATCGCTACGAAAAGATTCTAGCCAAGGATCCCAAGAACCGCGTCGCGCTCGAGATGATGGAACGGTACACGTACTTGCTCTCTCGCCAACACGACAAGCGAATCGAGTATCTAGACCGATTGATCGATTTGCAGAAAGGTTCCAGTGAACCGATCGACACACGAATGCACATGGATCGCGCGTTCTCTTACAAACTCTTGCACGACTATCCCAAGTCCGCAAAACTGTACGAAGCGACGGCTAAACTTGACGAAACGTCGCGTGCGTTCGCTTTGATGCGGGCGGCAGAAGTCTGGCAGCAGGCCAAAGAAAAAGACAAGGCGCTCGCCGCTGCGAAACGGTCGGATGAGTTGGGGCCAAGCAAGGGCGCGGGCAATAACCTGTACGCCTGGCATCGCGGACTCGGCGAAGTGTTCATCTACACTCGCGAATCCGACCTGGCGATCAAGCACTTGGAAGCCGCCGTCGCCGAGGCGCCCATCGACGCGTACCGCCAGCAGTGTACCGAGCTATTAGAATTGGCCAAAGATCTGAAGTAATCCAGTTCGTTTAGAACTCTTGAACTCGCCAACTTCTTCACGGACCCTCACGCAATGCTTCGACTCACCACGCTGGTTCTTGGTTTCATTTCCGTTGTATCGGCGACTGCCCTGCAAGCTCAGTCGCCGCCGCCCAACATCGTCGTCATCTTCATCGATGACATGGGATACGCCGACATCAATCCGTTCGGTGCGACAGAATACCAGACGCCGAATTTGAATCGCATGGCGTCGGAAGGTCGTAAATTCACGGACTTTGTCGTTTCATCGGCCGTCTGTTCGGCTTCACGATCGGCGCTGATGACGGGGTGCTATCACCGGCGTGTGGGAATCAGTGGCGCGTTGGGACCAAAGTCAAATATCGGCATCGCCGAGCGAGAAACGACGCTGGCCGAACTGTGCAAATCCAAAGGCTACGCAACTGCGGCATTCGGAAAGTGGCACCTCGGTCACGATCCAAAATTCTTGCCCACCAATCACGGATTCGACGAGTTCTACGGTATCCCCTACAGCAACGACATGTGGCCGCTGCACCCCGCGTCGGTCGCCCAGCGAGAAAAAAACCCAAACGCCAAAATCGCTTGGCCCGCCCTGCCGATGATTCACGCCACGTCGGATGGCGGTGTCAAGATTGTCAACGAGGACATTCAGCCGGCGGATCAAGAACAGATGACGAAGCAGTTTACCGAGCGAGCGGTCGGTTTCATCAAGGATCACGTCGACACGCCGTTTTTTGTGTACTTGCCGCACCCGATGGTGCATGTACCACTGTATGCATCGGAGGATTTTCGCGGCAAAAGTGGTGCCGGTAAGTTCGGCGACGTGGTGATGGAAGTGGATTGGTCGGTCGGCGAAATCTTGAACGCGATCGAAGACATCGGTGTCGAGCGGAATACGTTGGTCGTGTTCACCAGCGACAACGGTCCCTGGCTCTCCTACGGCACCGATTCTGGCAAAGCGACGCCGCTTCGGGAAGGAAAAGGCACGATGTTCGAAGGCGGCTATCGCGAACCGACCATCATGTGGTGGAAAGACAAAATCCCCGCCGGCACAACATGTGACAAACTGGCCAGCACGATTGATCTGTTGCCGACCGTCGCCGCCCTGATCGATGCGGATGTGCCCGAGCACAAAATCGACGGCAAGGACATTGGCCCGCTGATGTTTGGTGATGCGGATGCCGTTTCGCCTCACGAATCTTTCTATGGTTACTACGGCGGCGGACAACTGCAAACGATTCGTAACGAGCGGTTCAAGTTGGTGTTTCCGCACAAGTATCGGACGCTCAAAGGGCACCCGGGCGGTTTCGGTGGCCGGCCGGTGGCGTACACGAACGTCGACGCGGAATTGGCTCTGTATGACCTCGACAACGACGTTTCGGAAACCACCAACGTGATGGACAAGTTCCCTGAGGAAGTCGCTAAATTGCAGGCCGCTGCCGAAGAAGCACGCCAAGACCTGGGCGATAAACTGACCGGCCGATCCGGAAATGGCATTCGTCCGGCCGATAGCCTGTCACCTGACGACGAACGGTTGCCACAGAATTGGCGCTAGTGGTTGGGGAATAGTGGTGGTTTGGGATAGTGGTGGTTTGGGATAGTGGTTGGGGACACTCAATCCCTAGGGACCGGGCGCAGCGAACGTCGCGCGTGACTTTCAGTGAATCACCGTAGCGGCCAAAACTCTCGGCGGCTTGTCGACCGAAGTGCGAAGTCGGTACCCATCAGATCCGCGACGCCTGGGAGAACGTCCGGCATCGGTGATTCCGTTTTTGTAAAGCAATCACGTCACGTCTGACTCAATCGACAAAGTGGAAATCGAGTACGATATAGGTCTTCGTACTCGGGAACTGGCTCGCCACTTTTGATCGCACGCCTTCACAGCACGCTCTACCGTCAGCATCGCCCTATGGCAAAACTTGCTCCCTCTTCGACCTTGCTAAGCCCCGAACTCTTGGGGCGTCTTGAACGCATGGAGCTTGTGTCTCGCAAAGTTTTCCGTGGACGCATGAAGGGCGAACGGCGTAGCAAACGCAAAGGCCAAAGCGTCGAATTCGCCGACTTCCGGAACTATGTCGCAGGCGACGACTTGCGACTGATCGATTGGAATCTGTACGCGCGATTGGACCAGTTGTTCCTGAAGCTATTTTTGGAAGAAGAAGACTTGCACTTCTTTGCTCTGATCGACGCCAGCGAATCCATGAATTTCGGGGATCCAACCAAGCTGCATGTCGCCAAACAGTTGGCCGCGGCGCTCGGGTACGTCGGCATGTGTCGCGCGGACCGCGTCAGCGTTTCGGCGCTCGGCCCCGAAGGACGTCGTGCACCGGTGCTGCGTGGGCGGGCCAGTCTTTGGAAAATGCTCGGCTACTTGGATTCAATTGATGCCGGACACAACATTTCGCTGCACGAAGGCGTGAAAGATTTTTCGCTGCGGACCGCTGGAACCGGTGTTTGCGTTTTGCTGACCGATTTGATGGACAAGAATGGTTACGAGTCGGCGCTGCGGATGCTGATCGGACGACGGATGGATGTGTTCGTGATGCACATATTGTCACCCGAGGAAATTGATCCGCCGCTGCGTGGTGATCGTAAACTGATCGACATCGAAGACGGCGACGCGGCCGAGATCACGATCAATCAATACGTGATCGACAAGTACAAAGAAACGGTGAAGTCGTTCATCGGCGGCGCGAAACAGTTCTGCAGCCGGCGCAGTATTGTTTACATCCCGGTGCGAACGGACGTGCCGGTGGAAACGATCGTGACCCGATACCTGCGCGAGCGAGGAGTGGTGCGATGAGCTGGATTTCGGCACTCTCGCCCTGGCAGTGGGGTTTGTTCGCGGCGGTCCCGGTTGGCATCGTGCTGCTGTACTTTTTGAAGCTGCGCCGCGAACCGGTCGAAGTGCCCAGCACCTATTTGTGGTCACGCACGATCGAGGATTTGCACGTCAACAGCTTGATGCAGCGACTGCGTCGCAGCCTGTTGCTGTTTCTGCAGTTATTGGCCGTCGCGTTGGCTGCGATCGCGTTGTTTCGCCCCGGAATCCGCGGGGAATCGTCGTCGCAGGGGCGAATGGTTTTCCTGTTGGACACGTCGGCCAGCATGCAGTCGCGTGATGGTGGCGAAGGTGGCGTTTCGCGATTCGAAGCGGCTCGCGAGCAGATTCGGGGACGCATTGAATCGATGTCCGATTCCGAAACCGCGATGTTGGTCACCTTTAGCGATCGCCCGGACACGGTCCAGTCTTTCACAACCGATCGTCGCCGTCTGCGTGAAGCGCTAAGCCGAGTCAAAGTGACGAATCATCCGACGGATATTTTGGGTGCCTTGAAAGCAGCCGACGGACTGGCCAATCCGCGCCGCAGCAGTGAAGTGGGGAACATCAACGACTTGCAGGTAGCTGATGCGATGCCAGCCGACTTGCTGATTTTCACCGACGGCGGTTTCCAGCCGGTCACTGAATTCAATCTTGGCAATTTGATCCCGACCTACATCTCTATTGGCGACAGCAATCACAACAACCTCGCGATCACCGCCTTCTCGGCCGAACGAAACATCGAACAACCGTCTCAGGTGCAAGCGTTCGCAACCGTTATCAACCTTGGCGATGAACCGATCGAGACGACTGCGACGCTAACGGCGGTGTCATCCGCCAATGACGTTGAGTTCTTGGATGCCGTCTCGGTTTCGCTAGCACCCGAGGAACAAACCGGGCTTTCGTTCACGATCGAAAATGACGAGGGCGTTGCGTTGCAACTGTCGTTGGATATTGACGACGACTTGCCGGTCGACAATGTCGCATTTGCGGGATTGTCGCCGATGCGAAACGTCAACGTGTTGGTCGTGACGTCTGGGAACAGCCCGCTGGAACTGGGGTTAGAAACCGAAAAGGCCGCAAAGATCTGCGCCACTGAGTTTGTGTTGCCGTCGTATTTGGAAACTGAGGCGTGGAAGACACGTGCCGAGACGGGCACCGATGATTTAGTGATCTTTGACCGTTGCTCGCCCGCGACGATGCCGGCGACCAATACGTTTTTCATCGGATCGCTGCCGCCGGCAGACGCCGACGAGTCGACGCAAGACTGGCAATGGGGATCCGAACCAGCGCCGGTGGCGCTGGTCGATATCGATCGAACTCATCCGATGATGCGATTTCTCGAATTGTTCTCGTTGCTGATTTTCGAAGGCCGCAGCGTGACCGGACCTGCCGGTTCCACAGAGTTGGTGGCGGCCGATTCGGGGCCCATGTTGGTGCTTTCGCCTCGCGACGGATATCAAGACTTGGTGCTAGGTTTCGAAGTCATCTCGACGGACGCGGATGGATTGACCGAAACCAATACGAACTGGTACGCCGAGCGATCGTGGCCAGTCTTTGTGCTGAACGTGCTGCGTTATTTGGCCGGCGCTGCCGAGGCGACAGGTTCGCCGTCGTTTCGTCCAGGCGAAACGGTTCGGATTCGCCTGGAAAACGCCGTCGCACAGCCCAAGCTCCGACGTGTTGGCGAAACGGAGACGACCGACTTGGTCGCGGGCCCAAGTGGCCTGATCGAAATCGTCGGTGCCGAAATGCCCGGAAACTATCGCGTCGAAGATGGCGAACGTTTGGCTGATTCGTTTTCGGTCAATTTGTTTGACCGCAGCGAAAGCGACTTGAAGGTCGCGTCAAGTGTCGAGCTTGGTTACGAAGCCGTCGAAGCCGCCACCGGCGGCGTTGAGCAGCGCCGTGAGTATTGGCGATTGGCACTGATGTGCGTGCTAGGCGTTTTGGCGGCCGAATGGTGGGTCTTCAGCCGCCGGGTCGCTTAGCTTAGCGAAGCGACTTGCCAGCCATATCGACCAGGACCGAGTTGGACACGCTGTTGCCGAAGTCGTCGAAACGATCGAATGTCCAAACGACTTCTTTATTCGACGGATTGATTTCGACCAGCAGCGGTTGGCCTGATCCGGCGTGACAATTTCCGATCACGTAGTTCCCGTTCGGCAACACTTCCAGCGTCGTCACCCATGCCAGTTTGATGTTCGGCAGATCGTCTTGTTGGATTTGCCAGACGACTTCCTTTTCAGGTGTGACTTCGATGACGCCGTGACCGTTGCCGGTGCCGATCAGCGTGTTGCCGTTTTCTAAACGCAGCGCCGAAAACAATCGGTTTCCGTACGCTTCGGGACCGTGACCGCCAGCCGGTTGGCGTCCGAACAGGGGAACTTCGTATTCCCAAACGATCTTGCCCGAGTGGCGATCGTATTCGCGAACTTTGCCGTCCGATTCGTGCGTCACCAAGTAGGTGCCCGACTTGGTCAAACGCACCAATCGTGTGTCGGTATGAGCGTCCGGGTGGTCAACGGTCAGCGCAATTTCTTTTTGAATCTTGCCGTCTTCGTTGACTTCTATGATTCGTGCGGCACCAGATTCGGCGATCATGGTGTCACCGTTTTCAAGCCGTTCAAAGGCATGAACTTCGATGCGTTTTCCGGCGTTGCCGTTTTCTTGTCCGCTATCGTACGACCACACCATTTCTTTGGTTTTCGGATCGATCTCGACGACCTTGGATCCCCCTTGGCGAGTCAGGATGTTGCCATTGGGCAGCACGTGGATGTCATGGATACCACCCCAACGCATCTGCCAGCTAATCGAGCCATCCGCATCAACAATCGCCAAGCGATCGTTGCCCTGCAACAACACGGCGTGATCGGCCAGGGCGAGCGAGGGAAAAGAAATCAGGATCGCAGCAATCGCAGTAGACAGTTTTCGAATCATTTTTTGTAGCTTAGGTGGGACAGGCGGGGCAAGTTGGACAACGCACCAGCCTAGCACGGTGCAAATGCGACCGCCATCGTTTGCCATTTCAGGCAGAACCAAGCGTGAACGTCGTCAACGGTTTGTTGATTTCGTTGTTTGACCGTTGGCGGTAGGCGTACGTAGTTTCCCGTCGCGTACGCCTGCGGCTAACGGTTAAACAAATTGGATCGCAAAGAATTACTCGGTCGACAAACCACTGACAAGTTTCGTCATCGAAACCAGGACGCGTACGTGGCGTGCTGGCTTGTCGACCGGCGTACGATCATTCGTTACTCGTCGCTCGCAGCTTCTTTCGGATCCGAATCCGATTCAGACTCCGTTTCGCTTTCGTCCTTGTCCTTATCCCGCAGCTTTTGCATGGGGTTCTTCTTTTTCTCGTCCTTGTACAGCTTGAAACGGCTGGGGACGATTCTTGGTGGCCAGTGGTTGTTGGACACTTCGGTGTCGGCGAGTTCTCGGCGTGGGTCCAGTTCCATTCGGGTGATTTCTTTGTCGGTCACGAACAGCTTGCCGACTCGGTCGCCGTTGCCTCGCCAAATGTCGACCGGAATCGTGAACAGTTCGCTGGTGTTGTCGGTGTAGTGCAGTCGCACAATGATTGGCATCACCAAACCGCCGACGTTTTTGAAAGTGGCGACGTAGAAGTTGGTTGAACGACGCAGCATCGCTCGTTCTTTTTCGTTCAGTCCATCAACAAACTTCTGGAACGATTTACGAGCCGCTTCGTCGACCGCCAGCGGATCGTAGTCTTCGCTGTTGTAGAAGTCTTTCAAGCCAGCTTGCCATTCGATTCGCTTTCGCAGCGTTTCGTTTCGTTCTTTCGAAAGCGTGGGTTCTTTGTCGTCCTTCTCTTTACGTTTTCGTTCTGCCGCGACGTCCGGATCACCGCTGTCGACTTGAAACAGTTTCAAGTCTTCGATCGCTAGGTCGACATGGTCGGTGCTATAAAACCAACCTCGCCAGAACCAATCCAGATCGGTGCCCGAGGCATCTTCCATGGTTCGGAAAAAGTCGCTTGGCGTTGGTCGTTTGAATTTCCAGCGCCGGGCGTACTCGGCGAAAGCAAAGTCGAACAGTTCGCGCCCCAAAATGGTCTCACGCAAGATATTCAGCGCCGTTGCTGGCTTGGAATACGCGTTGCTTCCGAACTGCAGGATTTCTTCACTGCCTGACATGATCGGGCGTTGGTTTCCGCCTCGCATGTAGGGCACAATTTTCTCAGGGTCGCCGCGGCGTGACGGGTAATCGGTTTCCCATTCTTGTTCGGTCAGGTATTGCAGGAACGTGTTGAGTCCCTCGTCCATCCATGTCCATTGCCGTTCATCACTGTTGATGATCATCGGGTAAAAGTTGTGGCCAACTTCGTGGATGATGACAGAGATCAGTCCATACTTCGTGTCTTTCGTGTACGTCCCGTCTTCTTCGGGGCGAGGCCCGTTGAAACAGATCATCGGGTATTCCATGCCATAGACTGGCCCGTTGACACTGATCGCGACCGGATACGGATAAGCGAACGAATACTTGCCATAAACGTCGAGCGTGTGGATGATCGCTTCGGTTGAATACTGACTCCACAGCGGTTCGGCTTCGCCGGGGTAATACGACATCGCCATGACCTTTTGGCCTTGGACGTCAACGCCCATCGCGTCCCAAATGAATTTCCGGCTTGCTGCGAAGGCAAAGTCGCGAACGTTGTCGGCGTGAAATTCCCAAGTCTTGGTTTTCTTCGTTCGCACCGGCTCGTTCGTTTTTGCTTCGTCGGGCGTGACGATGAACATTGGTTTCTTGGCGCTGGCGGCTTCGGCGAGTCGGTCTTTCCATTCGGGTTTCAGTACGTCGTCGGTGTTCTGCAATACTCCAGTTGCCGCTACGACCATTTCCTCAGGTGCCGTGATCCGCACGTCATAGTCGCCAAGTTCCAACGTGAATTCGCCGCGACCGAGAAACTGTTTGTGTTGCCATCCCGTGTAGTCCGTGTAGGCGGCGACTCGCGGATACCACTGCGAGATTTCGTAGATGTAGTTGTCGTCTTTTTCAAAGAACTCGTAGCCGCCGCGGGCACGGATTACCTTGGCGTCGACGATGTTGTATTGGTAGTCAATCACAAAGCCGAGTGACTTGCCTGGTGCGAGTGGCTTGTCCAGATCGATCCGCATCATGGTTTGATGGATCGTGAACTTCATCGCTTCGCCGGCGACCGACTTCTTGGCGTCAAAGGACTTCACCGATTCGATCTTGTAACCGCCATCAAACACCATGGACGCCAAAATGCTGGCCATCGCATCGAAGGTGATCTTGGGGGCTAGCGAAGGTGCCCGCACGCTGGTGACCGCGTCGCCGTCGGGGCGGAAACGGTTCTGATCCAATTGGACCCAGATGTACGACAGCGGATGGGGCGACAGGTTGTGGTACTGGATCCGTGCGGTGCCGCTGATCTTTTGGTTCGCGTCGTCAAGCGTCACGTCGATGTCATAGTCGGCCCGTTGTTGCCAGTACTGAGGGCCGGGCGCACCGGACGCGGTTCGTGCCGAATTGGGCGTCGGCAACCACTGGTCGATTTGGTAGAAGCGGTCGGCGCGGTCGGAATGCTTGGGATTGGCCAGGGGCTGAGCCCATCCAAGCGACGTCAAAGTAACGACACAGGCCAAGGCGAGACTGAAACGGAGCATCACGGTGTCAATTTATGAGGGGGGGAATGAGCGGTCTGTCGATTTGGTCGGTTCGGATAGTTTAATCGGGTCGCGGTCAAACCGGTCCCCCGCTTAAACTGAGGCACCGGATCTGCCCCTAACTCTGTTTTTTGCGACCTATTGTGACGAATGTAGCCCCTACGGACTGGACGATCGGCTATTGCACGAACGTTCACGCTGGTACCGAAATTGAATCGGTCAAGAAGAATCTCGAGCAATATGCCGTTCCGGCGCGGATCGAGGCCGGCCTGGACATGCTGGGCGTTGGTCTGTGGTTGCCCGCCAAAGCAGCGTCACAGTTGGTGGGTCAGGCGGACGAGTTTGCTGCTTTTCTGCGTCAGCGACATCTCCAGCCCTACACGATCAACGGTTTTCCGTACGACAATTTCCACCAAGACGTGGTCAAGCATGCGGTCTATCGACCAACCTGGGAGGAACCGTCGCGTCTGGAATACACCAAGCAGCTCGCTGAAATTCTGGCCGCAATCCTGCCCGAGAATCCAGCCGAGGGAACCGAAACGATTGGGTCGATCAGCACGCTGCCGATCGGTTGGCCGACGGCGTCAGACGGCGACCAGCCCGATGACACGGCCAAACGGATGGATGCGGCCGGTAAACAGGTTCGAGAGCTGGCGATCTTCTTGAAGGATCTGGAATCCAAGACCGGCCGGCGGATCGTCGTCGCGATTGAACCCGAACCGGGATGTTTGTTGGACACGACGATCGACGTGGTCGATTTTTTCCACTCGCAGTTGCCCGAAGCGGCTCACCGCCGGCACTTAACGGTGTGTCATGACGTTTGCCATTCTGCCGTGATGATGGAAAGGCAGAGCGATGTGCTGAACCAGTTGGCAAACGCCGGCATCACGATCGGCAAGGTCCAGGTCAGTAGCGCTGTGGTCGCCGATTGGCAATCGATGGCGATCGGACGCCGCCGCGAAGCCATTGAACAACTCAAACATTTTGCCGAAGACCGGTACTTGCACCAAACGATGCGTCGAACGGCGACAGGCCAAAACATGTTGGTCGAAGACTTGCCCGAACTGATCGCCCGAGTCGCCAAAGATGGCGATCCCGTCTGGGGCGACGATCGCTGGGTCGTCCACTTCCATGTTCCTGTGTTTTTGGAACGATTTGGTCATTTGACAACGACCCACGCCGAAGTCCTTGACTGTTTGCAAACTCTGGCGGCCCCAAACAGTGCTGTGGACTTTACCGGGCACCTGGAAATCGAAACGTACGCCTGGAGCGTGCTTCCCGAGTCGATGCGAAAACGCGGCTTGGCCGAAGACATCGCCGGCGAGTTGATGTGGCTGCGGCGTTCAATCATGGAAAGCTATTGAGTCCCAACGGCTATTCGCCGTTTTGCGAACTAGCGTGCCGACCTCACCCGGGAATTCCCAGGAACTTTTGGGTGGTTGGTGGGGTTCCACATTCTCTGACTAAGATGTCCGGACGATGATTTGGGTAACCCTACCGATGATTAGGTGCATGATTGCAAACTGATTCACCTCCCCGTCCGCTGTTTCGCACGATTGTCAACCTGGTCATTTCCGTGGCCGTAATTGGCGCATGTCTGTTCGGATACTCGTTATTGGGCGAACGAAAACGTCCCGACCGTGGCAAAAAGCCCAAGCCTGACGGAACGGTCGTGACGACCGAGGCGTTGGTTCCCCATTCCGGAACGGTGTCTTTGTCGGCAAATGGCGTCGTCGTGCCCTTGCGAGAGATCCGATTGGCGACCGAAGTCGCGGGACGTGTCGTCCAGCAGTCTGATAATCTTCGCCCCGGACGTTCCGTCGTTGCGGGCGAGACGTTGATTCAACTGGACACGACAGAGTTCGAATTAGAACTGCGTCGGCTTCGCGTCCAGCAGACTCAAGAGGCCGCGGAACTTGCCGCGACCGACGTCAGCATTCAAAACACCACCGAACTATTGTCGTTGGCGAACGAGCAATTGCAGCTTGCAGCCGATGAAAGAACTCGCGTTGATGCCCTGGTCAGCCGTCAGGCCGCCTCGGTATCGGAAGTCGACGTCACCAAGCGAGCCGAGTTGACGGCGAAGGCGGCGCTGGTCGAGACGGAAAATCGCAAACGTGATCTGTTGGCCGGACGCGAACTGATCGTGCAAAAACAGGCCGCAACAAGCGTCGCGATCGACCGAGCCCAACTGGATCTTGATCGAACGACCGTAAAATCACCGATCAACGGCCGAGTGATTTTGTCCACGGTCGAAGAACAGTCGTTCGTAGCCGCTGGAACCTCGTTCGTTACGATCGAGGACACGTCCGTCGTCGAAGTTCGTTCGAACTTAACCGTCGATCAAATGTACCGCGTGTGGAATTCAAATTCGGTGCATGCGGTTGGTAGCGAAGACGAGCTGACCGCCGATGACCAAGTCCCGCCGGTACCAGCGACCATTCAGTATCGACTTGGGTCACGGACTTATCAGTGGCAAGCTGTGCTGGAACGGATTGATGGCGCGGGTATCGATCCCGCCACTCGCACTTACCCGTGTCTGTTTCGAGTCAATGCACCGGAGCAAGTGTCGCGGTCAGATCGTACTGAGCCGAATGAAGTTAACGACGGACCAAGTCGATTGATGCGAGGCATGTTCGTTTCGGTGTTGTTGCAGACCGAGTCGCGTCGGCAGCTTGCAAGTTGCAGCGAAACGGCGATTCGTCCCGGCAATCGAATTTGGATCAATCGCGACGGAGCGTTGCACATTCAGCCGATCGAAGTCGTCGCTCGCGAAGGCTCACGCGTGATCATCGATCTGGACGGTTTGGCGTCCCAGGCGGCGAAAATTGCCGTCGTTGTTTCGCCCGTCAGTAATCCGAGTGAAGGGATGAAATTGGTCCTGGCTGGTAAACCAAAATCGTCGGGTGAACCACCGTCCGCCGCAGAACAATCGGCTCGCGAGCAACCAGCCGCTGAAAAGGCGATCCGATGAGATCGGTCATCGCTTGGGCGGTCAAGAATTGGCAGGCCATGAACGTCCTGATGCTGGGGACACTGTTGTTGGGCGCCTACAGCCTGACGCAGCTTCGCCGCGATTTTTGGCCCGATTTTGAACTCTATGTTCTAAACGTCTCGGTCGTTTATCCTGGCGCTAGTCCGGATGAAATCGAACAAGGGATCTTGGAAAAGATCGAGGAATCGATTCGCACGGTCGACGGCATCGACGAAATGACGTCGTCCGCTCGCGAAGGCATCGGATCGATCATGTTGGAACTCGACAGCGATACGACTCGCGAAGACGCTCAGCGGGTGTTGACAGAAGTCACGATGCTGATCGATCAAATCCCGAGTTTTCCGGAACTCGCCGAGAAACCGGACGTGCGACTGCAGACCAACTTTGTCACGGCGATTCGCGTCGCGGTGCTCGGGCCAGAAAATTCGGGTGCCGGCGAAGGACGCAACGAAGCCGCCGTTTCCGAAGCCGCCTTGCAGTTGCGGCAAGTCGCCGAAACGGTGCGCAGTGATCTGCTGTCGCTACCATCGGTGTCGGTCGTCGATCTAGTCGGTGCACCGGAGTTTCAGATCGACATCGAGATCGCCGAGTCGACGCTGCGCGAGTACAACCTGTCGCTGCGTGAAGTTGCCGAAATCGTGCGAGTCAACAACATCGAACTTCCCGGCGGAACGCTGAAAGGTCGATCCCAAGAAATTCTGCTTCGCGGCAGCGACAAGCATGAACTGGGCGAAGACATCGCAGGAATTCCGCTGGTCAGTGAACCAGGCGGCGCGGTCTTGACGGTGGGCGATTTGGGGTTGGTGCGAGACGAATTTGCGGTTGATTCGTCCATCAACGAAGTCAACGGACGTCCCGCCGTCGTGATTTCTGTCGAAACGACTAGCGCTGATGACTTGATCCGCGTGTCCGACGAAGTGCGCGAGTTCGTAGATCGAGAAAAGTCAGAATTGCCGGCCGGCTATACGATGCTGCACATGCGAGACCGGTCGACGAGCGTGAAAAGCCGCCTAGATTTGCTGACGAAGAATGGCTGGATGGGGCTGGTGCTGGTCTTCATCGTGTTGGCGTTGTTCTTGGAAATGCGTTTGGCATGGTGGGTGGCATTGGGCATTCCGGTGTCGCTGCTGGGCGCTTGCATCTACATGTTTTACGGCGGCCAGACGTTGAACATGACGTCGATGTTTGCGTTTTTGATTGCGCTTGGGATCGTGGTCGACGACGCGATTGTGGTCGGCGAGAACATTTACGCGCACCGCGAAATGGGCAAGAGCTATCGTGACGCGGCGATTGACGGCGCGACCGAAGTGATGCCGTCGGTGATCACAGCGATCTTGACTACGGTGATCGCGTTTGTGCCGATCATGTACTTGGAAGGCAACATCAAACGACTGACCGTGGTGTTGCCGCTGTGCGTGGGCGCGATGCTGTTGATTTCGATGGTCGAAAGTCTGACGGTCTTACCAGCCCACCTTTCGCACCGACGCAGTGCGTTTTTAGATGCGGTGGAATGGTTGTTGTTTCCGCTGAAGCCGTTGGGTTGGGTGATCAACCGTTTGAGTGCGGCGATGACACGTTTTTTGCAGTGGTTCGTCGACCGCATCTATCTGCCGATCTTGGCGGTATCGCTCCGCAATCCCGCGATCGTCATGTCGACTGCGGCGGGGATGTTGATCTTGTCGGTTGGCGTGGTTCGGTCCGGCATGGTTCCGTTTTTGCTGTTACCAAAGATTGACTTTGGGTTTGTGACGTGCCAGGTCACGTTTCCCGACGGCACGCCTGTTTCGGTCACGGACGCGGCAACGAAGCGACTTGCCGATGCAATCATGGCGGTCAATCAAAAATCGATCGACGAAAAGTTGACGACCGACAAAGATGGCTTTGTTCTGGTGGTCCAGCGAACGGTCGGGTCATCCGGCGATGATGTCGGTGCCGCACCGGCAAGCCATGTGGGCGGCATTTTTGTTCAACTGAACGAGATCAGTGAACGAACCGTTTCGAGCGCAGAAATTGTGTCGATGTGGCGAGAGGCAGCCGGCAAGTTTCCGGGTGCCGAAGCGGTAGCGTTTGGCGCATCGCCGCGAGGACCAGCGTCGCTGCCGATTGAAATGCGTTTGATGGCCGGCGCCGAACACTTGGACCAGCTTGACGCGGCAATCCGACGCTGCAAAGAAAAACTGTCCGAGTACCCCTATGTCTCCGATATCGCGACCGATACACGGCAAGGCAAATGGGAGTACCGGATGAAGGTTCGCGACGATGCCAAGGCGATGGGAATTTCGCTGGCGGATGTCGCAGGTACGGTGCGAGCATCGTATTACGGCGAAGAAGTCATGCGACTACAGCGTGGTCGTTACGAAGTGCCGCTGCGAGTTCGCTATCCACGCGAAGATCGCAACACACTGGTCAGCTTTGACGGCATCCGAATTCGCAACGGTGACGGCACCGAACGTCCGCTCGTTGAAGTAGCCGATGTCGAGGTCGCGCGTGGGTTTGCCGAAATTCGACGCGTCGATCAGATGAGAGCGGTCGGTGTCGTTGCCGACGTGGATGAGACCCAGGGGAACGCATTCAACGTGGTCGCCGACATGCGAGCCAACTTTGTGCCCGAATTCGAAAAAGAGTTCCCCAACGTTCAACTGGAATGGGCCGGCCAACAAGAACAGACTGCCGAAACGGTCAACAGCTTAACGATCGGTTTCTTTGTCGTGTTGGGAGCGATGTTTTTGTTGCTGACCGTTCAGTTCAATTCGTGTTGGCAAGCCATTTTGGTGCTGTCGATCATCCCGTTCGGATTCATCGGCGCAATCATCGGGCACATCGTCATGAACATCGAACTGACCCTGTTCAGCATCTTTGGCATCGTTGCGCTGGCAGGCGTGGTCGTCAACGATTCAATTGTATTGGTGGATTTCATCAATCGACGAGTCGCCGAAGGATTGCCGATTCACCAAGCGATCATCGATGGCGGTCGACGGCGTTTTCGTGCGGTGCTGCTGACGTCCGTGACAACCGTGGCCGGCATGCTGCCGATCTTGCTAGAGCGATCCAAAGAAGCCCAGGTAGTATCGCCTATGGCGACCAGCCTGACATTCGGGCTGACCTTCAGCACGATCGTCGTGCTGATCTTGGCGCCCGTCATGTACTTGTTGACGGCAAAGATGTCGCGGTCCGAAGACGCTGTTTAGGAGTAGAAGTTGTACTGTTTGTTGTACGGATCGAAGTCGGCGTCGGTCAGACCCACGTTAACTTTCAAGTCCAAGTAGTTGTACTCTTCGATCACTTCCAATGCCGCGCCTCGGCGAGCGGGCCAATCATAGGCGATGTATCGAATCGGCAAATTCAAGGCGTCGTCAATGAAGACTTGTGCTTGATGAAAATCCAAGCCTTCGACTTTGGTCGGGCTGGTCACTTGCAGCACGGTGCAGGTGCGGTCTTTGACGCGAGCATTCTTGCGGAACTCGCACTGAACGTCGGCTTCTTGACGAGCCCGGGTGCCACGTTCGATCAACTTTTCGATCAGGTTTTCAACACCGATTTCAGTCATCGGATAGCGTTGACCTCGCATCGCCAGCATACCGGTTGGCGGAATGTTGACCGTCGGCAGAAACTTGCCTTTGAAGCCGCCTTCGTGAGCGACGATGTTGCCGTCATTGGCGTTTTCGACGTAAATCACTTCGCGGCCTTTAACCGATGTTGGCTTAACGAAATTGACGTACACGCTGAGGGGTTGGACGATCTGAGCGCCCGAAAGTTTGCGGTTGCGCACTTTGACCTGCATGTATTCGTGCGGGCCCAAAGTTCCGTCGACTCGTTCGCGTTTGACTAGCAACGCTGTGTAGTCGACGACGCTTTCGCGACACGACTTCAAACCGTTGTGCGCAATTTCAAGTGCGCGATCCAGCGGGTGAGCATGAGTCGGTGCGGGCGTCGGTTCAATGCTAGGGGCATTGGCGACGCGGTGGACGGGCTCGACGAATTGTGGGTCGTCGGCCAGCGCCGCTGATGTAGCGAAAATCGAACCCGAAAGGGCGATGAATTTGCGGCGTTCAATTTTCATGTTGGCATCCGTGCGTTAAAAATGCATCGAGTTTCTGGGGGCAGCATCCTAGCGGCCCGAAGTTGTGTTATCGCCCCATCGTGTGGGGCAACGTCACTGGATCGATGGTGGATCTTTGCTTCCGCACAATCGCTCGACTCACCCCGATCGATACACTTTGCGACACTGAGAAGACAGTCTCACCAACCATTGATCCACCTACGACCCTACAACGATATTCACGGCCGTGAAAAGGCCAGTTTTTCCCTGGAATATCGACGTCTTTTCCAATGAAAAAGGTGTGCCGGCAGGATCCGTCACGACGATGAATAAAAATACGTTGGCCATTCTATTTTGCCAGGTCATCGTGATCGCTACCGCGTTGTTCAGTTGTCGTTACCGCGTTGTTCGAAGGATAGCCAATGGCCCCCCAATCAATCCGCATCGCTGTGGCTGCTCTATTGTTGCTAGCGGCATTGGCCCCTTCGTCCACAATGGGACAAACACCGGCAAAGCCGGGTGGCTGGTCACCCGATCGCTGGGATGACGATTACCAGCGAGATGACGCGGCCGATTTAGCGTCCCAACAGGTACAGTGGCCCGAGCCGGTTCGCATTGCTCAGATACCCGGTCGCGATTCGCCAATTCGCCAAGCTCAATACGAAGTTGAACCTTTCGACGAGCCATCGTTTGCCGCGGTGATCACCGATGAATCGCCGCAGACCTTCGCGGGCGATCCGTTACCCGCACCGTTGCCAGCTCACCAAGTAATCACAGCACCGCGGCCTAAACCAAAAGCGAGGTCCCATGGTGGCGCAGGAGTTGATCGTGCTGGCGGTAGCCTGCATGGCGGAATGCATGATGGTTTGGCGAACCACCACGACGCCGATCGACGCTCGCTGACCAGCCCGCTGCCACCTGGATATCGCTTGCATCACCACATCCAGGCACCAACGGCGACGATTCCCAACGCGGTCCGACGCGAGTCTTGGAAGACACCGTATTCGTATGGGTACTTCGGCGCATCAGGAACACGGTCGTGGTCCAGACACACCAGTTACCGCGATAACAAAACCGAGTGGCGTCTGCACTGATGCAGGAACGCAGCGGATGCATCGTCGATGAAATGAATCGTCGATGAATCGTCACTACGAGTTGCTGAGTTCACGCAGTAGCTTTGCGGGAACACCAATGCCAACTTCATGCACGGTTCCTAAGTAAGTTGCCGCATCGCCGATTTCGAATCCAACTTTGGACGCAACAAACGTGATCGTGTGGTCGGCAATAAACGTCGGGTTGGACGCGGCGCCGCTATCGCAGTCAAGCCCCGTGGGAACATCAACGGCGAATCGCATGGTCTCGATCGCGTTGGCCGCATCGACCACAGCCGCATAGATTCCTCGCAGCGTCCCCGTCGCGCCGGTACCTAGCAAACAATCGACAACCGCCGACCATGGTTGTCGGTCGATCTGGTTCGCATCGCTGATCGTCGTGATTTTGATTCCTGCCTTTGACGCGATGGCGGCATTGACCGCGGCATCACCCGATAGTTCATGGGGATCGACCACCGAGAAAATCTCGACGATGCGTCCCGCCAATTCCAAGTGCCGGGCAATGACGTACCCGTCGCCGCCGTTATTCCCTTTGCCACAAAGAATCGCAACCGGACCTTTGGGGGCCAACCGGTTGATGATTTCGGCGGCGCCGCGGCCGGCATTTTCCATCAAGACGACCCCCAATATGCCGTACTCTCGGATGGCGACTTCGTCGACTCGGCGAACTTGGACGCGGGTCAGCGGCAAAATGCTCATGTTTTCAATTTGAACTTTGGAAGCGATAATGGGATTCCACGTGTACTGATCACGTCCAATCATATCGCAGCACCTGTAGAATGCTGCAAAACGCCGATCATTTTCAGGTGCTGTTGATGCCGCTTTACGAATACGAATGCAAGTCTTGCGATCAAGTCCTCGAGATCTTGGTAAGCACTCCTTCGTCCGACGCCATTCCCGACGACACCCACTGCCCAGGCTGCGGCAGCGGTCAGTTTGAACGGGTTTTCAGCGTTACCGCAACGCCGACGGTCAAATCCGAAACCGCTGGTGACTCGTTGCCAATCGCGGGCGGCGGCGGGGCGTGTGGTGCCCCGCGTTGTTGCGGCGGCGGATGCTAACGGATCGATCACCGACCGTTCAAAACTATCAATTTCCACCGAAACTTACGCAGGGCTAGGCGGGTTTGAACACAGGATGCAATCGATTTCGGTAAGCAACCTGAATTAAGCTAGACTGCGGACTCTCTGTTTTCCTCGTCACTCTGAAAGCTCGCTTGGCTGTTAGTGAATCGACCGCGCTGCGTTATCAACAGTCCGACCCGGACGTTCGTTTGATGCTGCGCGTTCGAGACGATGACGCCAGTGCGTTTGCGGAATTAGTGGCGCGGTACGAGGGCCGGTTGGTACGTCTGATGCGAACGATGGGGCCGCGAGCCGACTTGGCAGAAGATTTAGCGCAAGAAACGTTCATGCGAGTCTTTCGCGCCAGGAAGACCTATCAACCCGGAGCAAAGTTTTCGACTTGGTTGTTCACGATCGCCGGCAACGTCGCTCGAAATTCGGCTCGTTCGATCGGTCGTCGTCACGAGGTCAACGAAGTCGATGCACCACGATCCCAAGATGCCGACAGCGGTGCCCAACTGTTGGCGTCAACCGCGCTAGATGCCAGCGGAATGATGCCTGGGCGGATTGCCGAGGGTTCGGAAAGAGCGACGATCGTTCGCGCCGCAGTTGAGTCATTAAGTGAGAGACAGCGGATGGCAATGATGTTGTCACGATTCGAAAACATGAGCTATGTGGAAATCGCCGAAACGATGGATCTGACCACCAAGGCAGTCAAGTCATTGCTCAGCCGAGCGCGAGTCAACTTAAAAGAATCGTTGCAGGCATACATTGAATCGGGCGTGTTGAGCATGCCATCGGAAATGTCCGACGACGAAGATTTAGATGCGGAGGATTCGCAGTGAACACGATGCCAATCAGCGACGAAACTCCGCTGGATCCCGACGATGAGTTGCTGGTGGCGTATCTTGACGGCGAACTCGAGCGAAGCGAACGAACCGAAGTCGAGAATCGTTTGCTGGACGATGAGACGTTGCGAGTTCGATTGCAACAGTTGCAATCCGGTTGGGATCTGTTGGAAGAACTGCCCGACCCCGCTCCGAACACAAAATTGGTTGAGACCACGCTTGAGTTAGCGGTCGCTGATCTGGTTTCCGCATCGCCGTCTACTTCATCGATGCTGGATCGGTTTCGATATCCCGTTGGTATCTTTCTGGCTTGTGCGATGGGCAGTCTGATTGCGATCGTTGGCACTCGCATGGTCCAGCGAAGAACTTTCGAAAAACAACTTCGCGAGTTAGCGATTGCAGAATCGATGGATGCCTATTTCTATGCAGGCGATCTGAACTTGATGCGTTCGCTAGCCGCTGATTCCCAGTGGACGCAGATGGTCAATGCATCGCAACAACTCGATAGCGTTGCGGATGGCGAAAGCGAATCAAGCGATGCGATTTTAATCGCCGATGTCCCAATCGATCAACGCGAAGACGTGATCCGCAATATGCCGATGGAACAAAGGACGCAGTTCTATTCGCGATGGGAACGGTACAACCGGTCGGATGCAAAGAGTCGCGCAAAGATCCAAGAAGTTGCTGACATTGTTTCGAAGCAGACCGACCATGCCAAACTGATCAAGACGATGCGTGCGTACGCGAACTGGCGCGAGAGCTTGCCAGCCGAAGCAGTCGATCTGATCGAGGGTTCGGAGGGCGACGTGCAAAAGGAAGCTCTGGCCGAAGCGATCGGGGAAACGATGGCTGCGATTTCAGAACGATCCAGTCGCAAGCTGAGTGACGATGCGATCGAGTCGATTTATTTTGTCTTACGGCAGATCCTTGACCAGCGTTTGCAGGAGTTGCCCGACGATCAGCGTGAATTCATGCAGAAGATGCAAGGCCGTTCGCCCGGCCGATCGGATTCGCAATGGCGCATGCTGTTCTGGATGTTCGGGGCCCAGGACCCGCGTCGACGATTGCCATCATCAGCCGAATCCATCCCTCGTCCCGATTCACTTCGCCCCGACGAAATTGCCCTGATTCGTTTGATCTTGGCACCCGAAGACTTGGTGATCTTGCACGAATCCAGCGGCGGCGGTGACGGGCGTTTCGAACCAATGGTCTTACGAACTTGGGCCGAAGAAGCGATTCGTCGCAAGTCACCATGGCAGCAACGCGAACACATGTCGACGCTGGATCGCTTCATGGATATCCCAGCCGACCGGCGTCAAGAATTTGAACTCATGCCGCCTGCCAAGATTCTAGAAGAACTGGATCGACACAGCGGCCGGTTTCCGAACTGATCTACAACGACGTCGTCGGCATTTACAACGACGTCGTCGGGCGCGGTGTCGGCAGTTGCTCGGCGTCGGCTGCCTTTTTGATCGGCGCGGCCTCGGTTGGTTCCGTGTTGCGACGACTGGCGCCGGCCGCATCTTCGAGGATCGAACTCCCCGAGTCGGCCGAGCCCGCAGCGACATCGGCTTGAACAAAATCGCGAAGCAATTGATGAGTCTGGCGAAAACCGTCCTCGACCCAAATGCTGGACAATTCCGAGTTGCCTGAAAGTCCTTCGTAGTTCAACAACAAAGATTGCAGTTCCGAAGCTAGGCCGCCGCGGTCGATCGTTTCCATGATGAAATCAGGCTTCAAATAGTCTTGCCACACGTCGGCATCGTCGCGCCGCTGGGATAGCGATCGCGACAAACGAGCCGCCGCAAAACGCAGGTCGGCTGCCAAGGTTTCGATCGACACAGTTCCCGTTGATAATCGGGCCGACGAGTCTTGGGCAGGTGGCACCATCGGGCGACCGGCGCGGTATCCATCCAGTTCGTCGTCCAAGTATCGGTCGGGACGAGTCACAGCATACGGTTCGGTGTAAACATAGTCGGGACCGCCGTACAAACCGGATCCGTACGACGGTACCGGATAGACAGGTACGGGATACGCTGGAACGGGGTATACCGGCGCTGGGATAGGAAGGATTGCCGGATGGTCGAAATAGTAGTCGTGGCGATCGTAGTAGCTTCCATATCCATACCCGCGATCGTACAGTCGAGGTCCGCGATAGGGATCGTAGCCGTATCCAAAGCCGCTTCGGTACAGCCCCGTATTTACCGACGTGAAAGGTGCACGAACACGCGTGCCACCGCCAAACGGCAAGACGTTGACGCTGACAAACGGCGCACGCACACTGACGCCGCCGAACCCACCGATCCGAATCTGTGCATCGGCGGATGATGTGAAAAAGAAGCTGCCGACAAGGCTGCTGGCCGCGGCGACCGCGATGGTGAAACGATTCATGCTGGTGCTCTTTCGAAAGACTCAGGGTAGGTGGGAACACGCCCACACCCATTGTAGCATCAGACCGAATAAAAGCCCCCATTTCGATCGCTCGCCATCGAATACGGCGAGGTTGGGCTAAACCCGGCCGGACGGGCTGAGTTCGGATTCTAGGTCATCCTGATCGTAGGTCAGCACGGAATGGCATTGGTACGGATTCAGTCGATCCTCGCCACCGAGTTGGGCCAGGTGGATCAGGAACGAGCAGCCGACAATTTTGGCGTCACATTTCTCCAGCAACCGGCAACACGCCTCCATGGTCCCGCCGGTGGCAAGCAAGTCGTCCACGATCAGCACTCGCTGGCCCGGCTTGACGCCATCGACGTGAATCTGCAGTTCGTCCGTTCCGTATTCCAAGTCATACGCAAACGAGTGCAAATCGAATGGCAGTTTTCCTGGCTTGCGAATGGGGACAAAGCCCGCGCCCAATTCCATCGCCATCGGCGTCGCAAAGATGAACCCGCGTGCCTCGGCCGCAGCGACAATGTCGATTTTCATGTCCAAGAACGGCGCCGCCATCGCTTTGGCCGCCGCCGCCAACGCTTCGGGATCAGCCAACATGGGCGTGATGTCGCGAAACAGGATTCCCGGCTTGGGATAATCAGGGATTTCACGAACAAATTTAGAGAGATCGACCATTAATAATTTTCGCTCGGCTAGAAGGACAAAACGGACGCCTTGATCGTACACAATTCCGGCCCATTGAAAGGGCTGGCGTTTTTCATTCGCAACAAATTGCGTGCCAAACCAAGGCCGGTGATCACGGCGGCCGGATCACGGCGACCGGATCACGGCGGCCAGATCGCGGTGACCGGATCCACCACCGGTTACAATTTTTGCATTGGATTGATCGACGTCTCGGTCACGCTGAAGCAACCACTGTCGGGGAAGTAGCACCATCATGAATCGCACTCAGTCTGCCAGCAAACTTGCCGTCAAACCGGGCCTCGCGCGCCGACAACCCAAGTGCCGACGACCCAAGTGCATTTGGTTAACGGGTATCGCGCTTACCATCCTTTTCTCGAGTTCTGTTTCGGCGGTCGAACCGGCCACGTTGCGGGCGGGCGCCAGCAAGGTAAAGATCACGCCGCCGCTGGGGTTGCCGATCATTGGCAACTGGGATTCACCGCCAGCGACAAACATCCATGACGACTTGCACGTTCGTTGCTTGGCACTCGACGATGGCGAAACCACGCTCGTCTTTGCGATCTGTGACAACGTCGGGATACCGCGAGAAGTGTTTGACCAGGCGCGCAGGTTAATTGAGGCGAAAACCGGCGTGTCGCCGTCTCATGTGATGATGTCCGCGACCCACACGCACTCGGCTGTCTCCGCGCGGGGGACTCGCCACGTTGATGGTGTTGCGGTTTTGGACAGCTATCAGTCGCTGGTGGCCAACCGAATCAGCGAAGCGGTTGCCGAAGCCATTGGCAATTTGAAGCCCGCAAAAATTGGCTGGGGCAGCGTCGACGAAGCGTCCGAAGTCCACAATCGCCGTTGGTTCGTCAGCGATCAAAAACTTCTCGGCAATCCGTTTGGCGGCGTCGACCGAGTTCGCATGAACCCGCCCTCGGGTAACTCGTCATTGATCAAACCGGCTGGTCCGATCGATCCAGAAGTCTCATTCATCATCGCGAAATCACTCGACGACAAACCCATCGCACTGCTCGCCAACTATTCGTTGCACTACGTCGGTGGCGTTCCCGCAGGTGACGTTTCGGCGGACTACTTTGGCGCATTCGCCGATCGGATCGGCCGCAAGATCGGTGCGGACGATACCTTTGTCGGCATCATGACCAATGGCACCAGCGGCGACGTCAACAACATCCCCTTTCGCGAAAAACGGAGTTCGCACCCCAGCTACCAACGGATCGACGAAGTTTCTGAATTGATCGCAACCCGAGTCTCCGACGCCGTGCGATCGATCGACTATCAAGACTCGGTCCAGCTCGCCGCCGCCACGCAAGATCTCGAGCTGGCGATGCGAAAACCGGATCCCGAAATGCAGCGATACTTTGCCAGCCTGCAAAACGAAGACATCTCTGCCGAGTCCGTCCATCGACACGCACAGGTGTACGCGAAACGTACGGAAAAACTTGCTGATGGCCCCGACCAAACCGCCGTCATGCTGCAAGCGTTCCGAATCGGTGACTTGGGCATCACCGCGATCCCGTTCGAAGTTTTCGCCGAAACCGGCCTGGACTTAAAGAAACGAAACCCCTTCTCGGATTCCTTCACAATCGAGTTGGCCAACGGAAGCGAAGGTTACCTACCCACGCCAGCGCAACATGAACTGGGCGGCTATGAAACATGGATGGGCACCAACCGAGTCCAGCTCGACGCATCACAGCAAATCAGCGACGTGTTGCTAACCCTGCTGCAGCAACTGGTCCCCGAATCGGATCCCGCTGCCGCCGAATGAACGACAACAACGACTTGGCCGGAGTGCCTGAAGTCCGGATGTTATCGATGCAAAAGACTGGCTCGCAGTCGCTGGCTTAACGTTCACGGCGTTGAAGAAACTCGGCGGTTTCCGAATCATTCGTTCAGTTCGGTAGCCAGCGCTGCCTGCGCTTCGCTCCATTGGTTCGACGACATCACCAATTTGCCGTCTGGTCCGATCAGGTAATAGGCCGGGACCGAGCTGACGGCTAATTGCCGCATCATTGCCGAATCACTGCCGAGATAATTCATCGCCCAATTCCACTTGCCGTCTTTGACCAATGACTTAGCTTTTGGTTGTTGAGCGATGTCGTCGACGTTTAATCCGACAACCGTCAAAGGTCTTTCGTCGTAGCTGGTTGCTGCTGACCTCACGTTCGGCATCGATGCGATGCAGGGTGCGCACCAGCTTGCCCAGACGTGAAACAACACGTACTGACCCTTCATTTCATTGACATTGCGTTCTCGACTTTCCGCACTGATGAATTTGAAGGCTCGCATGTCGAATCCCACCCTTGGTCCGCTGCGACACTCAACTTTGATTTCGGCTAGATCCTTCGTGCTCGACTCTGATTCGATCGAAACGGGAACGATCGCTTGGCCAATGGTTTCCACCAAGCAACCCGCTGGTTGCTCGTACAACTGGATCACCAAGTCGTACTGGCC
>JBAUHR010000616.1:0-1756 GCA_049680385.1 Rubripirellula sp. | reverse complement strand
ACCCGAGACCAAGCAAATAGCCATCGGCCGCCGATGGCGGTCCGAGGCCTGTTCCCGTCGGTTCGCAAGTCCTGAGACGTGCGTTGTCGAAGCTGAAATCGAGTTTTGTGACTTTGACTGGCGACTTGGGTTGCCGACTTCAGCTGGCGAATGAGAAAACGGCTAATCCCAAAATTGAGATGTCGTGCTGCCCTTCAGGTGGCCGCTCTTCAGTTTCCAAATTCGTCAGCATCACTCATGCCCAGCTGTTTCATTTTGCGATAGAGATTGGAGCGATGAAGGCCCATCTGCTCGGCGGCGTCGGTCATGTTGCCGCCAGCCCGTTTGATGTGCCGTTCGATGTAATCGATTTGGAAGTGCCGAGTCGCATCGGTGAGAGGAAGGTCCAGCGGGATCGCCGAGTCGGCGGCCACCGGCGAGTTCACGAATGCCAAATCGGCGGCGTCGATCTTTTGGCCATCAGTCAAATAGGCCAGCCGTTCCATCATGTTCCGCAGCTCGCGAATGTTTCCCGGCCAGCTATGTGCCAGCAGGCGTTTTTTAGCGGCAGCAGTCATGGTCGGCGTCTCACGCCGGGCCTTGGTACAAAACTGCGAAAGGAAGAAACTGGCCAATTCCAAAATATCGTCACCTCGTTCCCGCAGGGGCGGCAATTCAATCGGCACGACATTCAATCGGAAATACAAGTCCTGACGAAATTTCCTGGCCGTGATCAACTCCGCCAGTTTCTGATTCGTCGCCGCAACGACACGCGCTTCGGTTGGGATTGGCGTTGAGCCACCGACCCGCACAACCTTGCGTTCCTCCAGCACACGTAACAATTTGGATTGGCCATCCAGGGACATGTCGCCGATCTCATCAAGAAACAGCGTCCCTTTGCTGGCGAGTTCGAACTTTCCTTCTCGAGCCTGATGCGCGTCTGTGAAGGCTCCTTTTTCGTGACCAAACAGCTCACTCTCCAACAGCGATTCACTGATCGCAGCGCAGTTGACTGCGACCAGCACCTCGTCGCGGCGATCGCTCAGATAGTGGATCATCTGCGCGACGACTTCTTTTCCCGTGCCATTTTCACCCGTGATCAAAACGACCAAGTCTGTATTGGCAACCCGTTCGATGGTCGATTTGAGTTTTACAATGGCCGGGCAGGTGCCGATCATGTTGATTTGGCCCGCCGCTTCTGTGGCAACCGTTCGCTTCGAAATCACGAGGCTTTCGACGTGCTGGGTGTTGTCGATCGCTACCGCAGCATGCGCCGCGAGCTCACAAAGTGCCGTTTCGTCTTCGTCAGTGAAGCTGCCTTCGTGACGATTGATCAGTTCAAAGGCGCCAATGGTTTTGCCAGCGCCATTGACCATCGGTACACAGAGTAGCGTTCGCGTTTGGAAGCCCAGTGCTTGATCGACATCGCGGTGGATCTGTTTTTGTTCCGCAGAAACGTCTTCATCGACCCGGGCAGGCTGACCACTTTGCATCACCTGTCCGACGACTCCGACGGTCAGCGGAATGCGAATTTCGCCCGACTCGACACCGAGGGCTGGTTTCCCAACCAGCAGACTGCCGCTGCTATCGGGGAGGAAGATCGTTGCCCGTTCGGCACCGAGGAGTCGCGTTGACGCTTGAGCGATTTGTTCCAAGAGCTCGTCGGTTTGCCGCGACTGGTTCCAATGAACCGTCATTTCCAAAATTGCTTCGAGTCTCGCGGCGCGACGAGATTGATCCGCCGAACGCTGAAACGATTGCAGAGCCAGCCCGATTG
>JBAUHR010000615.1:0-1590 GCA_049680385.1 Rubripirellula sp. | reverse complement strand
GTATAGAGCGGGATCGGAACACCTTCGCGAAGGCTTTGGACAGCACCAATGGATGTCCAGGAAGTGGCCAGAATTTCTGCCCATTTGATTGGCCAAGCTCCGTCGCGAAGACCGCCAGCAAACGCTTTGACTTCCTCCAAATGTCCTTTGCCTTCGGGTGTCTTGGTCTTGGCAATCTTTCCACCGGATGCCAATTCAACTTGACGGTAATCATCGATCACAGCCATGCGTCCGCCGCCAAGAACTTCAATTCGCTCTTTTGACATGGCCCGATCTCCTCCAGCCAAATATCCAATCGAGCTGACAGAGCCGTTTTCATGCCGAACCGTTATGAACGCTTGGTCATCCACGATTTGCGGGGTGTTGGATCCGCCGATGCAAGCTGCATAGACTTCCACCGGTAGGCTGCCGGTGAGGTAGGTCACCAAGTCGATCGCGTGACATGCCTCACCGATGATACGACCACCGCCCTCTTCGGGATGTTGAATCCAAACATCTGCTGGAATCGCTCCGGCATTGAACCGATACTGAATCGTTAGGGGCTCAGTCACTTTCGCAAAGTGAGCCTTTGTCAGTGTGGCTGCCTTGGAAAAGCGACGGTTGAAACCGACCATGACGATCTGTCCCGGGTTGCGCTCAAGAGCTTGTTCGACATCGAGGAGCTGCTGGCCATCAACTGCCAAGGGTTTTTCGACGAATACGTGCTTTCCGGCATCCAACGCATCGCAGACCTGCTTAGCGTGCAAATTGTGCCGCGTCAGAATCATGACAGCATCCGTATGCTCGCCGCTGATTGCCAGTTTTTCGTCAGCAGTGCTGTCGGCGAACCCAAACTTTTCACCCGCACTTTGCGCTGACATGCCACTGGCTGAACAGAGCGTGGTTAGGTTGAAGTCGCCGGACTTCTGCAACTGTGGAAACATCGTCATGCGCGCGAAATTGCCCGCACCCAGCACAGCCAAGTTCAATTTGCCTCGAACTGGCTCGGCTGCGGAGGTCGATGAATTCGCCGCAACGGGAACTCGCGGCATGGCTTGCGGCGTCTCGGGGTACTGCAACAGTACGCCCAAATAGGGCTCGCTTCCATCAGCCAGCATCTTATAGGCCGTTTCTGTTTCGTCGATATTGAAACGGTGAGAGATCAGGTGATCCACAGTGAGCTTGCCGCACGCCATCAGGTCCAAAACCGACTGGATATTGCGTTGCTCGGTCCAACGCACGTGGCCGATTGGATAATCGATGCCGCGCTCTTCATAGTTCGGATCGTAGCGTCCCGGCCCGTAAGAGCAGGAAACAACAAACTCGACTTCCTTGAAATACATTGGACGTCGCGGAATCTCTAGCCCGACCACGCCGACCAGAACGATACGTCCCTTCGTGCGGGTAGCTTCGCACGCCAGTTCTATCGGACCGTTGCTGGATGTGGATGCTGTGATCAGAACAGCATCTGCGCCGGCGCCACCGCTCATCGACTGCACCGCCGATGCTGATAAGTTGGGTTCAGCGATCGTGGCACCGCTTTGGATCGCCAGTTTACATTTCGCTGGGTCAGGGTCGGTCCCGATAACCTTGCAACCGGCTGCTGCTAAC
>JBAUHR010000614.1:0-3349 GCA_049680385.1 Rubripirellula sp. | reverse complement strand
GTCACGCCCACAGCATCGGCACCCGCGGCTAGCGCCGTCGGCTCAGAAATTCGCTATTGTGTTCGCATCAAGTTCGCAAGTCTCACCCAGGCTAATCTCTGCCGTTGCTACGCGGCTGTTGAGAATTGGATTGCAGTGACTTACTGCAGTGCCGACTGGTCATAGACCTCGCGGTCGGCTCTTGACCCGACCGCGTGTCGAATCGATTCGTCCAAGCTCTCGGTCGCGAACTGAACCGATCCGTCGCACATCAACATGTGCGCACCGCCCGTGTGAAAACTGCTGACCGACATTTCGAGTTGTTCCTTGGGAACATCCTGCAAATTGATACCGTACTTCAACGACATCAATGCTTCGGAAAAATCGGTGCCCCGGGCGCGATCAAAATCCGGATGATAGAGCGAGAAGTGATCGCAAATCCCACACTCTTGCAGATCGATATAGCGAGTCTCTGAGACCAGCACCGTGTGACTTAGCCCATCCAGGATTCCATTGAATCGAATCGCAGGCGGCCACGGCGGCAGACTAGGATCCGAAACGCAGTCCGTCACGCGCAGTACGCCGTTGCCAGCTTCCATTCCGCGATATCCCGATGCTGTATACGTGTCGCGATGGACATCGCTGCCAGCATTGCCCAGATAGCTGTTGAGCGCACGTCCAGTCAGCAGATCGATTTCTTCGCCAAAATGACTGGGGCCCGGTTGGCTAGGACATCGATAAGTTGGAATTGCCGCTCGCGCTAATTCTCGCAAGCGATCGCTTTCGGGAGAATTGGATGTCGCTGTGCCGTCGTCCCCCTGAGGAGTCCGCTCCCACAGCGCAGTCTGTTCGAGGAACGGCAAAATGTCCGTCGTCCAGCTTTGTCCCCAACCGCCTTTGGCGCCCCAAGGCATCGCCCGGTACGTCGATTCATAGTTGTGGATCGCCAAACCGATTTGACGTAAATGATTTTGGCATTGAACGCGACGAGCCGCCTCGCGGGCCGCTTGAACAGCCGGCAGCAACAAGGCAACTAAGATTCCGATGATTGCGATCACCACCAACAACTCGATCAACGTGAATGCCGAACGGCAATTCGTCGGGTGAGAATTCGCAGATCGCGAGTTCGTTCGTCGAAGGCAATAGGAGGGGTTCCGCACCTGAAAAATACCTGCAGCAACTGAAACCTTCGAATCCGTCATCGAAGACACAGTGTCATGAGTTTCCGCTGAACCGTTTGCACAGGGACCAATCGGATGGATCAATGCCCAGCGATCAAGACTCAGTGAAGCCGATTCGGCGCTCGCGATCGGGTTCCACTCGAATCGCCTACCCCTACAGTTTTAATGCTTGTGTCCCCCGAGGGAACCTTTTCCGCGAAAAATCAGCAAAAAGCTTTGCTGGTTAGCTCGCGTCATGCCAGCAAACGTTCGGGACTCAGAGCCCCAGCATTGTGTTGAAAATCGACTGCATCGCCGGATTCGTGCCCTTTCGCACTGTCAGGCGGTCCCCCGGTTGAAGCGAATAGTCGCATTCGGCCTTGATCGAGCTTCCGTCTCGATTCATACGGCATTCCAGGGGAATTCCTGCGATCGAGTCCGATGAATGACGGTACAAAGTCGCATTGATGAAGCCCATCTTCTTCTTGACGCCTGTCTGCTCTAGCAGCGTGCTGACGTAGACACTGCGGCCATCGGTTGGCAGCGGCAGAATCCGAGTCGATGGATTTTCGCCCGGGACATGCAAAACCATACTGTCGTTGGCGATCGCCTGTTTGACCGCAAAATAGATCTTTTCCGATTCCGTTTCCGGCATCCGAGGAACGCCCTCGAGCCCCGTGTAGTCCCCCAATTCGCCGGCTGGGTGGGCAAACGGGCTGGCGGGCAACTTGATTGACGTACACCCGGTCGTCATCGCCAGACAGGCAAATGCCATCGCAATCGCAGCGGGGTAGTTCGAAGTCAGAATCATGGCAAAAGTTCGTGATGGGGGATCTGTGCCGGCAAAACCACTCCGGCAAGCCTGGCAAACTTTGCCGACAGCCGGCAACAGAGGGTTCGTTCGGCATTCCCAGCCGCCAGCGTGAAGTTTTCCCGAGATTTGACTGAAAAACTACGAAAAAAGTCTCAAGAACGGCCCGTCAAGGCTGTGAAACGGCCAACAATCGGCGTGAAACCGGTAATTTAGAGGACCAACTGCCCAAACCGGGCAAGAAGCCCGCGGAATCATCCTTCTCCAATAACGATCGAGTCGCTATAGTGCCGGGCTTCGCTGAAAGAACATCAGATAACCATCGATCATCCATAGCAATCCAAGAGAAACGTCATGGCACGGCAATGTGAAGCGTGCGGCAAGAAAGTCCAAATGGGCAACCGCATCGAGACCCGCGGTAAGGCAAAGTATTTGGGCGGTGTCGGTACCAAAGTCACCGGTATCACTCGTCGTAAGTTTGTTCCCAACCTGCAACGCGTCCACGTGACGACCCCCAAGGGCGAGAACAAGACGCTGCGAGTCTGTGTGCAGTGCATCCGCAGCGGTGTGGTTCGCAAGACAGTCAAGACCAAGCCTTTTGATGTTGGAAACTCCAGCGACAAGTCGAAGGCCAAGGCCAAGTAAGTGTCGCTGACTGACGAAGATGTCCGAAAACTCGCTCTTTTGGCACGGCTGGATTTGTCCGACGCCGAGGTCCAAAAAGTGCGTCCGCAGCTAGACGGAATTCTCGGATTTGTTCAGAAATTGTCCGAGCTCGATACCGATGGTGTCGAGCCGATGACAACGGCGCTTGATGTCGACAACCGATGGCGAGAAGACTCGCCGGTTGCAGGCCTGACTCACCAGCAGGCTCTCGCCAATTCGCCGTCGCATGACGACGAGTGTTTTCTGGTGCCACCAGTTCTCGGCTCGGCCGGTGCGCGAAAGTAGTCACGCGTAAGTAGTCACCTGCGGTCGATCTGCAAAGGTGTGAACACCATGCCAGCCGGACCTGAATCGCTGTTACCGCCACTGGTCGCGATCACGCTGGCGATCGCGTCTCGGCGAGTCATCCTGCCACTTGCGGCCGGTGTCTTTGTCGGCGCAGTCTTGCTCGCTAGGCGAATTCCCGACCACGCTTGGTGGGATTCCATCGTTGTGTTCTATGCCGCGATGCAACAATCGATTCTTGCGACGTCGCACTTACAGGCACTCGCGTTCAGCCTGCTGCTTGGCGGCATGGTCGGCGTGCTGGAAAAAGGTGGTGGCATGCGGTCGCTGATCCAGCGACTGTCCAAACGCGTCCGCACCCGATGCGGTGCGCAAACGATGGTCGCCGCATCAGGACTGGCAATCTTCTTTGACGATTATTCCAACACGCTGTTGGTCGGCGGAACAA
>JBAUHR010000613.1:0-2137 GCA_049680385.1 Rubripirellula sp. | reverse complement strand
AAAGTACCCTGTAAGTGCGGCCAACGCTGAACAAGTCATGGTGAAGATCAACGCTGAGGAAATGCCCTCCGACAACGTCAGCCGTTTTGATGCGACTAAGAACACAACCGCAGCGTCAGTGCCAATGGCGAAAATCACGCTCAGCATTGCGGCGAACATAAGGCATACGGCGTAGACTCCACGGTCACCCGGCCCGAGACACCACGCAAGTGTTCCTTGTGTGACAATACTCAAAATGAACGAACCTAGTTTCGCGGAAAGCGATGCAAGCGTGTCATAAAGAAGGGACTTCTTATTCATTTGTTGTGTAGTAGCGAATCAAAATGACTGCCCGTTCATTGACAATGTCAGGCCAAACAGTTTGTTGACAAATTTCATTCGGGGTGAACCGCTAATTTGAATTTTTGGGCAAGACGGATCGCAAGAGAACTTTGGCTGCAAACAGAGGTAGTTTCGCCTGTCGCCGCCAACGCGATGGTTGACAACACAGTCGGTAAAAAAACTCCGTGCCCGTCCGTCGAAAGAAACTTGGGGCCCAGGTCACCCGACCGCTAGCGACATCCAAGGATCCGCCGATCCCCATTAATAGCCGGGGTTTAAGGTCGGCGCGATGCTTCGCCATCCAATACTCTTGTTTCGGTGAACCCATCGCAACAAACAGAAGCTCAGCGCCGCTGTTGTTGATTGCCTTGACGACAGCATCGTCACTTTCGAAATAGCCGTCTTGGCGGCCGGATATTATCAGATCAGGGTTCGTTTCGCAGAGTTTTTCTGCCGCCAACTTATTGACTTCTGCAGACGCTCCTAGCAAAAACAATCGTGTTTTGGTTTTCGCCGCCCAGCCAATCAGATCAAAAAACAGCGAGATGCCAGTAATCCGCGGTATCCGTCGCTTTTGAAGTGCTAGGACTGCAAAAGCAGCGCCGACACCATCGCAGATATGCAAGTCGGCACTCTCCAAAACGGCACTCACATCGGGATCGTTATTCGCAGCCGAGATCTTTTCGGGATTGATTGCGACAACAAAAGTCTGCTCGCCTACATAGGCTCGGCTCTGAATAACCTCGATCGCATGCTGGTTGGATTCAAGCACACTCACAGGAACACCGAATACGCGAACGGATTCGATCTCTGGTATTGTCAATTCAGACATCAACGTGTTTGCTTTCAGTGGTCGCCGACGTACTGAGATATTCCGTTAGCGCGTGTAGCGTCCATGCTTGTGCCCAACGCATGTATGGAATTTTGATCACACGCCTTTCTTTTTGCTGAAAATAGGAATATCCACCTGGATCCATAAAGGTATCAAGGAGACGCTGAACAATCCGTTGGAGCAGGTCGTTGTAGTCGTCGCGATGGTGAGAAAAGAACACAATGGCCTGAGCAAACGAATGAATGTCAATCGGATAAAGTCGATCGTGAAAATACTTGGGCGTACCATCTGCGAGAAAGAAGTTATCTGCATAGAATCGTAATCCCCTCTCAAACTGATCTCGATAGGTTGTGGATACTTCGGGACCAACACTTGAATTCATAAAGTACTCGATACATTGCAAGTTGAATCCCGTGTGAAAGGAATCGATCCATTGCTGGTAATTCGTATCCGCGTACCACCACGAACCATCACTCATTTGTCGTCGCATCGAATACGCCAAACTTGCCAGAGCAGTCGCCTTCAGTTCATTGCTACCATCAATGTCGTTCAACCGAATCAAAAGCGATGCCCCTAAAAAATTGGCATTGTGAACGATCAGCTTATCGATGGGTGTATAAGAAAAACAAAACGCATCGCCATCATCAGTACGATTCAAATCCTTCGTAATGAAATCGCGAATGGGCATCGCCAAGTCGATCGCACGCTCGATGCCAGTGATGCGATGAGTATCCAGCAGCGCGTGTCCGATGAAACACGAGTTGACGATCGTTGGCGTATAGCGTGGGAGAAAGAAGGCCCGTGATTGCCAGGGGAAATTATACCCCCATCCGTTTCCAGAAATGCCAGGTGACTTGTATTTCTCCAAGAGGTCAAGCAGGTAGTTGATCCTGTCCAGGTAGTCGTCCTTTGGATCGATAGAATAGAGCTTTGCAAAGCTCCACAAAAACAATCCGATGCCCTTTGGGTTGTGCCCTTTGGAAA
>JBAUHR010000612.1:0-2899 GCA_049680385.1 Rubripirellula sp. | reverse complement strand
CGTCAGTGAGCCCGTTGCTTGTTGGTGATCTTCATCAAGCTTTTCATGAAGCGGCAAATGCACAACCGGGGCCGAATCCAGGTCGTGTTCGAAAGAGTCGGGCGTTAACGAAGATTCCCATTGAGCGAACGCGATAGCCGTCTCGCCTCGACGCGCTCGACGGGCTTTTTGGGCCAATTCAAGTTTCGATTCAATCGCGTTCCATCGGTCACGGTCTTCGGCGTTGGGAATGGTCGCAAATGGGCCGCCGCCGTCTTTTTGGTCGGTGTCCATCGCTGGCTGAGTCGTGTTGCGAAAATACGCGGCCAATGAGTAATAGTCCTTGGCCGTGATCGGATCGAATTTGTGATCATGGCATTGGGCACAGTTTGTGGTCAGCCCCAAGTAGACCCATCCGAAAGTTTGGACTCGGTCCGACGCATAAACCGCCAAGTTTTCGTCGGCGATCGTGCCGCCTTCGTTTGTTGTCATCGAACATCGCTGGAACCCAGTCGCCGTCAATTGATCGAGCGACGGTGAAGGCAGCAGATCGCCGGCGAGTTGTTCAATCGTGAATTGGTCAAACGGTTGATTCGCGTTGAAAGACCGAATGACCCAATCGCGGTACGGCCAAATTTCGCGATAGTTGTCGCGGTGCATGCCGTGCGTGTCGGCATAGCGTGCGGCGTCTAACCAATACCGGGCTCGGTGCTCGCCCCAGCCCTGGTTTTGCATCAAACGGTCGATCGCATCGGATACGGCCGCACTACCGCGACGGGCATAGTCGTCAACAAAATCCGCGGTTTCGTCGATCGCTGGCGGAAGTCCAGTGAGGTCAAAACTGAGACGCCGAAACAGCGAATTGGCATCGGCCGGTGGCGCCGGTGCAAGTCCTTGTTCGCGCATTCGGCGCAGCACAAATGCGTCGATCGGATTCTGGGACCACGCGTCGGTGATCTCAGTTGCGGTGGCCGCCGTTGTCTTAGTTGGGGCCGTTGCAGCAACGACCGGCGGCGTTACTTTTACCGGCGGAACAAAAGCCCAATGCTTGGCGTAGGCAGCACCTTCGGTGACCCAGCGCACGAGAGTGTCGATCTGGTCCGATGTTAACGATTTGTGACTGTCCGGCGGCGGCATCAGCGAGTCCGCATCGTCGGTCAAGATTCTAGAAATCAATTCGCTGGCGTCAGGGTCGCCCGGTTCAAGTGAGCCTGATTCGATTGCAAGGTCTCGAATGTCTAAACGCAAATCCGCTTCCCGGCTGTCACTGTCTTGTCCGTGGCAAGCGAAGCAGTTTTCAGCCAAGATGGGTCGCACGTCACGGTTGTAGTCGATCGATTCGACTGCACGCGAAGGATTGGCGACTGCTAACGTCATCGTCGCAATCATGATGCAGCGAATGGCGGCAAAGCGGATACAGAGTGTTTGACGAGACTCGAAGTTTACTGGCACGATGAGAAGAGTGTTGTTCGAACGAGGAATGGGTAAGCCGCGGTGAGCCAATCGGCGCCGTTGACGCTCATTTTCAAGAGCCAACCTAAGACTTTATCAGTCCCGGGATGGGTTGCATTGCAGTTTTGCTGCTAAAAAATTTCATGTTTGCGTCAGGGTGTGATTCCTGTTGTGATGCAATACTCTTTTTGCTTCGCGCATCCACGGATGCATTCCTAGGCTACTGATTCGGAGTTCATTTCATGCGGCGGTTCCCCTTATTGATTGCAGCTCATCTTTTGATGGCCGCGCTAGCGTTGAACGTGTTTGGTACGGATCCGGTGTTCGACGAGTTGCGGGGTGAGCTGGGGAAGAAATGGCCCAAGAACCGAACCGTGCGCCTGGTTTTTCACGGCCATTCTGTACCCGCGGGCTATTTTCGTGACGGCAATGTTCGCACGTTTGATGCGTATCCGAGCCTGCTGCATCGGCAACTGTGCGAGCATTTTCCGACTGCGGTGATCGACGTTTGCGTGACCGCAATCGGTGGCGAAAACTCGCTTCGCGGTGCCAAACGATTCAAGACAGATGTGCTGTCGATGCGCCCGGATTTGGTTTTCATCGACTATTCGCTAAACGATCGATCGGCGGGGCTAAGCGAATCCGAGCAGGCTTGGCGATCGATGATTGACGAGGCGCAGAAAGCCGAGGTTCAAGTTGTTTTGCTGACGCCGACGCCCGATTCCCACGAAAACATTTTGGATCAAGACACCTTGTTGGCCCAGCATGCGGCTCAGGTCCGGCGAATTTCTAAGGACATGGATGTTCCCTTGATCGACTCTTATGCCGCATTTCGCGCGCGAGTCGAGGCCGGGACGGACGTGAACTCGTTGCTTTCTCAGCCAAATCACCCCAACCGTGCGGGGCACGAAGTGGTCGCTGAACTGCTGGGGCAGTTGTTGATTTCCGGCTCGGATGGACCCGCCAGCAGGTAGCGACGCTTGCCACTGCGACGCAAATATGAAAGTAAATTACGTGTTTGTGAAAGTCAGCTTCGGTCGGTCTCGTTAACATCTACGGTGTGCTTCGCTGTGCGTTTCACAGCGCGCGAATTTGGCACACTCGATCTACTGTCCTTTTTGTCTTCTTGTTTGGCGTTTGCCAAGGAGTAACGTTTCGTGAACTTTCGAAAAAAACAATCGGCTGGCTTTACGCTGGTCGAGCTGTTGGTGGTGATCGCCATCATCGGCGTATTGGTGGGGCTCTTGTTGCCCGCAGTCCAAGCAGCACGCGAGGCTGCCCGCCGCATGAGTTGCAGCAACAATTTCAAGCAACTTGGCTTGTCAATGCACAACTACCACTCGGCCTACCAAGCTTTGCCGATGCAAGGTACAGGGACCCGAACGGAGGTCGGCAACAATGACTGGGATAATCTCGATGGTTCCAACAATTACCGGCTCTCGATTTTGGTCGGAATGATTCCCTTCAT
>JBAUHR010000611.1:0-4733 GCA_049680385.1 Rubripirellula sp. | reverse complement strand
AATTTATTCTCAGGCGACAAAACGGCCGCTTGGCCGGCTGCCAACAATTCACCACGCGTGGCGTTCGCCTGGATCGCTTCGGCGCGTCCTTCAAAAACATGCACTTCCAACCCAACCTCTTCGTCAGTCATCACACCGATGCGCGTGCCCAAGTCGACGACCGTTCCCTGCGGTGTTTGGATCCGAAAGCCGGTTGCTGTCGGAGGCACCGTCAGCGCCAGCGATCCCGATCTTAACGTCGCTTGTTTTTCGGCATCGATAGAGAACACAGCCGGAGCCTGAATCAACAGTATAGCGCCGTTGTCATACCGCAATTGCGCGGCGCCGCTGGCTAGTGTGTAATCAACCGATGCGAGCATGGCTCCGTCGGCTGGCTGGTTCTCACCAATCCATACCGCCTGACGCGAATCCACCAGCGAAGCGAAACGTTCGGTCGAACTGGAAGGACCAACGCTGACCAACATGAGCGCAATGGCCGCTGCGACAGTAGACACAACACCTAATCCCGCAGCGATCCATCGCTTGCGATTGATACGAACCGGCGCGGCTGCAGGAATGGTTGATGGAGTAGGTTTTGCAAGTTCCGATCGCGGCATAGTGTCGATCCAGGCAAACGCACCTGAATCGGAGTCGGAGTCGGAGATCGAATCGTTGCCGGCGTTGTCCGTCGCGCCGCCAGCCGACTGCAGATCGCTGATTTGCTCCATTGACGAACAGAGAGACATGAATCGGCGATAAAACTGCAACGCACCTGAATCGTCCCGCAGCATTTGCTCCAAACGCACAAACTCCGCGTCCGAGATACACTGATCTCGCACTTTGCCGCACAGGCGTAGCAGTTCATTTTGATTGATTTCGTTGGACATCGTTGGCGCTACCTCGTTGCCGCCGTTTGTTCTCCGCTAACACATTTCATTAGCGTTGCGTACAGGGAATTGATCAGGCGGCTCATTCGTGTGTCGGTGTAGCCGATTTCTTTGGCCAATTGCCGCGCGGTAACCCCCGTCTCGTGACGCCGAACCAGTAGCGTGCGGTGTTTGGGATCCAGTTTTTCAAGACAACCTTGCAAAGAATCCAGCGAATCCTTTTTGTCGGGTCCAGTCGTCGCCGCATCGGTGATCGCTTCGACAACCTCCGTTGAAAAACACGTCTTCTGACGCTTGTGTTTATCGATGTACTTCATGATCTTGTTGCGAGCGATTCCGATCACCCATGCGTTCACCGGCCGTGAACCATCGTATCGTTCGGCATTTTCGAACGCCGTCACCGCGACGTCTTGCAAAATGTCGTCGACGTCAGAACGATTGAATACGATCGAACGGATGTAGGCACGCAGTTGAGGCTGCGAAAGCGCAAAGTAACGCGCGACCGCTCCTGATGCGCCAGAGGCACCTGACGAACTTGCCGGATCGTCCGGTGACTCTCCAAGGCCACTCGTTTGATCGGTCTGTCGTTTCTTCACTCGTTAACCTGCACTTTGGTGTCTCAAGACCGCTCTCCTACACCGTTTTCCCCGGACGGCCCGCCGTTTTGCGACAAATCCTCTAAAAACTTGCGAAACATCGCTTTCATGCCATTCAGTTAGAAAATGGTGATAGCGAAAGATTCCGCTTAGCGTGCCGATTTCACAAAGATGCGGAACTGGTCGACGAAATCGTCCTGCTCAGCCGCGTCGCGGCCGTGAACGTGCAGATGGAACGTGATCGTCTTGCGGTCGTCGCTCAGTTGCAGGGAGTCTGCAAAATCCGGATGACCCGCGATGGAATCCTCCAGCCCCGAGAATTTGTCGGTGGGGTACTCGGTGCCCGAACTGACCAGTGTTGCAGGAATCCTCCCTGGGCCGGCACAGACAATGCCTAGCACTGGACGATTGAACGATAGCGAGCCCGTGGCGACGACCGATTCTCCCGTACGCCGCACCGACTTTGGAACGGCAAAGTGAACCAGGTAAGTGTCAACGCGAAGGCGCGCGGGCACAGTGAAATCATTCGACTCAAAAGTCACGGGCTGGCCAGGTTGATTGCAAGTCACGGGTAGGTCTTCGAGCAACTCGACCGACTCACGCTCGGGGAAAATGGTTGCCCGTCCCAGATCGACCAACTCACTGCGGACACGACGAACCGATCGCGGCGGTGATACGCGAAGCGCAATATCACCTGAGACAATTGGCAAGGAACTTATCCGGTCCATGGAAAGTGCGAAGTGAGATGGCATTGCGTTCATCGAGACGAAATCGGCATCCAACGTCGCCAACGAAACTGCCTCACCAGCATCAAGCATCTTGCCTTTGCGTTCACCCTTGCGTATCGCTTCCGCTTTACCTTCGAAGACGTGTACTTCCATGCCTAGCTCTTGATTTGCGAAAACGCCGATTCGTGTCCCGCGATCGACCACCGTACCGAATGGCGTTTCGATACGAAATCCAGACGCCGTCGATGGTGCATACAAACTGAGCGAACCCGTCACAAGCGTTGCTTGGCTTTCGTTGTCGATCGAAAAAGTCGAAGGAGCTTGCACGAGCAGTTCAGCCCCGTTGCGATATTTCAGTCGCACGGCCCCGCTTGCCAACGTATATCGCTGATCACTGAGCGACGATTCCAGTCTTGGCGTAGGTACGCCAGACCATTTTGCCTGATGCGATTCGACTATAGACGCAAAAGCAATGGAACTGTCAGTGGTTCCCGTATTGACGATGGCAAAAGCAATCATGGCAGCAACGGCGGCCACGGTCGCCGCAATCGAAACGAATCCCCAGTAGCGTTTTGGAGTCTTCGCCTTGGCTTCCGTGCCCCTGGTCAATGCTGCTGCCAGTGCGGCTGCCAACGCCTTTTGGTGCGAGGCCGCCTGCTCCGCGTTTTTGCCATCCAGGTTTTCCGCGATACAGAGCATCCAAGTCATTTGACTGTGCTCCAGATAAGCGTCTCGAGCCTGCGGGTCGGTCAGCAGCAATTCGCGGATTTCATCTTGGCGAGCTCCGGTGAGCTTGCCATCGCGTGCGTCTTCGATGGCATCGGCGACCTGCCTGCGTAGGTTGTCCTTGTGGTTTTCACTCGCACTCATTGCTGTTCCTTCAAAGTGTTTTCAACGCATTTGGTCAACGTATTGCGAAGCCGAAAGAAAAGTTGCTTCAAAGCGTTCTCTGACTTTCCCGACTGAACCGAAAGCTCACTCAGCGTGGATGAATCAACGTATCGCGTATGTAACATCGCTTGGTGTTCTTTCGACAGCTTGCCAATGCAGTCGTTGAGAGCCTGGTATCTAGGGTCTTCGGAGGCAAGTGACTGGGTGATCCGAGGTGTTAAGACTTCCGAGATTTCCGGTGTCAAAATATGTCGATCTCGCTTTTGGTCTCGCAGCCATGCCATCGTCTGAAAGCGAGTGATCGCCATCGCCCATCCGGCAAAGTTCGTTCCCGATTCAAATTCACATCGTTTCTGCAAAATGACGCGATTGGATTCCTGGACGACTTCGCGTGCCGCACTGAGGTCACCCAGCAACGACATGGCGAACGCAAAAATTTGCGGTTGAAGTCCCGCTAGAAGCTGATTGAAATCGTCCTCGTGTTCGTCCGCCATGTAATGACATACCGCGAAATGACGCTAGGTTACGGCGTAAATGCAAAATTGCACAACGTTGTAGGAATTCGTTTGACTAGGGCTTTCGACGGTTGTTTACGCATCTGCCCACGTGTAACGTGGCAGTCATCCTACTATTCCCACATGACCTCCTGTGTGCACTTGCAATGTATAAACAGCAAACAACCAGTTTAATCTTTGCCCTTTTGTCTTTTGCACTACTCGTGCCGTCCGCTGAAGGTGGCTTAGTCACTTTTACCAACGATTTTACGACAGCAACAAACGTATCTGGTTCAAACAATTTAGGAGGGCTAAACACGGGAGCTACAACGCTTTTCCAAGATGGCGATGCGGAACTAAACTTGCTTATAACAATTGATGACTCTGCTCAAACGGGATCCGTTTACAGCGCGATCATGACGATGACGGGTACAAGGAATGCTGCCACCGACCGAGTCCGAGCAAATGCGGGTGGCGAGATAGTCTTCACGCCAGGTAACGACAATCATCAAAACACCATTTCAGTGAGCGTCGGCAGCATAACCTACGTGAGTGGGCCAACAGCCACCGTGAACTTCGATGGTTTTCGCGGTGCCACTTTGTCAAATTTTGGTGAGGCAAATGACGTCTTTACCTTTGACTCACAGACATACGATGGCACATCTCCGAACTCACTCACTTTCAACGCTCTTGCTCCGAGCCCATCAACGTTTGACGATACAGGCACAACGAGTTGGCGACTCACAGGAGTGCAGACCCAGTTTTCTGTCACGGCGGTTCCCGAACCATCCTCGCTGACACTGTTGTCGGTCGCATCCTTAGGGATCCTAGCTCGACGTCGGCGGAGAAGTCGTTAAAGGCAGGCCCAAAACCACTGTTCACCCTTGAGCCAAGCAGCTAATTTCTTTATGGCTTGCCGATCCTATTCGTGCCCGAAAATTTCGTGAATCGCCCTATACGTTTCTTTTGCAAATCGGAGTGAGTTCGATGCAGAACGTACGGCCGCGTCTTTAGACTAATTGTTGTTAGCAGCAACGAGCAAGCCGATTGCAACACCGGTGAAGATTACGAATCCTATCGACATTTTGATGACGTCCGGCTTCTTCGCTTCCTTTTTTGCGTACATGATACCCAGTTTCAGAAGCGTCCCGCCCGCGA
>JBAUHR010000610.1:0-1955 GCA_049680385.1 Rubripirellula sp. | reverse complement strand
CGATGCTGCTGACTGAAGACTGTCGCTGGAACGATGCTCAAGTTCTCGCCGAAGGTCAGCGACTGAATGGTCGGCTGAAACTTTCCCGCGGACTTGCCGTGCTGCGATTCGATGGCGGAGCAGAATTGATTTTGCGCGGCGACACCGATTTACAACTACTGAGTCCCGGCGAAGCCATGCTGCATCGCGGTGATGTTGTCGTCCGTGCGTCTGACGAAGCGGCGGGCTTTCGGCTCTTGACACCCGCCAGTGAGTTGATTGATCTTGGCACGGAATTCTCGGTGCGCGTGGCCGACGCTGGGGCAACGACGTTAAATGTCCTTGATGGTGAAGTCTCCGTCCGCCCATTGCGATCGACCGACGCGATACCTCAAGTGTTGCCGGCCGGCCGAGCGGTCATGGTGGAAGACGCTGAATCAGCTCCTCGCGAAGTGGCTTTAACGCCGGAACGCTTTGATTCCGTTGTGGAAGATGTCAACCCGGTCGGTCGCGCCGATCTGATGTACGCCTATGAAGGATTCTTCTATGACGAGAGTGAGATTTCGCTGAGCGATAGCCATCGTGGTAAAGGCTGGGTTGGTCCGTGGCGGCAACGAACCGAAGTGGAAGGCTTTCGCGCTAACGAAGATGTGAGCGACGTTCTGGACATTGTTCATGGAAAGATGAACGTCACTTGGCCGGTTCCCGGTGGTGAAGATGGAATGATGCGTTTGCCCGCCGGCAAGACATTTCGGATTCGCGAGATGACGCAACCGATCGACTTGAGTACCGATGGGATTTACTACTTCAGCTTTATGGTACGCGAACCGGACTACGGCAATCGTCCTCGGCGAGCCAAACCGCAGGAAGGGATTCGGCTGACGTTTCGAGGAAGCGGTGACTACTACGGCGAGGCATTGAGCTTCGGAATTTCGCCCGACCTGCATCCACAAATCCGCACCGGGCGTGGCGTGGGTTTCTTTTCGGCGGTCGACGCACCTTCGGATCAGACCACACTCTGGATCGGCAAGGTGATCGCGCGAGCCAACGGAGAGGACGAAGTAAGCTTCCGCATCTTCTCTGAGTCGGATGGACTGACTTACGCCGAGCCTTCGGCTTGGCACGTGGTGAGTAAAGGGCTCGACCTTTCTGCGAAGTTGAATCTGACGGTGCTGACTTCGCAAGGAACGGCGGCGCGGATCGTCGATGAACTGCGCATCGGCCCAACTTGGCGATCGGTGACGCCGCTGCGGGAGGTTGAGTGATGATGCGTTCGCTGACAAAGCCAAGCCGCGATTCCTTCACCCTTCCTCCGGAAGGGTCGCGAGGAACGAGCGGGGAAGGTCAAGGAATGCGTGCCTTCGTTTCGATCAGCGTGTTCGTTGCAATGCTGTTTGGCCTGCTTTCGCCAGTGCAAGCGCAGACTTTTGAGACGTACGTGACACCGTTATTGAAGAAGTACTGTTACGACTGTCACTCGGGCGATGTGACCGAAGCGGATGTTGACTTGAGTCAGTTCACTTACGCGAAGAGTGTGATCCGCGAGCGTAAACTTTGGCTACGGGTTTTGGAGCAGCTTGAATCCGAGGAGATGCCGCCGGAAGAACCGTTTCCGAAAGCCACCGAACTGAAAAAGATGATCGCCGGGGTCGACAAAGCGGTTAACGATATCGATTGGAATGCGATCAAGAACCCCGGCCACGTGCCGCTGTCTCGACTTTCACGATTGCAGTATCGCAACTCCGTCCGCGATTTATTGGGCATCGATTTCAACGCCGGTCTGACACTGCCCGAAGATCCCGAGGGGCCGTCAGGGTTTCGCAATGATCGAACGGCCCTGCTATTGAGCGGTTCCCAGTTGGAGAAGTACTACGTCGAAGCTCAGCGGGCGCTCGATGCGTTGTTCTATCTTGGTGCAGGCCGCGTTGAAACAAAGACCCTCAAGGCAAAGAACATCAAAGTCTTTCGTGCTCGGA
>JBAUHR010000609.1:0-2345 GCA_049680385.1 Rubripirellula sp. | reverse complement strand
GAAGTAGCGTGGCAGGAGATGAAGTCAGCTATGGCTCTGATGCATGATGCCTGCAAAGAAAAAGACATTCCCTTTTGTGTTGTGATTTATCCGTACAGTTCTCAAGTAGCAACTGAGAGCAGCGAGCGAGTGCCTCAAAACGATTTGCTGGAGTTTTGGGCATCGAAAGGTGTTCCTGCAATTGACGTCACTGATCTATACAAAAATCAAGACCAGGAGATGTTTGTCGGGGCATCCCATTTACATCTCTCGCCGTACGGGCACAAAGTGGTTTCGGCGGCGATTTCCGACCTGATTCTAAACAATTTCGATTTGCTGATCGAGAAACCGTGAGGCGGTTTTTCCGCGAAAGACAATGGATCAGATTACAAGAGCACGCTCAACTCACGTACTTTTAAAAATGCCGGTAGTGTTGCTGGTGTTTCCACGCTCGAACAACAATCGTAAACGAACGAATAAGTAATGACTGCGATTCTAGGCTTATCTGCGTTCTATCATGACTCAGCCGCGGCACTCGTAATTGATGGCGAAATTGTTGCGGCCGCTCAAGAGGAACGCTTTACGCGAAAAAAGGCCGATCACGAGTTTCCGCATCACGCGATCGACTATTGCTTGCAAACGGCAGGGCTCTCGCCCAAGGATTTGGACTACGTCGGTTTCTACGACAAGCCCATTACAAAGTTTGAGCGATTGCTTGAGACTTATCTTGCTTTTGCCCCCAAGGGATATCTTTCATTCCGCCAAGCGATGCCTCTTTGGTTGAAACAGAAATTACACTTGCCGAGCGAGATGAGAAAAGGGTTAGGAAACGAATATAAAGGACGATTCGTTTTCACTGACCACCACGAGTCGCATGCTGCCAGTGCTTTCTTTCCTTCACCGTTCGACGAAGCTGCGATTGTGACGCTTGACGGTGTGGGAGAGTGGTCTTCAACTTGCATCGGAGTGGGGAATGGCAACAATATTTCGATGGAGCAGGAGCTGCGTTTTCCGCACTCGTTGGGGCTGCTTTATTCTGCGTTCACGTACTACACAGGTTTTCGCGTGAACAGTGGTGAATACAAGTTGATGGGGCTTGCGCCATATGGCGATCCTATCTACAAGGACCTGATCCTTGAGCATTTGCTGGATTTGAAGCAAGACGGGTCCTTCAGGATGGACATGAGCTACTTCAACTATTGTCAAGGATTGACGATGACATCTGAGAAGCTGCATAAAGTCTTCGGCGGACCGCCTAAGCCGCCAGAATCACAGGTGACGCAGAGGGAAATGGATCTCGCCGCATCGGTTCAAGCGGTGACCGAGGAAATCGTCCTGCGGACCGCTGATCACGCACATCGTCTGACAGGAAAAAAGAACTTGGTTCTCGCTGGAGGCGTTGCGCTCAATTGCGTCGCCAATGGTCGCGTATTGCGAGAAGGCCCTTTCGAGAAAGTTTGGGTTCAACCGGCAGCAGGAGACGCGGGCGGGGCGTTGGGTGTTGCTCTCTTCGTTTGGCACCAATTGTTAGAAAAGCCAAGGAGCGTGGCATCAATCGATTCCCAGAAAGGTTCGTTGCTCGGGCCTTCGTATTCAGATCAGGAGATTGTTGAATGCCTACAGAAGCACGATGCGGTGTTCACTGCCTATGACTCCGACGAAGAAATGTGTGATCGAGTTGCAGAGCTAATCGCCAACGAGAATGTCATTGGTTGGTTTCAGGGACGAATGGAATTTGGTCCTCGTGCGCTTGGCTCTCGTAGTATTTTGGGCGATCCACGCAGCCAACAAATGCAGTCCGTGATGAACTTGAAGATTAAATTTCGCGAGTCGTTTCGTCCATTCGCGCCCATCGTCTTACGTGAATATGTTGATCAGTACTTTGATATGCGAGCGGACCAGGAGTCGCCCTACATGCTGATGGTTGCGCCAGTCAGTCAGAAGATTCGAAAAGAGTTGGGGGAAGAATACGAACAAGCGTTTGGTATCGAGAAACTAAACTTTTGTCGATCTTCTCTACCTGCAATTACGCACGTGGACTACTCGGCTCGAATTCAGACGGTCGACAATGTTCGCAATCCAAGGTTGCACCAATTGATGACTAGCTTTCATGAGAAAACCGATTGCCCTGTACTGATCAACACCAGCTTAAATGTTCGCAGCGAGGCAATCGTGTGTACACCCGAGGACGATTACCGCTGTTTCATGATGACCGAAATGGATGTGTTGGTGCTGGGGCGGCAGGTCGTCGTAAAATCGGATCAGACCACGCTTGCTTCTGAAGCGTCTCGTGAAGAACACCTCGCTCAATTTGAATTGGATTGATTATAGATGGCATTAATTGAAACAAACTGGAACCCAAGTTC
>JBAUHR010000608.1:0-7239 GCA_049680385.1 Rubripirellula sp. | reverse complement strand
ATGCTCAGCATAAGGAACCCGATGGGCACAGCATCGATCTGCTCTGGGCCGACTTTATCGAAAGCATCGAAAGCGGGCGCAAGCCAAAATGCGATGTGCAAATCGGCCACGACGCCACCAACATGAGTCTGCTGGGAATGTTGTCCATGAAACTAGGTCGCAGCATTCAGTGGGATGGAGAGAACGAAAAAATCATCGGCGATGACGAAGCGAACAAGCTACTGCGGCGTCCCTATCGCGGCCAGTGGAAATATCCGGTGGCCTAATAGCTTTCGGATTGCCGTTGCGATAGTCGTCACGACTTTCGGCCATTGCGGGTGACCGAAAGTCCTGACGCATTCCGCTACGAGGCAACTGTATCGGGACAATCTTTAAATCAACTTCTCGAACCCATCTTGGTTTGCCAGAATATAGGAGTAGAGACGGATGCGGACACGATCAAAATCGAGCCGCTCCGACTTCGACTCGATCGTTTCCTCAATCGCCTTGAGCTCCGATTTACTTAGTTTTCGCAGTGCCTTTCGAGGGACCTCGCCAACTTCGTCGAGCAACCAAGTAAGCAGCCTCACATGAGGTGTCGCTTTCAAGAGCGAGAGCGCCTTGATCGTGCTTCGATACTGCCTTCCAGAACTCAGTTGTGCAAACTCCATCAATCCATCGTGCTGAACAATGTCCAGATAGATCGCAGTGAAACCGACGACCTTCACGGGAACGGAAACCGAATTCTTCACTTCACCATTCAGCAGTTCGATCGACTTACGAATCGGGTCGTACGGATGCCTCAGCTTGACTTGCCCGGCTAGGCCCAGAAGCTTTACGGCAGGCCCCACGTGAACGGCGGCTTTTTCCAGCAGTGGAAGATACCTTTTCGACTGCTTTTTGGTCGCAAGCCTGATCACATTCAAGATCGCCTCTTGGTCTTTTCCGGCTGGCTTTGGACTGATCGCTTGCAGCGAATCGAAAAGCAGTTCCAACACGTCGGGACTGATGTCGGAATCCAACTCAGCCGCATTGACCAGCAATTCGTTCAGTTGCGGGTTTGACGAGACCAGCAACTCTGGCGAAGCGAAATAGGTTCGCGCACGCGTCGGGTCCAACTGCGAGAGCAGGTTTGGGAAATCGAATAGTGACCATTCAGGTTCTTCCGTCTCCAAATAGCATCGCAGGATCTCGAATAGTTCGCCTCGCTGTTCTGACGAGAACTCGGTGTTGCGAAATCTTTTCTTCAAAGCCCAAAGCGAGTCCGCAAGAACGGCCGTGTCCTCGTCCTCTAAAGCGCTGCTAACCAACTGGCAAAGGTTACCGCCTGCTCTCCGAACGAGTTCAGCCTTCATCACTCTACGAAACCTCGCGGATCGACGTCTGGTCAGAGAATTACCGTGTTGCACAATCAGGTTCGGTGCGTGCTTGATGATCGCGATCGCCAAAGACTCGTTTGCGGTCCCGGCGTACTTCGACAGATCGTCGGCTCTATCACAGTCGTCCATTCCAAGGACAGATGGGATTTGAGCAATGAACTCTGGCTGAGCGTAATCGAGGGTCCGAGAGATGTCCCAACCAATTTGCTCCTCTTCCAAATGAAGAAACATGTTTGCAAGTTCATTCATAGCGTTTGACCATGTTGAAGATGGCGGGATTACCGTCAACATTCGTCGTTCGGGTCGATGATGTTGAATGAACGAATCGGCGTCCCGTCCGGATATCGCTGAACTTGCGAAGCGATCTGGCCCAACAAACCAAAATGAAGCGGAAGAGAAGTGTGTTCAAAGTTGTCCAGTTCAAACGACCCGCCAACGCAGGGCGGAACTTTGAATCCAAAGCAATGTCCATCTGGAAGCCGACCAACCGATTCAATGAGGTCACCCACGAGTTGAGGTGTGAGCCATTCGTTCGCATTCTCCGCAATGGTCATCACAGCACCGAACTCGTCCCATTTCGGACAAACGTCTTGAACCGTTAGGCAAGCGGCGTCGAGAATGCGTATTTGAGAGCCAGCATCGCCATCTGCGTAGAACATATTGCCGTTCGCAGCAGCAAGCATCGGAGTCGCAGCGTCGCCAACCAGCCATGTCCAATCATCTAGCAAAGTTGCGTGGACTGCCTCTGTGAGCGGTACAAGTAAGTCGTCCAGCGTCAATTTCATGGTTTGATCTCAGTCGATGAAGGGCTGCCAACATGGTGTGGGAAAAGCAAAGTCAATCATGGCCGATTGTCACCGACTTGTTCTTCGGCGCAGTCAGCAAACATCTGATGTTGCGAATTCCGATCCAACGCTATCGAACCGTCCAGTCTTCGGAATCGTCAACGAAATCGGCAGGGTCGTCAATATCGCCCGCCTCAAGTGCCTTTTCAATTTGCGTGTCGATCTCTATCCCCCGAAACGTCTGGATTAGGTTTTTTAGCATGACAGGGGAAACCGGTGATTCCGTCGAGCCGAACTGTTCGGATACGACCAAAGGCAGAGACCCATCGTCGATTCCCCGAGAAAGTTCAACAAGCAGATGCCGTTGCTCATCCCAGTCGTTCTGAAACGCAGTGATGGTCACGAGTGTCGCATTGTCGTGGACTCGCGACCGAACGTCGGAGATTGACAGATCCGTTATTGCCCGTAGTCGGGAGACGATTGCGGTCGGCACCGTCGAGCTAGAATACCGGAAGAGTAGCGTCGTCATGGTTAGCTGCCGTTTCAATCTCTGTTGGTCAAACGCCGATTCTTCCCAACGTTTCAGGATTCGTTGATCTCGTTGCGGTGCGTTGGGATCTTCAGCACTGGCAGCAACCTTTCCTTGGGCAGCGACTCTCGAAGACCTACGCGAATGCCACCGAAACGGAGGTAGAAACCTTCAGCGTTCGGATCGGACACAACTGTCACCGTTTCAAAACCGGCTTGAGACGCCAACGCCAAGGTATGAGCCAGTAGTTGCCGGCCAACCCCAGTGCCGATCGAGGAAGGTCGCACCCAAAATTCGTCCAGGTGACATTCGTTATTTGAAATGCAAAGAGAGGATACGGCAACAGTTTTACCTTCCATCTCCGCAACGGTCACCGTGCGCGAAACGATGTTGTCGGGCGTGAAAGTAAACCCAGGAATCCAGAGTGACATTTGCTCGTCGTCGTAACCCCACGTGCGTTTCGACTCGATCGCAAGCTGTGTAAGTTGGTCGGCCTCATCGGGCCGCGCAGTTCGGAAGCTTATTCGTTGCACACTTGGCCCTTCAGCTAGCGTAGCCACATGTTGCCGTAATCAAAAAACCAAGTCGGTCCCGACACGATTGCGCCTCGCCGGACAGAAAAGCGAAATGAGGCATAGCAGAAGGTTTGTCTCGCAAGGAATAGATCGGCCCAGGATCTCGGATGCGTCGTGAGTGAGCCATTTTCTGGTTTCGCAAAGTAGGCTTGATCAAGGCGATTGGGACCATAGGCGGAAGTCGGGGTTGCGTTGATTCTGCTAACGAATCCAGCACGATCAGCTACGAATCTTGAAGCAGTTTGCGACGGCCACCGTATCCACCAAATCGCGAAAGCTACGAGTGCAGCTAGGGCGAGTAGACTACGAATACGGAATTGGAGGCGATACATATTTCGATCAACGCTTGTGTCAACCAATGGTTTTGAAGACTCTACTGCAGCGTTCCAGAGAGCACGCGGTACGCGATACTACCGGGACCAACCGAGTCTGAGAATACAGGTGTGAATCGAACTTGACGTTTTGTCCACCGATCAAAGTCGGCCAAGTGTTCAATCGGAACAAATAGAGAGCGTTCGTTGAATCCGTGTCCGTGTCGCCGCGAGTCGCAATAAAGTGGCGCAGTCCAATCGGTGTGACGTCCAAGCATTGTCGTTGGAACGGAACCAGATTCCGCGTTACAGAAACGGCATCGGTAATTCGTTGGTTCTGGAAGCCAGTGCAGGATGTCGTGTTTCTGGGCGAAGTAAACGGACTTCCATTCCGAGCAGACCTTGCCGCCGATTGAGATGTCTCCAGACGTAGAATCAGCAGCAGCGAAGTAGTCCGCAAGCTCAACGTTCATTACGTGACGATTGCGAGCACTGACGTATGGACGACTTTTGGCGGGGCGAGCATGCAATTGAAGCAAAACGTCATCCGGAACAAAGAGGCGGCAAGCGAGGTCGGCATTCGCAACATCTGCAGAGTATTCCGGCCCCGGAATTGCGCCAACTAGCAAATCAGAGTCAAGTTGATCAGCGTGACTATTTTCAGAACTCAAATAGAACTTGCGAGGATGAATACCCGCTTCTCGAATCGCCTCCAAAGCTTCAATGACCTGCGATTCTTCGACGATGTGAACCGTTGCCTCGCTCCCAGTGAAGTACGTCTCAACCTTGGCGAACCGACGGATATCGAGCGATGACACTTTGGGAGACGAGAAGGACAAAGAGAGTTCGTGTTTTTACATGGACTTCAACTCTTTGCTGCAGAACAGTGGCCGTCACTGCGGACGGCGAGGTGATCTTCGATTTGTAAACGCGCGATACCGTCCTTCTTTCGGACGGCAGGGTTATCCCAGCTGGTGTTCAAAAATCGGATTCGCCATCGAGCCTGAGGATCTGTCGTCCATCGGCGTCCAAAAATGCTTCTCCGTTCCACACCAGTGCTTCGAGTTCTCGGGCCAAATCAAGGACAGCTTTTCCGCTAACGGTTGAAAGGTTCAGGTCGAAATCCGCCACTATTCCGATCGTAGCTGTAGTGTTTTCGACATGGTCAAGTAACGTTCGCTTTTGGTCTGCATAGCGTGTCGTAACACCCTCGAACCGAACAAGCGTCCTCGCAACAAGCTTGCTGAAGCGGTCAGCGTTCCTGGTGTACCGAAGCCAATTGAGCCTCATTTCCCCAGAATCGGAAACCGCAGAAACGCAAAGCCAAAATTCATCATCAACGTCAGCCATATCCGTGCACGGCATCTTGAGACATTGCGAAAGACGCTCAATGGGAAATGGCGTTGCTATTGGCAGGCGAGAAAATAGTGTTAGTGAGTTTTGCATCGCATGCCTGGGAAAACTTTGCAATTCACCGGACAATGGCTGTGAATGAAAATCTGAAACGCAATTTTTTCAACTTTCACTCGAAAAGGTCGGCGGGGATTGCTACTTAAGTCAGTCGCGGACGTGCTTTGAGTTTAGCCTGCGCACGTTTCACATCCCAATATCTGATGGTTGAGTAGTGTCGGCTTTTGGGAGAATATTTACGAAGTAGTCCATTGGTGTGCTCATTGGTCTCTACGTGACGTGCCGAGCGTCAATGTTGTGTTCGGTTTCCAAACGACGCGACAATTTGGCTCCTCGAGAAATGTAGCCAAGTCCAAAACCGCATGCGAGCCCGATCAATCCAAGGAAAACAAAGAAGAATAATGCGACTGGAACACCGGCCAAACCTACAGTCGCAAGGAAGCCAGCTCCGCCAGCGAGAAGTCCCAGTGAGACGGCAAGTATCAACGGAAAACGTTGAACCCATTTCGGTGCAGAATTGTAGAGTGCTTCACCGACACGCCGGCGGTAGTCGGAAATCAGTTCACCGGTATCCGACCATCGCAACGTATCAAACCTTGCCATCCCGCAATTTGGACAGGACAAACCTTTTACGCGGCTGTATGGGTGAGTTGCGAAGCCAAAAGTGTTGTCGGCGATCTCAAGATCGGTGTTGCAGCGATCATGATGCACTGTGCGTGAGTCGCGACGTTCACAGACGAGGTCATCGACGGAAATCGGCATGTGATCTTCAACTAGGTTCAAAGGTTGGTATTGTTTTGAGTGTCAATTCTGCCGGAAAACGAATTGCGATCTATGGAGGCACAAGACATGCAGCTATAGATCGTGCGTTGAAATTTGGCGGGTCCGATGCTGAACTTCGCCACTAATTTAAGTCTAGCAGAAAGCTGCCGGGGAGTGAGAATCCTGGCAGGTGCAACTGGAACGGCGTTGACGGTCTCGGCCTGTTTCCCTTTGCACTTTCTACAAACATTTCCAGGTATCAATCGTTAAAACCCTCACCCTGTGCGGCGTCCCAAAAGACACGATCCGACTCGTCACGTCTATCGACCTACCAACTGGGCGTTGACGTGGAGTCGTAGCCGAGAATGGCTCAACAGCTTGGCTTGGACTCAGAAGCTGGCCAACTGTGTCACACACAACACGTCCATCATCGAATCAGTGAATAAAATTGTCGTCATTAATTGAAAACAATTGACCCCACGCGAAGGGTTCCTGATGTCAGCGGGTCGGGACGGATGATGTTCCATTTGCAAGAGCTCGCAAGCTCGCGAAGTCAAGTCCTTATTGGTTATCTGCGGTTTCCACGGGATCGCAATTCTGACAGCGATTCGCCAGTCCATTGCGGAAGTTGTTCACGATACGACGGATCGGTGTCGGAAATCCAAACGATTTGTTCGTCCGCATAGTCCACCATGCGCCGTTTCAGCATAGCCTTCCTCGCCTGTGGATAAAGCAACGCTAGTATCGCAAAAAAGAATAGGACCACAACAAAGTAGAGAAGTGTTATCGTTGGCTGTTCGCCAGTAAGTGTTTCGACGACATACGGCGACGCAAAGCCCAGTGCTACCGCGAACATAAAGACGGCCGCTCCGACATTCGCGTAGAAGTCAGGCCGCTTAATACATCGCGAACAAATCGGCAGATTGATGCTAGTTTCAAAACGGTTCTTGTGTGCAATCATTAAACGCAAGAGCGCGCGAAGCACACTGCGAGTCGCAAATCCGAGTCCAGGGCGGTAGACCACGTCTTGATCTCGATTCGATACGTCCGTTGTCGAATTGCACCAGACACACGCTTCAGGAAGTGACTCCTCGGCGCTGGAATCGATGACAAGATAAGGATCGCATTTGTGGGCCATGGGCATCGTTCTGAAAAAAGGGTGTGTGCGTATTGTCGGCAATGCTTGCCTGCGAAGAAGCTGATTGCGAACAAAGAGTCGGAACAGCTTCGCGTGTTCCGCGACTCCGGTGCAACGTTTTGTGCGGACTGTGTCCGAGAAATGGAAGCTATCTCTTACGGTCGGTCGGAGCGGCTTTTTTTTGAGGTGGCGGACCGATGAATACAGCCACGTAGGGCGTCCCTTGTTCCAACTTAAGATCTTTGACTGCCGCAATCACGCGGCTACCCGGTTCGTCCTTCAGTGGAACAATCAAGTATGCACCGCCAGGGCTCCACCCGCTAAGGTGTACCTTAATGATCGGGCTCTTCGCCCGTTCGATATCTGCGCCC
>JBAUHR010000607.1:0-14374 GCA_049680385.1 Rubripirellula sp. | reverse complement strand
TGGTAAACTATCGTTGTCTCATCCGCTGTTTCCAGGAAGCCTAGAAAAGTGCCCAACTCGCGACGAACGGAACAACGACGCAAGCATCGCTTGACCCGGTTGGGGTTTCACTTTTTGTTCGTCGGATCCTTCGCGATGCTCGGTGGAGCGCTGCGAGGTTTCAATCTGTTGCTGGTGTTGGCCGGGCTGATCGTCGGGACTCTGATCATGCAATGGCGATGGTCAAAGCGTTCCGTCGAAGCAATTTCGGTGCAACGCCGATTGCCTACCGAAGCCTTTGCCGGCAAGCCGTTTCGGATTCGCTATTTGCTTTACAACCACAGCCGCTTGATGCCGACGTGGATGATGCGAGTCGAAGACCGAATCGAATCAGCAGACAAAACGGATGCCGCAACCGCGATTTGTGCGGCCGGTGTGATTCCCGCGGGACAAACCGTTGGGCCACACTGCGACTGCACCGTCACACGGCGAGGCCGGTACCGCCTTGGTCCCATTTCGTTGATGACCACCTTTCCCTTTTCACTGTTCAGTTCGCGACAAATCAACGACGACAGTGACGAATTCCACGTATTTCCCGCCCTGCTTTCACTCAGTGCTGACTACCAACGCCGTCTGATTACTCGGGCGGGCGGCATGTCCACCACCGGACGCAAGAGCGGCCCAAGCGAAGGCGATTTTTTTGGGCTTCGAGAATGGAAGACGGGCGATAGCCCCAAGTGGATTCATTGGCGCACAACCGCCCGAATGAACGAACCCGCCGTTCGACAATTCGAACAACAACGACGATTCGATACGACCGTGTTGGTCGATGGATACCACCATTCACGTAACGGCCATCACGCGATGGCTGACGATGAACTAGCAGCCTATCATCTTGAACGGGCGATTAGTCTAGCGGCAACGCTCGTGATTCGATTGATCAGTTCGCCTTCCAATCGGATTGTTCTTGCCGTTGCGGCGCAGAAGTGCGAAGCACTCATAGGAACCGGATCTGCCGCCGGGAAACGACGCATGTTGGAAGTCCTGGCTGATGTCGAATCGACCGACCACCCCAACATCTACGAAGCGACCCAGCAAACCCTGCGACTGGTTGGGAATACTCAGAACTTAGTCGTCGTCAGCCCACGGACACTCGCTGACGCCAAACTCGCCGACCCAAAACTGGCGGACGCGTTAGCGCCCTGGACCTACCGAACCGATTTCCGCTGGATCTGTACCAGCGACCGCGACCTGGACCGCTGGGTCGTGCGAGAAGAAACCGACGCCAAGTTTCAGCCCGTTCCCCAATCACTATCCGGATCGGCCTGATGAACCAACATTCGCACGCCGCCACCGAAGCTCACAACGACGATGCACGCAAGATCGCATCGCGATTGAAGTTCTTCTTCGCGGTACTCTCATGTTTGGGCGGAATGGTGCTGACGTCCGGGACGTCATTCGAAGCGATCACCTTGATGGCCGTGTTCTTTGCCATCTTTGGATACGTGTTTGTGGATTGGCTGGAACTGTTCGCGCTGCCGCCGATCGCGGCCTACGCCGCGATGGGGCTAGCCGCGATCTACTGCGTTAGTGACTTTGTTGACCTCGATGCACCCGGCAACCATCAAATGATTGCCGTCGCTCAACTGTTGGTTTTTGTTCAAGGCATCCTGATGATGCAGCGTAAGACGCGACGGATCCTAGAACAGCTTGGCGTCTTCTGTTTACTTGAATTGATCGTCGCCGCGGTATTCAACAACGCGATCAATTTTGGATTGTTACTTGTTCCAATCAGCATTGTCGGAGCATGGGCCATCAGTTCGCTCGCTGCAATCTCGGCGCTCGAGGGATTGCATACCAACGATGGCCTAGAGGAAGACACGGGATACTTTGGCAAACGCAGTGAGCCCGCATCAACCATTTCGGTGTCCGCGACTGAGTCGGTGCAATCGATATCGAGCGTCGCGATGCGGTTACCAACCTTTACGCTTATCGCGCTGGCTCCAGCCGTTTTGTTAGTCGGCACGATCTTCTTTTATGCCCTTCCACGAACAACCGAAGCGGCGCGAGGGTCACGGCCTGGTCAGGCATTGGTGGGTTTCAGTGACGTGCTTCGACTGGAACAGATCGGCGAAATGATGCAAAGCACTGCACCGGCGCTTCGGATTCGCTTGATCGACCGAAAAACGGGCACGTCGTACCGGATCAACGAGGGAATGTATTTGCGTGGACGAGTGCTGGAACGGTACAGCCAACAAAGAGCTTCGGCCGTCTGGTCAGAGCTTAACGATGGAATGGTTCTGTATACAGAAAATTTGCCGACTGAATTCGTTCCGAATCGCAGCACCGATAAGAACTTCTACGATTCGGTGCGGGTTCAAATCAGTGCCGAATCCTCGCGAAGCCGCGCGTTGTTTGCGACAGGTCCGCTGCATCGTTCAAAGAGCGAACCTGACTTGGAATATTGTCTTGACCGAAGCACGATTGCCCGACGCGGGGACGACGGTTGGAATTACTCGAGAGTTTCCTACGAGTTTGGCAGCCACGCGTTTCGCAAAGGCAATCAATCGGACCTGATTGCACGACTTCAAGTCAACGCTGGGTCGAAATCGCCGACGGCTCCGGCCCTACCACTATCCGATACCGAGTTTTCGGCCGAAGCAATCGAAAGACGCAGCAACCGAACGCTAGCTCGCGCGGCGAACGAACGTCGAATCGAAGAGTATCGCGATGCCCTGTTAGATTTCGATCGCGATGAGATGCCAGGGACCGCCGAACTGGCAAGCAATCTTGCGCAATCGGAGGATGGTGAACGTAAGTCCGATTCTGAACTTGCCAGACAGATGGAGCAGTTTCTTGCCACGTCACAGGACTTCGAATACACGTTGAACCTTAATGCGAAACGCTACCCAGGTATGGATCCGATCGAACAGTTTGTGACGATCGACAAACGTGGACACTGCCAGTACTTTGCTTCGGCACTCGCGATGATGCTTCGCAGCGAAGGCATCCCGGCTCGTATCGTCGTCGGCTATCACACGGACGAATTCAATGAGATTGGCGACCACTACATCGCCCGCCAACTGCACGCGCATGCTTGGGTGGAAGCCCTCATCCGCAAGGACCAACTTAACCACAATCGAAACGTTTACGGACAACCTAGTTCCGACGCCTATTGGTTGCGTTTGGACCCCACGCCGAGTTCTGCAAGGTTTCGTGAAGACCCAAGTGGTGTGGGGCAAGTATTCGACATGGCGCAAAACATGTGGGACGACTATGTCGTAGAAATGGACGGCAAACGGCAAGAGAAGACATTCCTGGGGCAACCAGGAAACAATCCACTTCACGGTTCCTATGAAAAATTTCTTGAACGGCTAAGTACGGTAATCGGCAAGGTTCGCGCCGGTGAACTAGGCGGCGGTTCACTAGCCGGGCGAAACCTGTTTTCCTGGCCAGCGGCAGTCCTTGGCATTGGGCTAACGTTGTTGACGGCGATGCTGCTTCGAATCCAAACGCCGAAATGGTTGCGCCGGCAACGCGACGTTCGCAGCGAAGAAGCGGTTGCCATTCCAACGATCCCGTTTTACGCCCAAACGCTCGATCAGTTGTCTCGCGTGGGTGTTCATCGCTCCGCTGCTCAGACTCCGTCTGAATTGGCCATCGATGCGACATCCCGACTACAGTATCCGCAGGCACCGTCGATCAAAGAATCGCTTGAAATTCTGACAAAAGCATTTTACCGGACTCGATTTGGCGGTGACTTGTCTGACCTTGAACCGTTGGCCAAGTTGGAACATGATCTCAGCCCAGATCCCGGCAAAGAACCTCAAGCGGTCCACGACGCACTGGCCGAATTGACCCAAAACGTAAACCTGTTGACGAGCATCCAGACGGCTGCGGAGCAAGAACTGTGATTGTGACGATTGATGGCCCTGCGGGTGCGGGCAAGAGCAGCATTGCGAGACAAGTTGCCGACCGCCTTGGTTTTGAATTTTTGGACACCGGCGCAATGTATCGCGCGGTCACTCTGGGCGCGATCTGGAACAAGATCGACTTCCAAGACGTTGATGCGTTGGTCGCGTATGCTCGGTCCGCCAACTTGAAGTGGCACAAGAACCAAATTTCACTCGATGACACCGACGTGACCAACGAGATTCGTACTCCGACCGTTACCGCGGCAATTCACTTTTTGGCCGATCTGGCCGAAGTTCGCCAGCAATTGTCACAGCAACAACGCCGAATTGCGCAGGGCCGCGACATTGTCACCGAAGGGCGTGACCAAGGAACCGAAGTGTTCCCGGACGCCGAGTGCAAGATATTTTTAACGGCATCGCCGCACGAACGCGCGGTTCGTCGCCAACAACAACTTGCCGCTGCAGGACGAAACGTCCCAATTGAAGACGTGATCGCAGCGCAAGACCGTCGTGACGACGAAGACCGAAACCGACCGATCGGATCGCTACGCCCCGCCAAGGATGCCGTCGTACTACAAAGCGATGGAATGACCCCCGAAGAAGTCCTTCAACAAACGCTGGACATCATCGCCGCGGCGGCGGAAGCTTCGGCCGAAGTCCCACCTAGGTAACGTCCCTGGAATCCAAGACTATAGGAAACCGTTGATCGTGTAACTCAGTTCAGACGCGATCCATCGAACGGTTCCTTGAATACGGTCCGATGTGCCGAGACGGTCACCCAGTCCGGGCAAGGCCATTAGCGAAAACAGCGCCAACACGAATCCGCCGAAACCTACCGCCGAATAACTGGGGTCGTCATATTTACGACCACCGATCGACGACAGCAATGAACGCTTTACCTTCGGGGGACGCGTTAGATCACGCAACCGACGCAGTCCGATCTGGACATGACCGTCTGGCGCGTTGAACATCCACTGGGGATGCACTTCGGTACGCGTCCCGTCGTAAACCAGGATCCAGGGTCGGCCGACCTTCAGCTTCGACGAATACTTCGGTGACACCAAGACGGTAAACCCGTCGATCGATGTCTCGTGAACGTCTGCCGCGAACTTTCGACGTCCGACGCGAATCGTCGCTTTGCTGCGATCAGAGGAAATAGGGCAACGGAAGAAACCACTGCTTGGTTTCGTTGATGTATCGGGGGCGCTGGTCATCGTTTTGAGACTCCGCAAACGACTATGGCAATAGATTGCATTCCTGCAAAGAAAAGATTGCTTTAGCGACCCACTAATCCCCCGATGTTCGGATCGCCAATTGAAAGATACCCGACAAAGTCCGCTTAGGTCGTAAAGATTGCCAAACCCGAAACAATACCGAGTTTTCAAAGGTTTTTTCTATCACGTTGTAACGATTGATCGGACATTCACATCGCCGAACCTGTCCGGTAGGTCACCGCTAAATCAAGGCAACCAACTTTTTGCGATTTTTTAACGTTACAATCCGACCTGCAATTTTGCGTTCCAATTGAATAGGCGGTCGAATTCCACTGTTCAAATGTTCGCGTCCCTCTGGCATGGTCCCCGACGAGTGAGCCACGATCCATTTTCCGAGCAAGCGTCGGACAACCGCACTGCACAATCTTCGCCAAACCAGCCGTCTGGTTCCAATAAGACGATTGGCTGGGTGCTTGGTGGGCTGGCGTTGCTCGGACTTCTGTTTTGCGGTGGAATCGCGACTGTCGCTTACTTTGCAGTTCAAGGCGCTGCTGGCTCCTCCGGCGCGGTAGCAATTCCGCCGCGGTCGTCCAACCTTTCCCAGGCATTCCAGGACGACGCCAACGATTTCAATCGATCCCTTGAACGGCGATTTGGCAAGTCGCCTCAACCTGATATCGACGCAGAATTCGTCGCCCAGTTCGACTCGTCAGTGGTCGCGTTCGTGAACCAGTGCGTGGAAGCCGATCGCGCCGGTGGTGCAATTCCAATGAACCGTGAAATGTTCCTTGACGCAGTCCAAGCCAGCCCGTCCGGCAAGGGTGAACTTGGGCTAATCGATCGAATGGCCATTCGTAGTTGGCTCGACCAATACGAACCTGTGCCAGACAAGTTTGACACCCACGTTCAAATCATTGACGTGCAAGTTGATCGCTTAACGCAGCTAGGTGATCCGAAGTTGGCGAAAGTCAGCTTAATTTTCTATTCCGAGGAAAGCCAAGCGGATGCCCAACAATGGTTCCTGATCAATGCGGGCGACACATGGGAAATCTACGACTGGCAACCACTCGCTTTTGGCCGCCGCATTTCGGACGAGTACGCCGCCTACAACGCTGGCGACCCCACCACGTCCGATGGCTATGACAAAGCGATCGAGCAAGCGGTCGACGCACAGCAACTTTGGAACGAAGGCCAACAAGAATTAGCTATCAAGAATCTTAGACAGTGTGAACGCATCCCAATGCTGGTTGAGGATCGTTCCATCGCCATGCTGCGTATCGCTTACATTTGGATGTCGTTTGACGAATATGGCGAAGCAATCCGGCCACTTACTGCGATCAAGAACCCTGATCAAATGTGGGGCGTTTGGCCAGTTCTGTCGATTTGCTATTTGAACACGGGCCAAAAAGAGCGGGCACTGGAAGCGGCCTTAAAATCTCAGGCACAATCAGCAGACCACCCTCGCACGCACTGGCTGCTTGCAACGGTCTATGACGCATTTGACCGCGACGAAGAATCTGCAAACGAAGCGGTGATCGCATTGCAGGGGTGCCCGCTAGACCAAACTCTAGTCGATATGGTGACGGATCATCGACGAACGCAAGATATCCCCGTACTTGTGCCAGCAATTGCTCAAATCGGCATGCCCGCGTGGATTCAATTGGCCGATGCGGCTGCCTATGGATCGGAATGGTCCAAGGCTGTCCTTGATTTCGTCGAGTCAGGAAACGGCATCGACGTAGACGACGCGGTCGTCGCGTTGATTCGAGCCAACGAAGCATGGTCTCGCCAAGACTACGACGCGGCTGCGGAAAACTTCGTCATCGCGAGAGACAAAACAACGGACGACGAACTGCGCCGAGTCGCGGTCCAAGATCACGCCGATGCACGAATCGAAAACGACCGCTATCTCGCTCTGTTTTCGGAATCCGATGACGTCGAGGGCACGATGCGGACGCTTTGCAACTGGGCTTTCCAAGACGAGTTTTACGGCGACGTTCAGTCTTTACAAACGGCATTGCAAACGCCTGAGATGAACCAAATTCTGTCGGTCAACCCCAAAGCCCAGCCATGGGAAACAGGAATCAAAGGCTGGTGTGATCATGAACTTGACGACCATGATTCAGCACTGCCTGACCTGACGAAGTTTGCCGATTGGTTATCCAGCAATAACGCCGACGCGACTGTACCGACCGATGATGACTCGGATCACCAGTGGTTAGTCGACAACTGCAATGAAACACTGACCGGAACGATGCTTTCACTCGGCCGGTACCAGGACGTCGTAAAACGTTTTCCTAGCCATGCCGGCTTTCAAGGCATGTTGGTGAACGCCTTGATTGTTCAGGGCAAAGAAAGCGTGGACGAATTCCTGGACACAAACCAGACGGCAACGGGGCCCACCATCGAATTGACTCGGACACGACTCAAAGCGTTTCTAGCGACCTGCGAAGGCGACATCTCGGCAGCCGACGCGTTGCATCGAAAAGCAATTTCGATGATCGACCTAGCCGATCCCGATGACCAGCACTCACTTCGACCGATTCTGAATCGACAACGTGCTGTCGATTCGGTCATCAACCGAGCGTTACCAAGCGAAATCGAAGCTGATGAAATCGATTTGCCATTGGTTGCTTTTCATGCTGTTGAAGAAGCGGCCAGACTGAACGACACGAAGACAATGCGAGCATGGGTTCAGCGTGTTGAGGCAATCGAATCGGACAGCATCAACCACGCGATGATTCAGACTCGGTTTGCCGAACTTCGTTTTGCCAACGGTCAATATGATGAAGCCGTCAAACTGTTGCCGGATGTCCAGACAGGCAGTTCAGAAGGGTATTGGAGCAATCGCCAACACGAACTGCGAAAACAAGCTCTGCTAGAATTGGGCAAGTCAGATGTGCTGCTTAGCGAGTCAGAAAGCAAATCCCAGGCCGGCGACCGCACCGCACAACCCAAGCCATCGTTGCTTTATGGCGACGACGTCCTCGCCACCCAGGCTCTCGCATTGGTTGCGGAAGGCGACTTCCAGAAACTCGATGCTGTTTTCAATACCGTTGACGACGACGAAGTAGGAAACTGGCTAAGCGTCCCAAGTCAACGACGATGGCTGGTTCGTCATGCCGAACATCCGTCAATGCAAACGCTGCTTCAAGAATACCCCATATCCATCGGATATTTGGCACCTGAGACGTCGGGGCAGATCTGGACTTCTGCGAATCGCTCGCTTGATAAGACAGACATCGAATCCCTGCTAGAGGGCGAAATGGGTGAGGTCTTTGACGTTGTTCCTGTGTCGCTAGCCAACGCTGCCAGAGAATCGTTGGCGTGGACCGCAACTTCTGCTTCCGGACAACGGATCCTGGTTGGCTCGTCAATCCAGACTGCTCGCAGCGCGGGGCTACCGATCAAGAAACGCGATGAGTTCAGTCAACCACTGCGCCGAATCAGCATCGCCGTTCTCGATCAACTTCCCGATGCGAATCAACGACTCTTTGAGGTTGCCAAAGCCCTGATGTCCGACGACGCAATTGCATTTACGTGGATTGACGAATCGATGACGTGGTTAGGGCCTGATCTGTCCAGCAAAATTGACTGGGACGATCGCGTCCCCATTCATATTGAAACGACACCTTCGACGATCGACACCGTTGCAAACCGGGAAGAAGGCAGCACCGAACCACGATCGCCTGAGGAATGGACCGGCGACTTGGAATCGAGTCAGGGGCCACTTGATGTACAAGTCACCCTGGAATGTGGCGACGTTACCGAATCGATACCAGCGACGCTGATCCGAGTCGAACCCGACCGATACGGGTTAATCGTTGTGGCGAAATCAAACTCGAAAATCGAGCCGCTTTTCAAGACCGGGCACACGTATTCCATTCGCCCCGGATACATCTCACCCGCCAAACCTTGATTCAGTGATCATTTCACGCTCGCTTGTTTTGCGGCTCATGGCTTGCCTATCCCTATAGCGTTCCGATGGACAGAGTCGAGATCCGCGATACGTCTCGGTTCGGTTTGTAGCGGATAGTGAGTCCCTATCGCTTGAAACTTGACGTACTCAATTCAATAGAGTTTGCTCGATCGTTTCCTAAGAGGTATGAACCATCAGTAGTTTTGTGAATTGGAATTGGGCAGACCAACAAGGCTAACACCTCATCGACGCTTCGCTTTGTGTCTTGGCAGCTCGCGAAGCCTGCCGACTTTTCCATCGCAGCGGAGCCATCAAGATGCCGGATGCACAAATGATCCAAAAGTTCGCCCAGGATACTCGCGAACACCTCGCACGCATCGAAATCGCGTTGCATCAAATCCGTACAAACGACGCGGCGATTGATTGCGACCTAGTCAATACTGCCATGAAATGGGTTCGCTCGATCGAAAGCTCGGCCACACTGCTTGGACTAGACCCTATCCGTTCACATTCGCACCGACTTGAATGTGTATTGGCCGCCGTTCGAGACAACAAATTGGTTCCAAGCTCGGCAACGGTTGCCTTGATGCTGAAGTCGGCACAACAGTTGCGATTGCAGGTCGATTCACTAGAAACCAGCAACCCGACGAACGTAAACGAATTCTGTTCAGAGCTAGATCAACTGTTGGCTGCATCTACCGACCCGATGAATACACCCACGCCTGAGCCAACGGCCAAGCGTGCTCGCCGATCTGCGATTCCAAGGGCAAAAGGATCCACTACGGGACCTCGCCCCAAAGCGAAACCATCGGTTGCAGAATCGATCGAAGGTTCTCTCGATCAGATCATTGGCCTGCTTGATTCGGCTACGACCGATTCAGTCAATGAACTTCAAGATTCAACCGGCACCGAATCAAAGACAGGCCACGACAACATCGAAGACCAAAGTTAAAGGGGCAAGTGGTCGGGAATTGCGTATCCAAGACGAATGGGAAAAACCGTTCCCAAACGCGCAATCGCGTCAAAGCGTTCTACACGCACGCGTCGCCCCCCAACTGACGCGAATATGCCGTCCTTTTCGCTGCGGGCACCCGTAATGCAGTAGCGAGAAAACAGAAAACTCGCTTGCATTCTTAGATTTGTAAGCAAGGCTCTATAGTTCCTTTGAGGGCAAGGGAACGATCTATCCAATCATATCCGGTATGCGTAGGGGCAAACGTACCATGCAGGATCACGCGAACGTACGTGTGGACCTGGACGAAATTCGTCTAGGTGCAACGTGCAAATACGACATTCACGACGAAAACGGGATTCTGTTGCTTGGCAACGGTCGTCCGTTTACCGATGTCGTTCGCGATCAAATTTTGGAACGTGGAGTCTCTTTTCTCGAGGTCTCGTCCGAGGACGCCAAGGCCCTTCGCGGAGAAAAGCACGCTAGCGTTCAGTCGCAGCGCCGCGCACAATCCAGCGATGCACTGCCGAAGCTTCGCTTGACCAACCGTGGCACGGAACCTCATTCCGAGAAACGAGCCGCCGCGATGCGTCAACAAGTTGCGTCCGCAATCGGTGCGATTTCAAATCTCGGTCAGCAAATCGACGGGATATCCAATAGCGCGGTTCACGAACTGTGCGGGATACCCAAAATCCTGCTAGCGATGGTCGAGGAGGATTCTGACCAATCGCTGCTAACGACTTGCAGCGTCAAATCCGAAGACCACTTGGCTCGCCGCTGTGCAAGAATGTCGCTACTTGCGATCAGCACGGCAATTGAATTGGAAATGAGCGAAGCCGAAGTCATCCAGGCTGGAACCGCAGGGTTGCTGCATGATTTGGGACTGTACCGTTTTCCAGATAACTTCCGTGATCCACGTAATGTGCTCACACCTGACGAAGCATGGGAGTACCGGCGTCACCCGACGATGAGCGTTAATGCAGTATCGATGATCACATCGATTTCCGACGAGACACGTATGATCATTCATCAGGTGCATGAACGGCCCGATGGAAGTGGCTACCCACGCGGAATTCGGTCCAATGTGATCCATCCGGTCGCCAGTATCCTTAGCATCGTCGATGTTTATTTATCGTTGACCGATCCGGGGCCAGATCGGCCAGGATATCTACCTCACGACGCGTTGATCTTCATGCTGCACGAATGCGGTCGGCGAATGTTCGATGCCGGTGCGATGCGAGCGTTTTTGAATCAGATCACGCTGTATCCGATTGGCAGTCAAGTTGAACTGGACAACGGAACAATCGCCACCGTGATGCGACGGTGCCATTCCAACTATGCAACGCCTGTCGTGCTTGCCGAGGATGACCGCGAGTCGCCGATCGAACTTGCAACTTCTGAACGTACGATTGCGCGACCGATCATCGATGACAAAGCAAGCCAAGTTCGAATCACAAAATCCATGATGGACTCAATGAGCATCGAAATGCTTGAACCGGCTTTGGGCTAATCTTCTTGCGACGAGATTGATTCGCGATTGCTGACCTTGCCAAACAAAATCGGCGCAGGCGAGAACGACGTTGACGATTCACTAATCGTCTAATTCATCGAAGTCATCATCGTCTTCAATTGAAACATCACCGTCGAATAAATCCTCGTCGTAGTCGGGCTCTTCACCTCGCTCGAGCAATTCATCGGGGGGCGTTCCGCCGTCTTGAGGAACCCAACGAATGGTTTCGCGTGGTGGATCCGACAGCGCGTCATAGCACTCCATCGCCACCCACGTCAGCCCACCAGGTCCATCGGCAGTGTCGCCGTCTTCGACGTCGTCCTCGTTTTCGATCATGTACAGTGACGCGCTGCGCAAGAACGTTTCGATCTCAGACGGTTCGAATTTCTTGCAATCGAAGATCGCTTCCAAATCAGGCAGATCGAACTGAGCGTTGCCAACGGTGTCCATCAACGACCATGTTTCTGTCGCATTGAACAGCCGAACATTCGTCCACATTTCCAGCGGGGGAAGCTCGTGGCTCCAGGCATGGTTGAGCCCACGCCTCAACCCCGACTCGTCACAGATAACTTCACCGCCGGGATTGAAATAGCAGATTGCCTCTTCTGATTCCAACAACGTCGCCACGGCTCGCGTGATGAAATTCAGTTCGTCAAGCGGATCGTAATCGTCCGGAATTAGCGGCAAGTCGTCATCATCGTCGGCCGCATCTTCGGCGCCCAACACGTAGCTGATCAACAGCCGGATGTGCGATGTATGCTGCTTGACCTTCTGCTCGCCTTCTTCCCAACCCCACGACTGTTCGGACGATCGACGCAAACATCCAGGGAATGCAAGAGGGCCAAACTGACCAAGCGACCAGGCGACAAAGCGTTCGGGCGACTCATCGGGGTCTCCCATATCATCTGGCCAAACCGAATCCGAAGGCGTGACCAACAAATGCCCGCCGACTTCGGACCGATAGTCATAGACCAACGTTTGCGGTGCATGATCATCGTCGATGGAATCGTGGCGACCTACCAAATTAAAATCTTTGAGTCGCTCTTCGATCGAGGCGATTGTCACCGGGCTGCGCAGCAGGATGCACATCCCTTGGGTGAACAAACCTTTCGCCATCGACTTCCTCGCTGATCAAACCTTCGTGTCGTAAGCCCAAGGTTTTACCGAATCGGCTTCTTTTTCACGAGGGGATCGGTAAATGCCGCGTAAAGAGTTCGACTAAGCCGCCCGCCGAGGCTGGTGTTGGCCGCCTTGGCCCTCTGGCGGTAATGAATGACCGACGACCGATCCGGATCCTGCTTGGCCGAATTCGATCGAGATCACATCGTTGTTTCCAGCACCCGTTGCCGCGTTCTCCACGGCCGACGTTGTCGAAGTTCGAAGCAAGTGGTTCATTCCAAGCGTTCGCCCAAATCGGGTTTTGCGCACCAACACTTCGAACGTCAACAAAGAAACGGCTAACGAAATCGAGCACGCCACAAGAGCTTTTAACGTGGGACTGATGGCATCGCCGACAATCCATTTTAGATCGATATGGACAACGCCAAGAATCGGGTGGTGTACCAGATACACCCAAAACGATGCTGCCGCTAAATACTCCACCGCAACCGGGACTCGCCCAATCTTTGCCACCGCCAGACCGATCACCGCCAAAGTAATTGAGAGCGCCGCAACCGGCGTCATCACCGCCAGCACCGGTTCAGCGAACCAGGTCGACGCGGCCGACGTTTGATCCGCGATAACCGCAGAGGTTCCCGCTTGCGTCAAATGCCATTGGCCCAGGCTGACCGTCGCCACACCAAGCATCAAACACGGGATCGCCATTCGCGGCGCAACGGCCGAAAGCCGAATCATCCTGGGATCGCTAATCGCCAATCCAACCCCGGCTGTGAAAAAGAGACCGTGGTAAAGCCACTTGGACGGAACCGGCAAGAAAGCATGCTGGAACCCCCAAACGACATTGGGTCTCAACCATATCACCGCGGCGGCGACGACTAACCATGCCGCCGCCCACGCCCAAATCGATCCAGTCCGCGACACCGCGGCCTGATCAACTAAGGCCCCCGAGCGACTTATCGCACGATCGCGACGACGATCGACAAAGTGCTTGCCAACCGCCAACAGAACGACATAAAGGAACAGATACTGCAAGAACCAAAGGTGGCTGAGCCCCCAAAGGTTTTGGTCGATCACGCCGTCAAACTTTAAACTGCGAAGCTTCACCGGTTCGACCCACCCTTCGGCGACCCAACCTAAAACCCAAGCGTACAAGTCCAGCGGCAGCACCACGACCATCGCGAATGCCAACGGGATCAGCAGCCGTTTTGATCGCGTTTTGACCATTGCCAGGGGCGTCGAACGCGCAAGCGATTGCCAGGCAAAAAAACCGGCGATGACTAAAAAGACGGGCATGATGACCAGCTCGATCGACCAAAATGCAAAATCGACGATACCGCTTGATTGATCTCGGATCGACCATGCCAGCCCGGGCATGGGATTCTTGAGATACGGCGCTCCGGCGTGCAGGGCGACAACACCAACAGCGGCCGCAGCCCGCACCGAGTCGACGCCCGCAAGCGTCGGCGTGCCAGCCGAACAGGTGCCAGCCAAGGGATTTGTCGCACCGCCAGCCTGCGCACCGCCAGCCTGCGTTTTGGGTAACGGCAGCAGCAGCGAGTCGGTCGTTGGGTTTGACGTCGAATCCATGATCCGAGAAATACCAAATTGGCCGCTGGCAAGGAAAGTCCAGACGTTCGACCGTTTCAAACGGCTTCGGATTGGCCTGAAAACCGGCTTGGTCAGCGAATTCCCTAATATTCGGCATTGCAGAAGGGCGGATTCAGCGAATTTCGTTGACGTGACCGGTCCATTTCGTGGATACTAGAG
>JBAUHR010000606.1:0-3288 GCA_049680385.1 Rubripirellula sp. | reverse complement strand
CACGCTTGCGGCAAATCTCACCACTGAAGTTAATAGGATCATCGCTTGACGTCGCTGCCGTGATGATCACAGCATCGACTCCCAAACCACCTGTACGCTGCCGAAAAAGCTCATCAATCCCAGGCGTATCACGAGTCCATGCTTCATCGGCAGAATGCTGTTTCGCTGTGTCGACAGCGGCGCTGGAAACGTCTACACCAAATGCTTTTACGCCTCCTGCACGCAGCAATTGGCAAGTCAACTGCCCCAGCAGCCCCAAACCGATAACCGCACAGGACTCGCCCAGTCGCAGGTCCGCTTGGCGAACACCTTGCAGCGCAATCGCGCCAAGCGTGTTGTATGCCGCTGTCCCAAGGTCCGCGTCTGGGGCCAACTTAACGCAAAGATTCACCGGCGCAACGATCACTTCGGCATGGCTGGCCGTCATACCTCCGCACGCCACTCGATCTCCTACTTCAAAACCAAACACTCCAGGCCCGACTTCGATGACCTTTCCCGATGTGCTGTACCCCAGTGGCGAATAAGCCTCCAGTTTCTTCATTACGGCTCGATACGTTTGAACCGGCCCCTGTGATTTAAGAACCTCGACGACCTGCTTCACCTGCTGCGGACGTTCCTTGGCCTTGCCAATCAAGCTCTTTCGAGCAGCTTTGACGGTTGAGCCTTCTGTCCCCGCGCTAATGAGCGAAAAATGATTCCGAACCAGCACATGTCCCGTCGCAACTTGCGGAACAGGCACTTCAATGATCTTTGTGATCCCAGTCTTCAGCTGTTGTGTAAGTTGTTGCATCGTGCCTTTGAGGGTAAATGACGGGTTCCAGGAAAGTTCAAATCTGAGCGTTTCCAAGAAACAAGCGTGTGACGTAATTGAAATGTGCGAAGCAGACGACCTAATTCTGATCAATCAGCCGACGAACCTCTCCAAATAATACCGGTCGCGAGTACTTTTCCCGAAAGGCGTCCACATTATGCACAATGCCCGCAAGATCGGAATCAACAATCGCCTTCAGTACGGATTCCAGTTGTTCCGCATCATAGTCAGAAAACCACCCCAGCTTGTTTGAACATACAAACTCTCCAGCGTCCTTCGCCCCAATCACCAATGTTGGTAGCCAGCTGGCGATGTAGTCAAACACCTTATTAGGGATGGAAGTCGTAATCATTGGCACCACTCCTATATGCATCTTCGCCAACAGCATCGGCATTTGATCGGGTGGCACGACCCCTACGAATGTGACATTCGACACGCGCTCTTGGTCGATATATTTCTTGACTTCATCGCAGCGTTCTCCCTGCCCGTTTTCGCCGATGATCGTCAGGTGCCATCTTTGGTCATTTCCAATTAGTTTCACCAACGGTAACACATCGATTTGCCGCTGAAGTTGGCCGACGCAAACTAACTTGATTGGTGTTTCGTCACTCAGCGCAGCAAGACGCATGTTCATATCAACCTCACACCAACGTTGTGGGTCATATCCTAGTGGGACAAAAGTTGAATCGTTTTGCGGAGCATATCGATGCAACCAATCAACAAACCCCGGTGCAACGTGAATGCAGTGATCGTAACGACTCAAAGATCGCCTAAGTAAAACGTTGCAGTAAGTTGTAAAGACCGTCTTCTTGAGACCGCTCTTCATCGGAAATGCATCCGGCCAGACGTCTTGGATGTCAATCAAAATTCTGATGCGTCGTAGCCGACGAAGCAGGCCCATCAAGAAAATCAATTCAACGGGCCGAGAAGGGATGACCACAACCGATCCTGTGAGTGATCGCCGAAACAGCAGGCGAACGAAAATTGCAATCGACAGAAATGTGTTCGAAAGAACTCGGCGAACGGAAACATTGCTGCGATACCCGAGACACTTGACGACCTCGAGTGGATAGGGAGCCTGCTGAGCTACACCGCGAATCTCGTCCCTATCAAAAAACCGTTTTTCAGCATGGTAAAAGTTCGACGTCAAGTAGCTGACCTTGTATCCCGCTTCAACCAAATAGGCTGCCAAACTTGGATGACGATTACCGCGTTTGGTAAGCAAAGATTCGGTGGGACCAATAATCACGACATTCGTCAATCCATGTTCGCCGGATAGTGGCTGTTGTGTTTTGCTCATGTCGCCTGTTTCAGATTCTGAATAATCACTTGATCGATCTGCTTGCAAATGCTTCCGAACTCAAGCGTGTCTTTTGCGTTCGCTGCGATCTTACCTCGAAGTTGTCGAATCGCTGCGATCTCCGCAATGGAGTCGGACATAGCCTGAGCCAACAGATCAGCGTTCTTGATAGGAACAATTCGCCCACTGAATCCTTCGCGAACAATTTCGGGAATTGCACCAACATCGCTACCAACTACAAACAACCCTGCCCCCAATGCCTCAACAACGCTATTTGGGCATCCCTCACCCCAAGACGGGAAAACAAAAATGTCAGCATCGTCGTAGAGGCCCTGTTTTAGGTCTCCGTCGACGCGGCCTGGCAAGTCGACACAGTCATCGATATCGAGCGAAATCACTTGCTCACGATAGTTTTGGAGATCTTCTTTTGTTTCGCCATGGCCTGCAATCACAAGCCTAAAATCGACGTCAGAATCCTTCAGTGTTTTGGTGGCCACGAGCAACTCGTCAACGCCTTTTAGACTTGATAGCCGCCCCAAGTACAGCAACTTGGGCTTACCCTGAAGACTGACGACTTCCCGCGTTGCTTTCTGGCGGATCTTGTAAAAGGTGCGTGTTGTTGTGATCGGATGCGAGTCGATTGAGAGTCGCCGTAGATCCGTAGCGAATCGATCTGCCAAAACGAGCGAGTGATCAGCACGGGAATAAACCGAGCGGAACAAAAATCCGGCAACGCCCTTCGACAAAAGTGGAATCACGTACTCTTTCCAGCCTCTGTAAAAGACGATGACTCGACGGCCAAACAACTTTGCAATCAGCAAAACCAATCCGTCACGAATCAACGGCACCGGCGCAAGTGAAGGGTTTACGATGACTAGTCGAATCCGCCGATTCATTGCTATTTTGACTGCAAAGACAATGAGGTCCCAGGCAAGGAAAAACGGATAAATCGCGAGTCTTAAAACCGCCTGATAAAACAAGGCGGTGCGCGAACCAACCGTATAGTGTTGAAACACGTATTGGGTGGGCGTGAACTCTGACAAGAGTTGCCGGTAATAATTAACGACTCCGCCTTCGTGATCCAGGGCTTTGCTGCAAACAAGCACGACCGGAACATCAGCTTCTTGAACTTCGGAGCGAAGGTTCGATTGGCTATCATGCGACACGAGATCTATAC
>JBAUHR010000605.1:0-1981 GCA_049680385.1 Rubripirellula sp. | reverse complement strand
TATTGTCTGAGCCGGTCCCTCATTTCTAATACGGCAATTCACGAATATAGATATTCTTGAAATACAGCTCGCTGCCGTGATGTTGCAATTCGATTTGATCGGCACGCGGAATTGGAACCAAACCGGTCTTGTCCCAGTAGTTTTCCAGCTTGACTCGGTCCACGACTTGCTTTTTATTGAGCCAAATAGAAACCTTTTCGCCGACCATGCGGATCAAAAACGTATTCCACTGACCAGCTGGTTTGTCAGCCAGTGTGGTCGGTGAGTTTCGCCAACGTTTATTGTTCCACAACCCACCGCTGCCCAGGTTTTGCCCGTTCTTGTAGTTAGTGACAAACTCTTCGATGTTGGCAGGCGGTGCTTTGTCGCTATGTTTTTGCACATTCCAAGGATCCCAGATTTGGATCTGCGGCGTGCCACGCAAATAGATGCCAGAATCGGCACCCGAAGGGATTTTCCAGTCGACGTACAATTCGAAATCACCATAGTCCTTGGCTGTGCAAAGGCTCTGGCCTTTTCCGTCGTAGGTCAGCACACCATCAACAACACTCCAGTGCTCTCGCATATTGGCGTCGGCAGTTTCTTGTTCGGTTGCCAGTGTTTTGGCGGGTAGCCTACGACGTTCATTGGCGTTCTTATGGGCCAGTCCTTTCCAGTTCGTTAGATCTTTGCCATTGAAAAGACTTGTGAATCCCGACGGAGCGGTGTTGTCAGCGGTCGTCTTGGGTAGTGGAGATGCAACCGAATAGTCAGCCAATCGCAAATTGCGAAACTCGACTCGGTCATTATGCCCCGCCAGCATGATGTGGCCAAACTTGTTTTTCATACCTGGATGCTGTCCGTTATCGACGGGTGTTGTGTCATCCAAAAACGCGTCGACGATCACCGCGCCGTTTAGAATCACCATGATGTGATCCTCGATAGCGACAATCGTTTCCTTGTTCCATTGACCGACTGGATTCAAATGACCAGTTTTCGCTGGAACGATGCCGTAGATCGATCCGTGGTACTGCCAGGGCTTGAGCCAACTGAGTTTGCGAGTTTTCCCGTCACCCATATCAGCGACACCGTTGTAGCGACTGCCGTCGTGATCCAGAATTTGAATCTCCATTCCATCTTTGGCTGGATGACCGCCTTCGGGAACGCGGATTCCGACACCGTTATTTCCGCTTTCTTCCAGCTTAAATTCAAACTGAAAGACGAAATCGCCGTATTCTTTTTCGGTCCGCAGGTTCTTGCCGCCTTTTTTACAAACGAGTTTGTTATCTTCCGCGACGTAGCCTTCGGTGTCACCGACCCAGCCTGACAAATCGCTGCCGTTGAACAGGTCGATCCAAGTGGCACTCGACTGCAAGCGAGCTTGAAACGCGGCATTTGCTTGGACGTTCGGATCGACCTTTGCTTCTTGCGCCTGGACGAAATTGGAAAACAGCAAGCTGGCCAGAAGCAAACTGACGAAGGAAAGAGGTAGAGTTTTCATCGAAGGGAGATTCGTTGGTAGGAGATGAAGGGCAGGGATTTGTAGTGACTCACTACGGCAAGAAGGTGACTTCACGATCATTGGAAGTCGATTCGCCAGGTGTACAGCGTCCCGCATCGACTTGGTCTTTGAGTATTTTCAACAGCTCGTCAGCTTTTTCGGGATGCTCCGCAATCAAGTTGCTTTGCTCCGATCGGTCCTTTGATAAATCGAACAACTGCATTTCTGGCAATCCTTGTTGCTTGGCGACTGGCTCACGCGGATCGCTCCATCCTCCGCTGCCGGCGCACAGGCAGAGTTTCCAGTTTTCTTTGCGAATCGAAAACAAACCGCCGATACTGTGGCTGATCAAAACATCACGCCCTGACGAATCGGCTCCGTCAAACACTTTCACAAGACTGAACCCGTCTTCACCACCTGTTGCCTGTCGCGGTTGTTCGGTGATTTCCTGAAGCGTCGAATACAGATCGGTCAAACAAGCCATCGCATTCGTTTTTCGTC
>JBAUHR010000604.1:0-5121 GCA_049680385.1 Rubripirellula sp. | reverse complement strand
CATCGGGGCCGTCTCTCATCGCCACCGCAACTGCACGGTTCAATTCAACCACAGGCGACGGATCGACCTGAACCAAAACTGAATACAACGCGACGATTTGATTCCAGTCCGTGTCAGTTGCTGCGTTTGCGTCTGCGTGAACGGCCGAGATGGCAGCTTGCAATGTGTAGACCCCGAAGCGGCGAGTGGCAAGTGATTGCTCAACCAGACGCTTGCCTTCAGAGATCATGTCGTGATTCCACTGACTGCGATCTTGATCTTCCAACAAAACGATTTCGCCATCGCTTGACGTTCGCGTCATTCGCCTTGACTCGTGCAGCAACATCAACGCCAGCAGCCCCATCACTTCGGCATCGTTGTGCAGTCCCAGCAACAGCCGACACAAACGAATTGCTTCCTCCGACAAGTCGCTGCGAACGAGCGAATCCCCGCTCGACGCAGAGTAGCCTTCGTTGAAGATCAAGTAGATCACTGAAAGCACGCCGTCGAGTCGCGCGGGCAGGTCGACCAGGCCTGGGATGACAAACGGAATTCCAGCGTCACGGATCTTCGCTTTGCCACGCACGATTCGCTGAGCCATTGTCGCGGGAGTCGTTAAAAAAGCGTTTGCGATTTCTTCAGTGGTCAATCCGCAGACTTCACGCAGCGTCAGTGGTACTTGTACTTTCGGATCGATCGCCGGATGGCAGCACGCAAAAATCAATCGCAACTGATCGTCTTCGATTTCCGTCACTGCCCTCTGGTCGTTGGCTTCGCAAACCTCTTCAATGCGATGGGCAATTCCCGGTGCGATCTCGCGGACCTTCTCGCGACGGCGAATGATGTCGCCCGCTTTGAATCGCCCCGTCGAAACCAACCATGCCACTGGATGCGCCGGAACGCCGTCAGCTTCCCACTGGGAAATCGCTGACGTAAACGCTTCCTGCATCGCTTCTTCGGCTAGATCGAAATCGCGCAGCAGCCGAACCAGCGATGCAAACACCTTCCGCGATTGTGTACGAAAGAGTTCGGCGACTTGCTGGTGTACCGGGCTAATGCTCATTCGGTCCTACTTCTGCCTTGTGCGCACAATCGATCGCGTTCTGAATTGCCTGCTTTGCTTGCGGACTGTTTTTCCAACACGTTGTGTCCAGCATCTTTGCCACCGACGCGGTGATCTCGTCGACCGAGTGTCGCCGCAAATCGGACAGTGACGAAATGCCAATCTGCTCGAGTCGACTGATCACCGTTGGACCAACGCCCTTGACGGCTAAGAGAGCTTGACGTTCTTGGGTAGCAAATTTCATGTCGTACTTTCTGCAGCTACAATCTTGTTGTTTCCATCCCCGCTTGGATTCAAATCTTGGAATTGAAGGAAGGTCGCACTCATCCCGTTTCTATTGTCCCGGTTCCCCTTGCCGAGGCGCGGCACCGTTCCTTTTCAGACGACCCAGGTCCGTCGTTTTCGACAATCATCCGGCGATCAATCGCTTGGGGGAATCGACTAACCTTTAGTCTGTTTTAGCACGCTTTGACTGCACCGGCGAGGTTGCGATAGGTGGCAGCAGAGTATTAAATTTGTCTGGGAATGTGACCGCCGAAAAGGTCCGTTGCTTTAACGTGGTAACAACACACGGAGTCGACAACCAATGAAACTTAAATCTTTCGACGGATTCGCTGGCCACCACTGTGAAACGACTGCGACTGGATGCCTGCTGCGTCATATCGGCGTCGAGCTGTCGGAACCAATGTTGTTCGGTCTTGGCCAAGGACTTGGGTACATTTACTGGAACATGAAGTCGATGGACTTTCCGTTCATTGGCGGTCGAGTCAAGCCGGACGTTCTGACACAGAATCTCTGTCGCAATTTGAATCTAGAACTGGATGTCCAGCAGACCTCATCGGCGAAGAAGGCGTGGCAGAATGTCGTTGCGCCGATCAATGCAGGTATGCCTGTTGGTTTGAAACTCGACTGTTTTCACCTGGACTACTTCAAAACGAAGGTGCACTTCGCTGGGCACTATGTGGCGATGCACGGATACGACGACACATTCGCTTATCTGGTCGACACTGGGCAGCAAGGTGGTCAAGTGAAGACATCGATCGAGAGCCTTGCTTGTGCCCGCAGTGAAAAAGGTCCGATGGCGTCAAAAAATCTTTCGTACACGATCTCGCGACGCGAAGAAATGCCCAAGGCCTCTGAAGTCGTACGGCACGCCATTCATCAGAACGCGACCGACTATCTGAACCCACCGATTACGAACTTGACTTACAAGGGAATCCTGAAGACGAGTCGAGAGATTAAGAAATGGTTCCGAACAAGCAAGGACGTCAAGCGAGACTTCCAGACGACGGCGATGTTGATGGAACACGCTGGCACAGGCGGGGCGTTGTTTCGCAACATCTATCGCGATTTTCTGGTCGAGGCCCACGAGTTGACGTCTGTGCCGGAACTGAATTCGGCGTCTTCTGCTTTCGCCGAAATCGCTACCCTCTGGACCCAAGTTTCCGTTCTCTTTAATGACGCCGGAACCACGTCCGATATCACACCGATTGATGCAGCGTCTGATTTGTTGGTCGATTTGTCGTCGCGAGAAAAGGAAGCAATGGAAATTCTGCTGCGCGCAACCGCTGCCTGATGATCTCGGCCGATTGGTCGGTCCAGGGGGACGGTCTGCGCGAAGACGCCGGTCGAGCGGCAACGGAGGCATGCTTGTACTGAGTTCATGCTGCGTTCAACGTGCAACGGTCTCGCTTGCAACTGTTGAATTGTGGCAGCCCAGGGCTTAGCCTGTTTGGGATCCAGTTCCACCAGCCTGATGGGCTGCCCTCCCAGCGATGTGCCTGCTATGCGATGTCTCGTTCTTGGTCTTCTGTTGACGGTCGCTTGCTCACTCGGTTGCCGAACGGAGTATCGCGAAGATTTGGATTACTCGTACGACGTTCGTCAGACTTGGACGGTCGACGAGCTGGCGTTCGGCGAGATTGTGCAGTTCGAGTCTGTGTTCTGGGAACCTGATGACACGATTTCGCTGCGCAAAGAAATCGTCGACAACACGATTGCCGCAGGACGCGATGTACTTGAAATCGGTACCGGCACGGGGTTGATTTCGATCCTGTGTTTGCAGAACGACGCGAAGAGTGTCGTTGCAACGGACATCAATCCGGCGGCGGCAGCATGTGCAAAATATAACGCAGCGATGCTGGCGGCGGACGATGACCTGGACGTTCGATTGGTTCCCAGGCAGTCACCAGCAGCGTTTGCGGTCATCCGCCCCGATGAAAAATTCGACCTGATCATTTCCAATCCTCCCTGGGAAGACGGATCGATCAAGGAACCGCTCGATCATGCGTTCTACGATCCTGGATTTGCGCTGATGGATTCACTGCTTGATGGTCTGCCCGAACATCTGAATCCAGGCGGTAAGTGTTTACTCGCCTACGGGCATGTTCCTGCCATCAAACGCCTGCAAAGCGAAGCAGCCAAGCGGCAATTGACACTGAAAATCCTAGATGACCGAGACCTCGATTCGTTGGATACCGATTTCTTGCCAGGAATGCTGGTTGAAATCAAGACACCGCTGACCAAGTGATTGATCTAAACGATCCAACGTGCCCGTCACAACACTTGCCGCGCAGCGGCAGATTCCGGCTCGCTAAACCGCGTCTTGTCAAGAGCGATTGGAAAGCGAAGAAAAGTCAGCGTTATTTGGCTTGCGAACCGCTATCCGACGTCACTACCATGAAGGTGGATGTCGACGAAATTCATTCGCTTATCTTTTGATCGGTCTTGTGTCGGTCACGTCATCATCCATCCTCGCAGTCGGATACCATGCCCGATGATTCACTACACCTGTGATCGTTGTAAGCGCCAAATCGACACTTCCGAACAGACGCGATACGTCGTGCAAATTGAAATCCAGTCGGCGATCGAAGAACCGACGATGGTTTTCAATGACGACGTCGATCAGCTCAGCGAGCTGCATGAATTGTTGGAAGGACTGCACAGCGAGTCACTTGATGACGAATCGCTTGACGAATTGATGCAAGGCGAACCGCTTGGCGACGACCACTCGCAACTCAGTCACCAAGGCCGGTACGATTTGTGCCCCGACTGTCATCACCAATTTCTAAAGAACCCGCTTGGCCGTGATGCGGTGATGGCTATTGGTTTCAGCAACAATTAGGGTTTGGTTCGGTCCGGACAATTTCGGCCCAACCCCGCCATCACTCAATCGCCGGTTTGGCGACCACGACTCGAGTCCCTGTGGGTTGAGGGGTTTCGCTGCGATTGAGCGAAACGAAATCGTCTCGCGAATCGGCATAGTCGAGCGCTGCAATCCGAACGGGCATCGGCAACTTTGTGATCTGATCATCCAAGTAGGGATCCGTCGCTCCCTGCAGAAAGCGGGCTAACCAGCGAGTGTCTGCAACACTTGGTTCCAAATCCAGCTTGATCGCAACCGCACGCAGCATCGAAGGCAGAGAGTGCGGTGTCGATTTTGATTTCATTCGCCCGGCAAGATTCCGTAGTGCGTATTCAGCGTCTGCGATCCGCCCAGCCCGATCGGCAGCCACGTTGTCGCCCGCCCGGTAGGTTGCCACAACAAAATTTGCGGAACCGATCGTTTTAGTTTCTCGGTCGAATCCGCCAAACTTCTTGCGATCGGACTGCGCGATCACTGAAACGTCCATCAAACTGCCTCGCCAATTGGTGGGAACGGCAAGTGTGATGCGAAACACTTTTTCGCCTTCGAGTACTTGCTGTGCCGTCCAGCGAAGCTTGAAGTATACGCCGCGACCGCGGTTGATCGTGCCAGCGGCAGTGACAGCTTGGACGGCCGCTTGCCTTTGAAATTCGAATGAATTCGTGTTCTTGTTGCACTGATCGGCACCCAGGCTTCCATTGGCGAGGTGACCGTAGCTGCCATTGGCGGACAGCCCCAACGTTAAGTTCTTCTCTTCGACTTGCTTGACCTGAATCGGTGACGACACGTCGCTGGCCGTTTCTGTTCGTGGCGCGTAGTCGGCGATCGTGATCGCGGCATCACGAGGTTGGCAGCGAACCAGCCATTGATCAATCGCCGGCAACGTCGGCGTCGTGATCATGGATGACAAACGAAGCTCGACAGTGACATGCGA
>JBAUHR010000603.1:0-1519 GCA_049680385.1 Rubripirellula sp. | reverse complement strand
CGAACTGAAGAGAGCACACAGATCGATTGCAGGCGATTTCAGCCGCCCCTACAGCGATCCTGAACGCGAGTGCTTCCGTCCGGGCGTGTCCCAGCGGGATCAACGACTCCTGGAACCTTTACGATCTGTTGACTCAAACTTGTCGTTGACGATGTGATAACCTTTCTCGACTCCCATCCGATCAAGCGGAAGTTTCAGCGAGAATCCGTCGCCGGTGAATGGTTGTGGCGATGGATTCTTCACGCTCGGATCGGCGATCGAGAGTTTGCGGTCGCCAAGGAGTCGAACTGAGAGCGTTTGTGTCGCTGCGTCCGACATCGTTCTCATTTCAGAAACCTGATCAGATTCAGGAATTCGTTTGAAGAGACCCTCGCGTCTGAAGCTTGCCGATTCTTCCTTCTTTTCCATACGACGACATTCGATCAAAATCACATTCTCACCGGTGAGGAATCGATGGGGCCGATATTGCGAGTCTTCTTCCGCTTCGATTGCGTAACATAAACGCAGCCTATCACCATCGCATTCGAGGATTCCTCTTAGTGTTTTGGCCTTTCCATTCGGGTCGAATACGAAGTCAACGAGGTAGGGTTCGTTCTCCTCATCCACCCATTTGAACCGGCCTTCCCAATCCAATTCGACTACTTTTTTGTTTTTGCCGATACCCAAAGTCATGATCTCGCCACTGATTTCCAATGCCAGTGGTACAGGCAGCTTTGATAGTGCATCGTGTCCTCCTTCCATCATTGATTCAACAATCCACTTTCCCTGCACCTGATCTCTGACATTAGAAGCGCTCTCTGCAGAAGAGCGCTGGAAGCCATGCGGCGTTTCGCCAATGCCACTGGCGAGATCCCACTTCAGATTCGGGTCGAGCAGTTCTGCGACGCGGCGGTCGATGATCCGCTGGCTGATTTTCTCTCGCATCTCGATTGATCGCTGGATGCTTTGGAGCCGCCGTGCGAATTCGGCCAATTCAACTCGCTGCAGTTCCTGTCTCGCGTCGAAAGATTTGCGAACTGCAAGTTTCAGTTCGTTGCGTTGCGATTCGTCTGGAGCCTTTGCATTTCTAAGCGTATCGGCGAGTTGATGAGCCTGCCGTTCGCAATCGTTGCATTGCTGGGTGAGCGTTTCGACAGAGCCAACGAGTTGGGTTCCGGAAGAGAAACGCAATGTCCGGGGATTTGGACGGATCGCCGGGAGCGAATCGGAGTTGTCTTCACTCGCTTCAATACTGGCAGGCGTTCCACTGTCCAGCATGGCAAACAGCTCTTCCATTTCCCGTGCGTCCTCATCGTCTGCAGTGTAAAACAATGAATTGGTACGTACGTCGAGTGCTACATGCCAGCCAAAGAGATCACCATCATGGAGTTGCTTTAGGATCTCCAGGGCGTCTGCGGCTTTGGCGTGTTGGAACGTATACCTTTGGAGCTTTTCCTCCGGTGCCGTTTTTGTTGGCTCGGCTGCTTCAGAGTCGACCACTTCGGGTTCAACTTGTGCGGCTTCCTGCGCAGTCAGCGAC
>JBAUHR010000602.1:0-2653 GCA_049680385.1 Rubripirellula sp. | reverse complement strand
GATCACGGGTGGGACATCGACTTGGACGACGGTTCATCGAACTACGACATCTACAACAATCTGATGTTGGGTGGCGGACTGAAACTACGTGAAGGCTTTCGACGTCGTGCTTGGAACAATATCACGGTCAACAACGGGTTCCATCCGCATGTCTGGTTCAATCACAGCGGCGACGAGGTGTTTAGCAACATCTTCATGGCAGCTCATAAGGGTGCTCGAATGCCAAGCGACATTGCAAAGGGCAAGCGGGTTAACGGCAATCTGTTATTTGTCAGTGACGAGACCATCAAAGACCGCTTCGCCGAGTTTGGCTGGGACACCGATTCGATCGTCGGCGATCCTCGGTTCGTCGATCCGTCGGAGGGTGATTTTCGAGTCAAGCCAGACTCGCCTGCTTTTGAAATCGGATTCAAGAACTTTCCGATGGACCAGTTCGGTGTGAAGAAGCCATCGTTGAAGGCGATCGCAAAATCGCCGGCGATTCCGGTTCCTAATGTTCGCACCGAAACGGTTTCGAATCCGTCACCAGTCAAGGCCAAACCGGTGCAACGTTATTGGCTCGGCGCAAAGCTAAAGCAGCTTAGCGGCGAAGAGTTTTCGGCGTACGGGTCTCGCAAAGAAGACGGCGGAGTAGCGCTTGCCGATGTGCCAGAGACGAGTGAGGCAGCGAGCGTCGGGTTGCGTGCAGGCGATCTGATCTTGTCAGTCAATCAACAAACGACACCCGACATCAAGACGTTTTTTGCCGCGGTAATGTCACTTGGTGCTGCGCCGCTTGAACTGCGACTTGTGCGTGACCAGAACGTCATCGCTCACACCCTTACGCAACACTCCTACGTCGTGATCGAATCGGCAAGCGACGCTGGCGGTTTTCACGATGTCGAGTTGCCCGCAAAGACCGTCGGTACTGTTGCCGCGAACCAGAAAACTCGCAACCAACCGCTGAACATTCTGATCGATGGTAAGCTCGAAAATGGGTTCGGCCCCGTCTTTGCCAACGGTGTCACCGACGGCGCGTATCGAATCGACTTGGGGCAAACGCGACCGATCACGAGCGTTTCAACGTGGTCATTTGCGAACGGAGATCGCGGTCAACAAATCCTAACTCTCTATGCCAGCGAATCCGCAGTCGACCCTGGTTGGGACGTCACCAAACTCACTCCGTTAGCTACGATTGACACGTCGGTGGTTAAACCGTCCGGTGCGAAGTCGTCGGTGTTCACCGCGACACAGTTGCGTTCTGCATCCCGATTGGGCGAGTTTCGATGGATTTATTGGCGAGTGTCACCGGTCACTGCTACCGCCGGGGGCGAAAACACGGCTTTCCAGGAATTTTCCGCGAAGTAGAGACGAAGCAGCGACTTCGCAACGATTGCTGCGGTTTCAGTTAGGTTGGCGAAACGAACATTTGCCATTTTTTTTCTCGATCCAAGAATCAAATGAAAACCATTCTCCGTTCAGCATCGTTGCTCCTGGTTCTGCTGCTCGCGTCGATCGTCTGCGCGGCAGACGACCGGCCGAACATCGTCTACTTGATGGCCGACGACCAGAACACGGGCTCGCTTGGCTGCTATGGTAACGATCAGGTTGTGACGCCGAATATCGATCAGTTAGCGCGTGATGGGATTGCCTTTGACCGTCACTACAACACGACGTCGATTTGCATGGCCAGCCGCGCCAACGTGTTCACGGGTATGTACGAGTACAAGACCGGCACCAATTTCACGCACGGCGATATGAAGCCGGACGTTTGGTCCAAGTCGTACCCCGTACTGCTTCGCGAGGCCGGTTACATGACGGCCTTTGCGGGGAAGTTCGGGATCGAAGTTGAGGGCCGTGGTTTGTGCGATTCCGATTTTGATCTTTGGGGAGGCGGCCCAGGTCAGACTTTCTATGAGACCGGGAAGAACAAATCGATGACAAAGTATGCGGACGAGTTCCCACACTCGACTCTGTCGTATGGTGCTTTCGGTCGTGATGCAATTCGTGAAGCCGTCAAGCAAAAGAAGCAGCTTTGTCTTTCGATCAGCTTCAAGGCGCCGCACAAACCTGCGACGCCCGATCCAAAGTTCGATGCTGTCTATGCGGGCAAGACCTTTACCAAGCCAGCAAACTTTGGACGCGCCGCTGGTGAGCATCTTTCACAGCAGAGTAAGCAGGGACGCCAGTACCCACGTTTCAGCGAATGGAATTACGACTCGGACTATGACGGCGAGATGGCAAAGTACTATCAACAGATTCATGCGATCGATGTCGCTGTGGGCATGATTCGCGACGAACTGGCAAAGCAAGGGATCGATAAAAACACCGTCGTGATCTACACCAGTGACAACGGTTACATCTGTGGCGCTCACGGTTACGGTTCAAAGGTTTTGCCGATGGAGGAATCGTCTCGCGTGCCACTGATCATCTACGACCCGCGCAGCGCATCGGCTGGTCGTCATTGGCGTTGCCCAGCACTGACTGGGAACATCGACTTTGCGCCGACCATTCTGGAATTGGCTGACCTGTCATCACCCGAAAACATGGATGGTGTCAGCCTGTGCCCGCTGTTGATGGATGCCAAGTCAGAAGTCCGCGAGCAGTTGGCGTTCATGAACACGTTCGACAAGCTTCCCACGCACTCGTTAAGTGTGATGACACGATCGTGGAA
>JBAUHR010000601.1:0-2868 GCA_049680385.1 Rubripirellula sp. | reverse complement strand
AGCCAGGATTTTTCCTGGCTGACGTCTGCGGTATGACTTTTAACGTTAAGCCTTAACGCCAGGCCAGAACTTCTTCCATTTGCTCTCGCTGGCCTTGCCGCCCTCGCCGTCCTCTTGGACCGGTTTCGCAGCGCCCCCTTGCAGCTTCCCTGACAATTCACGAATGCCTTGGGTGATCGCTGCTTTGGGTGCCTGTACGATCAGCGGCACGCCGTTGTTACGAACTTCGACCATCGTGCGATAGTCGTTCGGCAGCAATGCAAAGATCTCGCGACCTAGCGTCTCTTTCGCTTTCTTCAAACTGATCTGACCCGCGTCCAAGCCAGCTCGGTTGACCACGATTTCAACTTTGTCTTTCAAACCGTCGATTTCATCAAAACCCATCATCAGGCGGACGACGTTTCGCAAACACGGCAAGTCCAATTGAGTCACCAAGACGACTTTGGTCGCGTTTTCAATCGCCGCCATATCGACGCTGCTGTAGGTCTTTGACAAATCGATGATCAAGTGAGTGAACGATGCTTTGAGCAGCCCAATCACTTTCCGAATACTGTCGTCGGTAATCGCCAACGTGTCATGAAGTTCGACGGGACGCGGCAACAGATACAAACCACTGCTGTGTTTCGTCAGCGAACGCTTCAACAACTGAATGTCCAAGCGAGAAATGTTCTGCACCACATCGGCGAGCGTGTAGTCAGGAATCGAATCCAGGAACACGTCCGCATCACCAAGGGCAAGGTCCAAATCCAATAAAGCGACGCTGTTGCGAGGATCTTCAGCGATCACACACCCCAAGTTGACGGCCGTACTGGTCGACCCAACACCACCGGTTGCACCGGCGATTGCGTACACTTCGCAGCTTCGTCCGCCACCTTCGCTCGATCCGAATTTCTGTTGACTGACACGACCTAAAGCGGCGTCCAGATCATCTTGATTGATCGGCAAGGTCAAGAACTCTCTTGCCCCCGCCCGCATCGTTCGCAGGATCGTTTGCCCCTCGGTCTGCTCACTGGCAGCCAGGATCGCTGTCTCAGGTGCCGCAACGGCCAACCGTTTGATCAAGTCGATTGCTTTTTCCGGATCTGAATCCAGCGAGATCACACCGACATCCGGCGCAGTTTGCTCGATCACATCCGGAAAGAATTCGTACCTCGAACAATCAGCTTCGAGCCAGATCGTTTCCATCCCGACAAGAATATTCTTGAGGGTTTCTCGCGACCGATCATTAGGATCCACCAGCGCGATTCGTAGAACGTTACTCATGAAGGTTGACCGATGTAAGAAACTAGACGACTGAGAACTACTGAGATTCGCATGACACTATCAGTTAGGAGAGCTGATCGTTACGCCTTCGCCAACCTGAATCGGTTGGTTCCCCGGAACGATGGCACCGGGTGGAAGAACGACACCACCATGAATTTCATTCGGATTGATGACCGAGTCATAACCTTGGTTGACACCCGTGCTGTACCCGTCACCGCTCGGCGAACAGCCACAGTCGTCGCCTAACAAGTTCGGGACTTCCATGTGCCCCTTCAAGTAGAACTCGCAGTCGTTAGGAGAGTTCGAATTCAGACCTGGGCCGCCACGAGGTACCTCGTGAGGATCCATGGCACTGACAAACTCGGGCGTCACAGTGATTAGCAATTCGATATCGTTGCGTTCTTCACGGACTCGGCGAAACATCGTTCCAATGTAAGGCAACTCGCCCAAGAATGGTGTTGCACGAGTGACCGATTCGGTTCGGCTTTGCAGCAATCCAGCGATCGCAAACGTTTGACCAGCTTGCAGTTCAACCGCGGTTTCAACATAGCGTGATCGGAACGCGGTCACGTTCACACCGGCCGCGACGATCCCGTTGGACGCGTCCGGCTCCGAGACTTCGGGGCGAACTTCCAAGCGAACTCGGCCAGGTCCAACCACGAAGGGCAAGAAGTCAACCGAGGTTCCAAACTCTTCATACTGTACTGAGATCGCACCGTTGCCCGATGGAACCAAGTAAGGAACCTTTCCGCCAACATTGAATCGTGCGGGGCGACCGTGGGTCGCGACCACAGTGGGCTCAGCAAGGAATTTGATCAAGTCTTGGCGACGCAGGGCAGTCATCAAGGCGTCGAAGTCACCGCCACCCATGAAGATCCGATTCGTTGCCGAGAGCCCACCTTCGATCGAAGGGACGGCTCCATTGACTGTCGTTTCGCCCATGGCCTGCAATCCACCGGGAGCGTTGTAGAAGAACCCGCTGCTGGTGAAGGTACCCCAGTCGATTCCCATATCACGAAGTTTGGTTCGCGACACTTCCATGATTTTGGTGTGCAACAGAACCTGCTGAACACCGACCACACGAATGTTGTTGACGACCGTTGCATAGAACTGTTCGACGATCGCAACCGCACGATCCACTTCGTCAACGTTTGTTACCGTTCCTGAAATGATCGCACTGTTGTTGACCGGCAACACCTTCAGCGACGCCAGTGGTAACTGGTTGGCCAGGATGCCTTCGACTTCACGAGCATCGGGGCTGACGGTAACGTCAACCGTGTACAGTTTGTCGTTGGTGTCCCACAGGTTCAACTGGGTTGTCCCCGGTGCCTTCGCAAAGATCTGAATTTGATTTTGCGAAACCGGTGTGGCCCCCAAGATGCCTTCGTTGTGCACCTGGAACTTTGGAATGCGTTCCTCGAGCGTCAAGATGCGACTACTCTTGACCAACATCTCGAGTCGTTCAACCGACTGAGAAATGTTCTGATTGACGGCCGAAGTATCCGATGTCAGCCGGACAGGGTTTGACTGAGCCACGGCGTTTCCGGAGCTAAGACCGCCTGCGAAAGCAAGCACAATGATGGCGGCAAGTGACTTTGCCGTCGA
>JBAUHR010000600.1:0-27585 GCA_049680385.1 Rubripirellula sp. | reverse complement strand
GCTCAGACCGGGAACGTTGGCGACATCGCTCGAGCGATCGCCGACGGTGTTGATCCGGACGTGCCGAATGCCTACGGAGTCACGCCACTGTCAGTTGCCTGTACGTATGGTCGTACCGAAGTCGTGAAAGTTTTGTTGGCCGCCGGTGCCGATGCGAATAAGGAAATCGCAGGCGGCGAGACTCCTCTGATGACTGCGGCACGTACCGGTAACGCCACCATTGTTCAGATGCTGATTGAGAGTGGCGCGGTCACCGACGAGACCGAGCGGCGCGGACAAACCGCGCTGATGTGGGCTGCGGCCGAAGGTAACACGGATGTGGTCGATGCTCTAATCCATGCCGGTGCGGAACTAGGATTGCGCACCAAACAAGGATTCACGGCGATGTTGTTTGCGGCGCGTGAAGGGCGAATCGAAACATGCAAGCGGCTTGTTCAGGCAGGCGTTGATGTCAACGATGTGATGGATCCCGACAACACGAAGGGCCGAAATCCGCGAAAGGGATCGTCGGCTTTGTTGTTGGCGGTTGAGAGTGGCCATTTCGAACTAGCGTTGTGGTTGGTCGCCAGCGGTGCCGACCCGAACGATCAACGCAGTGGGTATTCGCCGCTGCATGCGATCACTTGGGTACGGAAGACAGACCGCGGTGACAATGTCCAAGGTGACCCCGAACCGCGAGGATCGGGAAGCGTCCACAGTTTGCAGTTTGTTCGCGCGATGGTCGACGCCGGAGCCGACGTGAATGCGAAACTTAACAAGGGAAGCGGTGGCAAAGCGAGACTGAATCACCGCGGCGCGACACCGTTTTTGCTGGCTGCAAAGACTGCCGATCTGCCGCTGCTCGAATTGCTGTTGGAACTTGGGGCTGACCCGAAATTGACCAACGCGGACGATTGCAATGCCCTGATGGCAACGGCGGGGATTGGAGTGATTGCGGTGGGTGAAGAAGCTGGGACGGAACCCGAAGTGCTAGCGGTGATTGATTGGCTAGTCAAATTGGGGCTTGATCCTAATCACGTGGATGCCAATGGCGAAACGGCGATGCACGGTGCGGCATACCGCAACTATCCGCTGGCTGTCGCGCGGCTTGCGGCGCGTGGTGCGGATCCGCTCGTTTGGGACCAGAAAAACAAGCATGGCTGGACCCCCACCATGATTGCATCCGGAAAGCGTCCAGGAAGTTTTAAACCGTCGCCCGAAACCATTGCTGCGCTCGATCAGGCTAGGAATACGGCGAAAACAGGTCGCTAGGCAGGTCGCTGGACCGTCTTGCTTTTCCGCTGAGTCGCTTTGGACGCGTCTAGCACTTCTCGAATCGCGCACATTGCGCGAGACTTTGGCACGACGATTGCCGGTTATGACTATTGCGTGCGGATCGGATTCAGATTCGCAACGCCGTGTGTTGCGATCTGGCAGTGACGGAGATTTCTACGGCGAACTCTTCGCAACAGTGAAAAAACCGTGAAACTGGGATTGCCGGAATCGTCCGGTTAGGGTGACAATAAGACCGCATCGTGGTATTTCTTCGAGAATGAACATGGCTTCAAACCAAGGATCGGTTTCGTGTCTAACAAGCCGATCAGACTCTTATCTATCGAGGAATCGATGACCATTTCTAGTTTAGTGAGCGCGTCGGAGACGGCCGCGTCGACTCGCAGTGAAGACGTTGGCAGTGAAGACGTTGTCCGTGGGGCAATTGACTCGGGTGAAGTGGCAAAACCACGGTTGGCAAGCCGAAGGTCTCGCAAGCTGTTGGCGACATCTGAGCGGATGGATGCAATCGGCTTGGCGATCCACGAGACCGGCATACGAGAGTTGAAAATGGCTCGATTGATTTGCACGGATACCGAGTTGATCATCGAAGGTACCGTTAGCTCGTTCTACGTTAAACAAGTTGCGACTGAGGCTGTCCGCCCGCTCGCCGAAGGCTTGCGAATCAGCAACCACCTAGAAGTTGCGGACGACTGAACTCGCGTTGATGCTGCTCCGCTATACTTGGTTAAACAGATAGACCCCAATGTTTGACCGGAGCAATTGATGGACGCAGTGAAAGTACTCGGCAGTTTGCTGAGCCAGCGAGCAGCACGAACGGGCGGCAACGGTGCCGTGCTGGGGCAAATCTTAAATGGTATCGCCGACGCGAATGAAAGCCGCGGACGCACCCCAGGGCATCATCCCGTTGATCCCCGGTTCGATCGGAATCACCATTCGTCGTTCGAGCATATCGTTCGCGACTCAGTCGATCGGCACCATCGTGGCGGCGGTCGGCTTCCTGCACCAGCCAACCAGTGGGTCCAGCAGTCGGGTTACGTCAATCCGAATTTCGCCCCCCGCATCGCCCAGGCCAACGTTGGCCGGCCTCCTGTTGGGCTGAATCCACCTGTCGTGCGCCATGCACCTCGCCCGCATCACCAACCCCATCATGATCACCACAGCGGGCTTGGTTACAATCGCCGTGCCGAAATCATGATCGAAGCGATGGTGATGGCCGCCCAATCCGACGGTAAAATCGATGCGCTCGAACAAGATCGCATCTTGGATCAGTTGCAGCCTCTCGACCAAGACGAGATCCAATATTTGCGCCGTGAGTTTGGCCGACGTCATGATGTCCACGCCTTCATCCACGCATTGCCGCAAGGAATGGAATACGAGGTTTATCAGGTCTCGCTGATGGCGATCAACTTGGACAGCCAACTGGAAGCAAACTATTTACGTGAGTTTGCGAAGTGCTTGCGAATCGATCCACAGGTCTGCAACCAAATTCACCAGCGTTGTGGCGCACCTTGTCTTTTCTAGGTCGTCCGTTTGCTTCATGTTGGTCGATCGCGTGAAAGAAAACTGCGAAACCGTTCCACCGGTTGCGACATGGTTTCAAGATGGGTTCCATCGCTTCTTGAAACCGTACCTTCGTCGGCACTTTCATGCGATCGCCGTCGACCGTGAATCTTGTTCCGGTGCAACCCTATGCAGCGACGGTCCTCTGGTCGTTTACGGAAATCATCCGTCATGGTGGGATCCGATGGTGGCGCATTTCTTAAACCGGACGCTATTTGCGGGGCGACAATTTCGTGCGCCGATCGCCGCCGAAGCACTCGCACGCTACAAGGTGCTCGGCAAACTGGGGTTCTATGGCGTCCAGATGGATTCGAAATCCGGCGCGGCGCGTTTTCTAAAACAAAGTAACCAGATTTTGGACTCGTCGGATTCGGCGATTTGGGTGACCCCCGAAGGCCGTTTTGCTGATGCGCGTGACCATCGCGAGGAACTGATGCCTGGACTTGCCCATCTGTGTGCGCGCCGATCCAACGGTTGGGTACTGCCATTGGCACTCGAGTATGTCTTCTGGGATGAACGGCTCCCAGTGTGTTTGGCAAGGATGGGTGCCCCGATTCGGATTGCCGACCATGTCGGTGATTCCAAACCGCAGTGGAACGATCAATTGCGGCAGCGATTGCGAGACAACCAGTGTCGACTGGCCGAGCTCGCGATTGCCCGATCAAGTGAACCGTTTGATAACTTGTTGGTCGGAAAACGTGGCGCAGGCGGTATCTATGAGTGGATGCGACGAACGAAATCGGTGATCACGCGGAACGAGTTTCGGTCGCAACATGGAAGTCAATTCGAATGATCCTTGCGTTGTCGCTGATCTCGCTGGTGATCGCAGTGATCCCGATGGCGATGTTTGCCAAGAATCTGCCGCTTTTCTGTGTGACGGCGGATGCGTCGCTAGACCGGTCCGCGGTGAAACCGATTCAAGTATCGGTGCTGATTCCCGCGCGTGACGAGGAATCCTCGATCGTGAAATGTGTTTCTGCAGCGTTGGCAAGTCGCGACGTCACGGTCGAGGTCATCGTGCTGGATGACCATTCCGCCGACCGCACCGCCGAAATCGTGCTTGAACAAAGCGCTGCCGACGATCGCGTTAGGTTGGTTGCGGGCAAGTCGCTGCCGCCGGGCTGGAATGGCAAACAGTATGCGTGTTTCCAATTGGCCGCATCGGCCAAATTTGATCGCCTGGTGTTTTTGGACGCAGATGTTCGGCTTTCGACGGACGCGATCGCAACCATGGTGGAATACCAGGACAAGCATCGCGTTGACCTTCTTAGCGCGTTTCCTCACCAAGAAACCGTCACATGGCTTGAAAAGTTGATCATCCCGATGATGCACTTTATCTTGCTAGGCTTCTTACCGTTACATCGAATGCGGGGAAGCACGCACCCTTCCTACGCCGCCGGTTGCGGCCAACTATTCTTGACCACCAAGGCGGCCTACCATCGCGGTGGCACTCATGAATCGATCAAGGGATCGCGGCATGATGGGATCAAGCTGCCACGATCATTCCGCCATGCCGGATTGTACACCGATGTGATTGATGGTACCGATTTCGCCGAGTGTCGGATGTATGGAAACGCGTCCGAGGTGGTTCGAGGCGTGCTGAAGAATGCGAGCGAAGGGATTGCAAGTCCAGCCTTGATCGTGCCATTCACTGTGTTGTTGGTCGGTAGCAGCGTTTTGCCAATCGTGATGCTGATCGTTTCACTGTTGACGCACAATTCGATCGCGATTCTGATCTCGGTGCTCGCCTTAGCGATCGGCCACATGCCGCGAGCGATGGCGGCGAAATCGTTTCGGCAACCGGTATTCGGCGTGTTGCTGCATAGCCTCGCGACTGTGATCTTTGTATTCCTGCAGTGGGTTGCGTTTGCAAACTCTTTGCTGGGCCGAAAAATTGCTTGGCGAGGTCGTGTTTAACGAAGCGTGGCGATTGATTTTCAGTACTTTTCACGGACGGTAATTCATTGAACCCAAAAATCTGGTTTGCCGCATTGTTCTTAGCCGTTCCTGCTCTCGGGCTTGGGTGGTGGTTTCTGCGCGAGACTCCGACGCAGCGTGTGACAATGTCAACGGGATCCGAAAGCGGCGTCTACCACCAACTAGCCAAAGAGTTGGGCGATGCGTTTGAAAATCATCGGCCATCGGTCGAGTGGACAATGCGGTCGAGTGCCGGAAGTGCCGAAAATGTGGCTCGGCTTGAAAGCGGAGCGACCGATGTTGCGATCGTCCAGAACGACGCGATGGCGAATGCTGCTGTCCGCAGTCTGGCAATGCTGTACACCGAGTCTTTGCATCTGGTGTGTCGCCGCGATGCCAAGATCACGTGCCTAAACGACCTCGCCAAGCAAAAAACAAACCTAGGATCAATGGATGGTGGCACGTTCCAATTGGTTCGCGAACTGCTGTCCTTTTCGCGAATCAAATTGCCGGACGACAATCAGTCATATTTGGGGTTCCAGGACGCAGAAGCTGGTTTGATCAGCGGCGAAGTTGACGCTGCGTTTTTCTTGGTTGGTGTCGGTGCGGAAGTGATCGGGCGTTTGCTTAGTGACGATCGTTTTGAGCTGGTGCCAATCCATATTCAAGTCGGACCGGATGTTGACACGTTGGTTTCCGAGAAAGCGTTCATCGACGGTTTTCGCACTCATTATCCGTACGCGACCTACACCGAGATTCCGCTGATGGCGTATGAAGGAAAGCCAAGGCGGCCAACCGCCGCCGTCGGAATTGGTGCCGTTTTAGCTTGCCGCGACGATTGGGATGATGATCTTGCTCGCGATCTGGTACAGACACTCTTCGCTCACAAAGCCGTTCTAGGACATCAAATTTCGCTGCTTAGCGGGCTCGACGAAAATTCAAGCCGATCGTCTTTGCAGTTTCCACTGCATCAAGGTGCGGAATCGTACTACCGGCGAAACGAGCCCGGCTTTTTGGCAGAGAACGCCGAGTCGATGGGGCTTCTGATCACGCTTGCGCTGTTGACGTTCAGCGGCCTTCACGGCGTCAAGAAATGGGTTGACCAGAATCGTAAGAATCGCGTCGATGTGTACTACCAACGTGTGCAAGAGCTGCAAGCCAACGCAAGTCAATCGGATGGCAATAGTGGTGCAGCCAGTTGGTATCAAACGCTTAACGAGATCGAATCGCAAGCGTGTGAAGAACTAATTAGTGAACGTCTCGACGCTGACCACTCGTACGTGATCTTGCAAAATATGATCGCCCGCTGCCGGCGAGAACTCGAACGAATCCACCAGACCGAGTGATTCGACAAGTTTGCCTGTTCATGCCTCGCATCCGTTCATCACACCGCGATGCGACGCGTGCTCAAAAGCAAGATCCACTACCCCAAATAAGCTGTCCCACCCCACTAAGAACGGTGCTTCTTGAAGTTCTCTGCCTGCTCGTAGATCTCATTGTAAACCTCATCACAGTCGACTGACGGATTGCCGTGATCAGCCAACACCAGAATCAAGTCGACCTTTAGCTTCGCCTTGATGTCGGCGCGTTGGATCCAGTCGGTGTACTTCACCTTGTCATCGACAACCGATTTCACAGCCTTGGAAATCTCGATCAATTTGTCATCGGGATAGTTGAAGTCGTATTTGACCGCCAGACTCTTCAAGATGTCGTCGAACGCTTACCATGTGTAGAAGAACTCGCAGTCGGCGAACAACGAGCCCATCTTGTCGTTCACTCCATCACTGATCACGCACAGCGCGTTGTACTTCATCAGTTTGGGAATGTCACGAGCGTAGCGGATCGTCAGTTACTTCCAGCATCGTCCAAAGTGGCGTTTTCACGAATCGCGTTTTTGAACTCCAGCACGACCAGCGGCAATCCGTTGATGCAAAGAGTCCCATCCGGAATCCGTAGCTCGCGGCCTTCGATTCCCATTTGATTGACGACTCGGTAGCTGTTCGTGTCCTTCGCACCGCCGGACAGTGGCATCAGCCGCCTGGCGCCAGCCTGCGGTTCTCCTTTGGACGACGAATAGCTTCCAAGCTTCTCGCCGATCGTCTCTACCATCCGCCGCAACGCGCTAGCCTGCGGTTCTCTCCACCCGGAGTTCCCATCATCAGCCGCAACGCGCTAACGTGCGGTTCCCGTTCGACAAAACCCAATCCGCAATAACCGCAGGCTGGCGCCAAGCGGCTGATGACACGACTGTTGATCAATTGTCTGTTTTCTTCGCATCTTGCACATCGCCAGCGTATTGCACCACAGTCGCCAGGCCGTCTTCCGAATTGATGCTCTGCCAATCACCACCACGGCTCCAAACCGGACGGTCGCGAAACAGAGGATCAGCCGCACGCAGCATACGTGTGCAGTATGCCTTGAACTGATCTCGAACTTTCGCTCCGCTGCAGTCCCTTGCCGTTACGACCGAATGCACATGATTGGTCCGCGGGCTAGCGACCCAAAGTTTCCAACCTCGAAGGCTGCAATGATACTCAATCGTTTCCGAGACGAGTTTTCGGCGGTGCTCATCCAGCAACACAACTGGATGCAATAATCGCTCACGCCCCCAGTCTGCCAGCAGTGGTTGCGGTTTTTCATGTCCACCTCGGTATCGTCGCCATCCACGTTCATCGCCCTGTAGCCACGTGCCGTAAACGGTCCAAGTGATGAAATAAGCGAGTGGTTTGTCATGCATAGCGCTATTCAATCTACCATCATCCAGATCCAGATGGCCGCATCAGCCGCAACGCGCCAGCGTGCGGTTCCCTGTTTCGTATCGTCAGAACCGCAGGCTGGCGCCAGGCGGCTGATGGTTTGACGTCGTACGCTGTCCGCCACCAGTCTTTCAGCATCCACAATGCAAAGGTCGCCCGAGGCCGCATCAGCCGCGATTCGGAACGCCCTAGTGGACTCTGCTGGCTGTTCCAATGATGGACATTTGTGGTTTGAGTGCGACTTTGCGACAATCGTGCAACGAAACAATGACTCGCACACGGCGATCATAACTAGCCTAACCACCGCGTCGGTGGTGGCACTCACGAATCCAACCGGACGCATCCATTGAGCCGACTCCTCGCTACAATCCTGTTACTGACGGGAATCACAAGCCAGGCCGAAAGTGCCAAGCCAAACTTTGTCGTCATCTTCACGGACGACCAGGGCTACTCGGACGTTAGTTGCTTTGGCGGCAATCATGTCAGCACGCCTCGCATCGACCAAATGGCCGCCGAAGGCATGAAGCTAACCAGTTTCTACGTGGCGGCTCCAGTCTGTACGCCTTCGCGAGCGGCTTTGATGACTGGCTGCTATCCGAAACGCATTGGTATGGCGACAGGATCAAATTTCGGCGTGTTGCTAGCCGGTGACACAAAAGGTCTTCACCCCGATGAGATCACGATCGCCGAAACTCTAAAATTGGCAGGCTACAAGACCGGAATGTTTGGCAAGTGGCATCTTGGCGATCAACCTGAATTTCTGCCCAGGCGACAAGGATTCGACGAGTTTTTCGGTATCCCTTACAGCCATGACATTCATCCATCCCATCCCGCTCAGCAAAGGCACCGTTTCCCAGCACTGCCGTTGGTCGAAGGCGACGACGTGATCGAGATGGATCCAGATGCGAACCTATTGACCCGACGCGTAACCGAGCGCGCCGTTAGCTTCATCGAGGCCAACAAAAACCACCCGTTTTTCCTTTATGTTCCGCATCCCATTCCTCATCGTCCGTTGTATGCTTCCGAACCGTTTATGCGCGATGTTGCACCAGCAATCCAAACGAAGCTAGCCGATGAATCCGATGGCAATGTCGACTACAAAACTCGCGACAAACTGTTTCGACAGGCGATCAATGAAATTGATTGGTCCGTCGGAAAGATCCTAGATACGTTGAAATCGGAGGGGATCGACGAGAATACTCTGGTCATCTTCACTTCGGACAACGGCCCATCGATTGGAAAAGCGACCCCACTGCGAGGAAAGAAGGGGCAAACATACGAGGGTGGCATGCGCGAAGCCACCGTGATCCGCTGGCCTGGAAAAATTGAAGCAGGCAACGTCAACGATCAACTCATGACCACAATGGACTTGTTGCCTACGTTCGCCAAACTCGCTGGCGCAAATGTACCAAACGACCGCATCATCGACGGTAAGGATATTTGGCCAGTGCTTACTGGCGAAGCGAAGACACCCCACGAGGCGTTCTTTTACCATCGTGGAAATCAGCTAGCGGCTGTGCGCTCCGGTAAATGGAAATTGCACGTTAACTCCGTGGGGAAGCCAACCGAACTGTATAACCTAACCATCGATATCGGCGAAAGAGCGAACGTCTTGAAGGCGAATCCACAGGTTGCATTGCGTTTGAAAACCGACTTGGACGCATTCGCAGCGGACATAGCACAAAACAGTCGTCCGGCCGCGTTTGCGGACAATCCTAGGCCGCTGTCAAAGTAAAGAAATCCCAATCAAACTTTCGAAAAATGCCAAGTACAACCATCAAACCACTCGCACTTATCCTGGTCACCCTGTTCGTCACGTCGGGACTTGCTGCTGAACCTTTGCCACCCAACGTCGTTCTGATTTTTGCGGACGATTTAGGTTACGGTGATCTTGGCTGCTACGGTGCGACGAAAGTGAAAACGCCGAACATTGACCGGCTTGCTCGTGAAGGCCGGCGTTTCACCGATGCCCACTCCGCGTCGGCCGTTTGCACTCCGTCTCGCTACGGTTTGCTAACCGGCGAATACCCGTCGCGGAAAAACATTTGGGGACCGTGCAGTCACACTCAACCGTTGCTGATCGACACAAACAAGTTGACCCTCGGCAAGCTTTTCAAAAACAAAGGCTACTCCACTGCGATCGTGGGTAAGTGGCATTTAGGTTTTGGCAACACTAAGACAGACTGGAACGAACCACTGCGTCCGGGGCCGCTTGAACTTGGGTTCGACTACTACTTTGGCGTTCCCAAAGTGAACAGTGGTTTTCCCTATGTGTATGTTGAAAACGATCGCATTGTCGGCTGGGATCCTGCGGATCCGTTGGTATTCGGGAAGCCACCGTTTTCAACCACACCGACGTTCTCGCACGAAGCCGGACGAAAAAATTCCAACCAGTTTTCCGGCGCCCAAAAGGCGCACGAAATCTATGACGACGAGCGAACGGCAACGCTGCTTGTCGAAAAGAGCTTGAAGTGGATTCATGCGAACAAAAACGCCCCGTTCTTTTTGTATTTGCCGACCACCAACATCCATCACCCCTTCACTCCGGCACCACGGTTCAAAGGAACTAGCGAGTGCGGACTCTACGGTGACTTTATCCATGAACTGGACTGGATGGTTGGCGAGGTCATGGACTGTTTGGACGACCATGGCTTGACGGACAACACGCTCGTGATCTTTACCAGCGACAATGGCGGCATGTTCAATACCGGCGGACAGAATGCGTTTAAGGATGGACATCGTCAAAACGGCGATCTGTTGGGTTTCAAATTTGGAATTTGGGAAGGTGGACATCGAATCCCGCTGATCGCCAAGTGGCCAGGTAAAATCAAACCATCCACAACATCGGATCAGTTGGTTTGCAGCGTCGACATGCTTGCTTCGTTCGCTGCACTTACGGATCAGCAAATCGAAACGCAGCAACTGGCCGACAGTGTAAACATCCTTCCGGCACTTCTGGGCGACCCTAAATCACCCCTGCGAGATCATGTCGTCCTATCGCCATTTAAGCCGACTCACCTAGCCGTTCGCAAAGGCAAGTGGATGTACATCGGCGCAAAGAACTCGGGTGGCTTCGGCAACTCAACGCCTGGGGCTCACACGTTCTCCGGTGCCGCCGCAGCAGCCTTCGTCGGCAACGTAAATAGCGATTTCACAGAGGCCGGAAAAATTCGCAAAGATGCTCCGCCGGGGCAACTCTACGATCTTGAGGCAGATGTGCAGCAGACGACCAACCTCTACAGCCAACACCCAGACGTGGTCGCTGAAATGCAAACTCTACTAAAGTCGTACACTCCCGAACCGACTGCGAACGCTCGCCGCCGACGCGCACAGGACGCGTCGAAATGACACCAGAAAGCGGACGAAGAACTCGGCAACATTGTGGCCTCGCTACGATCGCTTACGTCGCCGTGTGAGCACAACGAGGACGCCCGTCGCCAGCAGCATACCCGATGCTGGCTCGGGAACCGCCGTGATCACCGCAGCGGTCAAGCGATTGGATCCGTAATTGACGTCCCAAACGAGCCCGTCGGAAAGTGTAGGCAGCAGCACGTCATCGAACGAATCATTCAGCGATGTGTACGCAGCCAGCTCGAAGCTGTCGCCAAACTGCAGCATTTGGCCCGGAGCGATCAGCATCTCGTAGTTGCCATCAAGCATCGTATCGGCACCCAAAAAGATGCTCGCCTCGGACGCACCATAAGCGGATAGAACACCGCCGTTCATAACGAAACCCGAGTTGAACTCTACGTCCCCCGAACCAAGCTTCATCAGGTGATGGCCAGCAAGGTCTATCGACGATTCGAAGCTAATTTTTGCGTCGGGAAGAACCTGCAATTCAAGATTATCCATCAATTGAGTGTCAACTGAAACGAGATGATCGCCCCAACGCACGTCGATCAATCCATTGTCAGCAGAGCTTGCATCTCCGACTTCCAGGTTGCCCGTGCCAACCAGGTTGTACTGATGCTCGCTAAAGAAAGTTAGACCAGTGACCGCTTGCGTACTGTTGATCGAAATATCGCTGGCTTGTTCGATTGCGTTCCCGAAGTAGGCGTGTCGGTTGTTTTCAACCAGAGCGTGATTTAGCCAACTGCTGTTGTCGGCCCACTCGCCGCCGCCTTCACCATTCCACTCGCGTGCGGCGGCTTCGGGATGAACTTCACCTAAGTAAACATTGTCAACGAAGCTCCAGTCAGTGCTCGAAGCGTTCACGTTTTCAAATCGGATCACGGGGCGGACATAGCGTGTGCCTTCCGGTGCAACGAAGCGCTCGCTACGGTACGTGCGATACTCGTTGTCGTTAGGGTCACTGCCGTCGACACTGCTTTCGAAATTATTCCGTTTCACCGCGAATGACGGTTCGATTTCGGTTTCGCTCAGTAACACCGACGCAAGAGTTTGATCGTCAGCGCCGTAGAACTCGAGCCCCAGGAAAGTATCGGCGTCATAATTGCGATTCCCCCCATTGAGGAACCGAACATCAGCCGACAATTGAAAGGCCATTCCGGTAAGGTCGGTATCGGAATCGCCAATCCCAGTTTGAAACAGAGTCCCTGAGTTTCCAGCGGCGCCGGTCTCAAGCCGTCCTGATCCGCTGCCGTCACCCGTAAGGTCGCTACCCGTATCGTACGCTGCGTTCCCAGTGGACTGCCAACCGGTGATCGATGCGGCACCGTTGCCTTGTGTGCCTAGATCGAAGCTGCCATTTTCAACAAGGTTCGGTCGGTGGTGCATGACCAACGTCGTAATCGCGTTGCCCTCAGCGTCGAAACTAACATTCGTGCCACCGTTGACCGCTGCTCCGCCGAGCGACTGATACGCATTGGTCAGACTACCGTTATTCTCGTCCGTGGTCCGGATCAGGCGAGTGGACATCACTTGCCGGTCCAGCATGTCGAAACTGTAATTTTGCGAACTACCGTCGGCCCCATCGTTAGTGACGACAACCGCGGTCGTTCCCGTTCTTGGGTCATACGCCGCGGTAATGTCGTCTTGACCTGCAAGTTCTAGGATCTCGGCACCGGGACGAATATGAGCCGCAAACTGTTTCATTGCAAAGTACTGATCCTGGGTGTCAAACCTTGGGTTGGTACCGTTGAAGTGCTGGATCGCCAACCCCCAACCGCTGCCGTTGTTGTCCTCGACCGCTTGCCAATACGTCCAACCGGCCGCATCGAGATGGCGGATGTCTAAATTGATTTGCGTCGCCAACCGGACAGCACCTTGACCCGTACCGTACTCCGTGGCGTAGATTTTCTTGCCGTCGGCACTAACCATGTCGAACAGACGCTGCGAATCCGAGGCGGTGCTTCCTCCGTTGAAGGAATAGGTGTGAGTGTTGACCTGGTCAATGTGCGACTTGGTCGTTGAGCTATAGACATTCCAGGTGTCGCCGCTTTGATCGGTCGACGTTTCCTCAGGACCGACCAATCCCATCCGCGAGTTGCGTGCGTCCAATTCCTGACCAAACGTCGTGATCAAACTCCGCTGCCGGATCGACGAAATCCCCATCCCCTCTTGGTTGCTACTGCCATTCCAAAAACCCGAACCAGGTTCGTTCACAGGGGTTATCGTATTGAACTGGATACCAAGATTCTCTTCAAAGTGATCCGTCACCTCGAGCATGTAGTGTGCAAACTCGTCTTGATTGGCGGTTGAAAGATTGTTGGTGCTGGATGATGTACCAGACGAACTGAGCGAGTTCGTCATCCACCACGGTGCGGAGTTGGCGAAAGCTTCGACCTGAGTCACGCCGCGTTCAATCGCCATATCCAAGATCAAACGCTGGTTCGCGTCAGCATTCCAATTCCAGTTCCAGGTACTGGTGTTGGAAACACTGGTTGGCGCGTCCGGCACCCAGCCTTCCATCTTGGCACCGGGCCGAGTGATATTCTGGACCGAAGTGTCAGGGTTCGATCCGGCCCCGATGTTGTATCGAACAAAGTTCAATCCCAGACCATTGGTTGGATCGAACAGGATGTCCATCATGTCTTCGCGGCCCTGAGCGTTCGACTGACCACCGATCTCATTGCCCATCCAAGCCAACGATGTGCCCCACGCCTCAAAACGATGATTGTGAACACTCGTGTCGATCTGAATGTTCTGTGCGGCAGCCTGACGCGATTCGAAAAGGCCCAGGGCCCCCATCAGTACCAAGAGTGCGGTGCGTCGATCTTTCATGAACTTCTCTGCGAACCGGTATGAATACTGCAGTAATAAAGGGTTAGTATGCTAGTCCCGCATGAAAACGTTTACAACGCAATCGCAGCCATCGCTCAACGAGAACCGAGCAAAGCACACATCACGCCCCCCACGCGACGATTCCCCGGCACCCAAACCAGGGACCATCTAGTTAGTATCGAAGTTCCGTCTTGGACTTAACCAGAGTTCTGGCTCGCGAAGAGACTTGAGGCTTTGTCGATTCAATCAGCCGGAACGCGTTAGCGTCCGGTTCTGCGAAGTTAACCGTGGTCTAGCGCCCATCGGCTGATCGTTGTTTCTGAACCAACGCATAAATCGACAAACCGTTGACGAGATCCGCTATTTCAGCATTCGAAAACCATAACACAAGGTTCACTCGTCATTGCCAAAGAGATTTGGTCCACTGGATGTCGCGAATAGTCGCTCGAACATTTCAGCTTCTTTTTGTTTCCCTGTGGCGCGGTTCAGCTTGGCCAAGTAATAGAGGGTGTCTCGCGTCGGCTTACCAAGTTTTAACGATTGCACCAAGCTCGCCTCGGCCGCCACCGTGTCGCCGAGTCGCAGTCGGACCCAGCCCAACGTCGCCCAACTGTCGGCTGAACTCGGTGCATTGCGAACCGTACTTTCTGCGATCTGGAGCGCCCGTGCTCGCATCGCCTCGTCATGATCTTCAACAAGGATCGCAGCAAGGTGATTGGCGACAACGATCGATTCGGGACGTTCGCGATGAATCTTCGAAAACAGAGACCGGGCGTCGTCCATTCGGCCCTGCATCCGCGCTAGTATCGCTTGCAACAAAACTCGATCGTCATGCTTTTCCGATTCTTCCGCCTCTCCAACTTCGCCACGCAACAGAGGCTCGGCTTTGTCTGGTTCGTTGTTGTAAATCAGAAAACGAACGTATGCCAATCGCGCAAGTTCTTTTTGAGCATCGCTCGCTTCGCCAACGTTCTCTCGATAGGCCTGGTCAGCCTTTTCAACCATTCCGCTTTGTTCGTAGATCTGAGCCAACAGTTGTCGAGGCGGGCTTAGTTTCAAATCCAGTTCGCACAACGTTGTAATTGCAGCAAACGCTGCCTCGCCATCCTCCAATCGCACGCAACAGCGAGCCAAGCCCAGCAAAATGTTACGACGACTTGATTCACTATCGCTGGAAATTTCGTCTCGCAGTGTTTCGTAGTCACGGCGAGCACCAGTCCAATCGGAACGCCCTTCATTGCAAACGCCTTGCAAAAAAGTGAAGCGACGTTTCAAACGCTCCGTCAAATTGGCCGACCAATGGTCCGGCGTCGCCATTCGCTCGCCCAACCGCGACAAGTTCCAGCCATCGAACCACCGTTGTTGACGTACCGCGATTTCGCAGAACGACAGATAGATCGCCATCCGCTTTGGGTCTTTCGCCGAAGCACGCTCTAGCCATTGCATCCCCTCTTTTTGACGTCCCAATGCAAAGAACAGATCAGCCATCACAACATCAACATCAGAAACGTCTGGATGCGATGCAAGTGGTTTCAAGTGATCCAGCGTCGCAGCAACGTCGCCCGTGGAGAGTGTCTTTTTCGCTTGTTGAAGAATCTCGTCCAGATTCGAATCTGGTTTGTCCGGCGTGGCGCCAAGCGACACACCAGCGTCGATTTGCGCCACAACCTCACAACGACCAGACTGAACACACCAGCAACTTCCAACCAACACCACAATAAGGGCTGTGGCTCGCCGAAGAACCGAGACGTTACGTGTACTGCATCCTGTCATATTCATGTACTGACCTCTTGCTAGCTAGCGTGCCAAAAAACCGATCGGGAACGCATGTTGAATCCTAAACGACGGAGTCTAATCCACGCATCGAACTCTATCACAACCAGTCAACAACCTCCTATCGAACTTGGCGATCCCCAGCCATCTGGAACGGCACAGAGAATCAACGCTCCTTCACCTTGTCCGAAAAACTCCAATCATCCGCACTATCGTGCCTAGTCTCGCCATCACGCTGTGCCAAGTGAGCAAGCACTCGGGTAGACTACAGCCATTGAAGCGGTCGCAATTTTGACGAACCTAACAATTTTCTGATGAAAGCCTTTAATGCGATCACGATTCATTCTGTTATTGATATTCTTCATTCCGCAAACTTTCGTATGGTCTGCGGAAACGTTGAAGCCAAACTTCGTCGTGATCTTTGCCGACGACCTGGGGTACGGTGATCTCAGTTGTTACGAGTCGACCGGCGTGCCGACACCGCATCTAGACGCATTGGCGAAAGAGGGTTTCCGAAGCACTGACTTTTTCGTTCCTGCGAATGTATGCAGTCCTTCGCGCGCCGCGTTGCTGACCGGTCGATACCCAATGCGATGCGGGTTACCCGTTGCGCGCAACGAAGCGTTTGACAAGTACAAGAACTACGGATTGGCGTCTGACGAACAGACCATCCCCAAACTACTTCAATCCGTCGGCTATCGCTCGTTGATGGTTGGCAAGTGGCACTTGGGTATGGAAGTCAAGGGTTCCCATCCGATCGACGCTGGCTTTGACGAACATCTTGGGATCCCTAGCAACTATGCGAAGGGCCGAGGCCCGAACCACAACACGCTGTACCGCGGCAAACAAATCGAACAGAAAAACGTCGCTTGCGAAGAACTGACGAAACGGTATACCGACGAAGTCGTCGCGTTTATCGAACGTCAAAAAGACGTTCCATTCTTCATCTACGTTTCACATCACATCGTGCATACTCCTTTGCGTCCTAGCAAAGTTTTCACTGGTTCATCCAAACACGGAAAGTACGGCGACTTCATCACCGAACTTGATCACAGCACGGGCCGGATCATGAAAGCGGTACGCGACGCGGGCGTAAATGAAAATACGATGGTCGTCTTCACTTCGGATAACGGACCGATCGCACCAGGATCCGCCGGCGGACTCGGCGGCGGAAAGTACTGCACGATGGAAGGCGGACATCGCGTTCCTGGAATCTTCCGTTGGCCTGGCCAAATTCCAGCCGGGCAAGTTTCAAACACCACACTGACAAGCATGGATTTGTTGCCGACTTTCTGTGAACTTGCGGGTGTGGAGACGCCGGCGGATCGCAAATTGGACGGCAAGAACATCTTCCCAGTTCTGCAGGGCAAGACGACTGCAACGCCCCATCCGTTCCTGTACTACTACAACGGCACGAACTTGCAGGCGGTGCGACAAGGCGATTGGAAATTGCATCTCCCCCGATCCGGCGGTGAGCAACCTTTTTGGTCCAAGCCAACCGGGGCAAGAAAAGCAAACAAGAAGAAAGGTTTCCTGACACTCGACGCGCCGGTGCTTTTTAACTTGAACAGCGACCTTGGCGAAACGACCGATGTCGCAGCCCGATACCCCGACGTCGTTGCTCGCCTGCAAGAACAAGCTGACACGATCCGAGCCGAGCTTGGCGACGTGAACGTCACGGGCCGCGACCAGCACGCAATCAATCTGGTCGAACCACAAGAACGATAGCGTTAGAATGATTCCGTTCCATTAATCCAAACGTCTATCCTCGAGTATCACCGAATCACGATGTCGAACCTGCGAATCTGCTTCCTGCTGTTGGTTTCAGTGACACTTCGCCCAACTTTCGCGGACGACAAAATCGCCGTTCACGAAGACCTCATCTTTGCCAATGTCAGGACGAACGTGGGCGCAAAGAATCTCAAACTTGACCTCTATCGCCCCGCCGGTCACGAAGTCTTGCCCGGGATCGTGTTGGTCCACGGTGGCGGTTGGTCAGGCGGAACGAAAGAGTCGTTTCGATCGCTAGCTCGCGAATTAGCGACGGAGCAATATGTGGTCATCACGATTGAGTATCGTTTGTCAGGCGAAGCGACGTTTCCAAGTGCGGTGGAAGACTGCAAAGCAGCAATCCGCTGGCTCCGCGCTCACTCCACCAAGTACAACGTCGATCCCATGCGAATCGGCGCTGTCGGTGGATCTGCCGGCGGACATCTAACTGGAATGGTTGCGACGACCGCAGGCAAGTACGACGTTGGGGATCATCTGGACCAGTCGAGCGAACTGCAAGCCGCCGTCTTGCTCGGTGCTGGGGTGGATCAAGTCAAGCGGTCCGAGGAATCAACAAAACCGATTCAGAACTGTGTCGTCTTCTTCGGTGGGACGTTGAAGGAAAAACGAAACATCTACGCCGAGGGGTCCCCCATCACACATGTCTCGGCGAAGACCTGCCCGATTCTGTTTGTGGACGGCGAAAAAGACCGTCCGGGAACGCGGTACGTCGACATTCGCCCCAAGCTCGATCAGTTCGGCGTCGACAACCAATTCATCATGATCCCCGGAGCCAAGCATGGGGAATGGAACAAACAGCCGTATCGCGAATTGTATCGAAGCGAGTTCCGCAAGTTCTTTGACGCAAAACTGAAGTAACGCAGACACGATTCTTCCGCGTGTTCGTTTGGCCCATCCTAACGCGAACGCCCCCAACGTTGATTGCCCGACCGCTCAACGGTTGCAACGGATTTCCCAGTTCTCAATTTCAGTGATCCCCAAGACCTTCGTGCCCAATCTTCCCTGGACCAATCCAAACCCGTTGATGTTGGCACCGATGCAGGGGCTAACCAACCGAGCATTGCGGGCCGTCTACGGCGAACTCGCCAGCCCCGATGTTCTGTTCACCGAGTTTGTTCGAGTACGGCCGAACGCCAAAAAAGTAATCGCTGATTCTGACTTTGTTGAAGCAACAACGTCGGTTCCTGGCATACCGCTGGTCGTTCAGGTCATCGGCTGCGCGGACGACGGAGTGGTCGAAGCGGTCGGCGATCTGGTCGACCGTGGCGTCAAACATATCAACGTCAACATGGGATGCCCGTTCGGACGCATGACGTCGGTTCTGGCCGGCGGCGGCATGTTCAAGTATCCCGAGACGGTCTATCCGATGCTCGCCGCATTGCGGCAACTTGTGCCAGGTTCACTGTCCGTCAAAACGCGACTCGGCATCGACGATCAGCGCGAAGTGTTTTCAGTATTGGACGCGTTTGATAGAGCAAGCATTGACTTTTTGATCGTCCACTCACGCACAGTGAAACAAAAATACAAAGGCCTTGCTGACCACGAACTGTCACGCGAGATCGTCCAAGCCGTCGGGATGCCCGTCATTGCCAACGGAGACATCCGCTCGGTCGACGACGCCCAACGCGTGTTGAAGCAAACCGGTGCCGCGGGATTGATGCTTGGGCGCGGTGCGATCGCAGATCACACGATTTTCGATCGAATTCGCAATCAAGAACCCGGAAATCCGTCGGCGGAAATCAAGCAAAAGGAAGTAATGCAGCGGTTGCGCCGTCTGCTCGATGGATACGAAGAAATCTTCCACGGTGACGCTCAGGTGATGGTGAAGTTCAAGGAAGTGCTCACCCATATCGATGACCCTGATCTTGAACGTCTGAAGAAACGACTCAAAAAGGCAACCTCCTGCACCGCGCTGCGTCAGCACCTTCGTGTAGACGGAACGCCCACGGCGTCAGAAAATTGAAAGTGAACTTGCGATTCATCAAACGAGTCTTCACCAGACACCGTTCTCTGGGACTTCGAACCAAGGATTCGTGCTGGTATATTCTTGTTTGACATCACACTTAGATCCAAACACTCGAATCCAGATCTCGAGGCACAACATGCCGGCAACAGTCGTCCACCCGTTCATAGCCTTTGCGATTGGCTGCGGTTTAGCATCTCTATCCAGTCCATTGATGGCACACGAATGGGAATGGAACCTGAAGACCGGCGACCAATTCGCTGTGACTATCCAGCATGAAACGGCTTCGGACACGGTGGTTGGCGAGTTCCAAGCCAAACAAACCAACCGCTACAAGCTTGCAACGTCTTGGATCGTCAAGAGCGTTGACGATCAACGTGTTGCCACGATCGAGAAGACCATCGACTCGATTCAGTTTTTTGTCGATAGCGTTTCGCCGATTCCAATGTCGGTTGCGTTGGACACGGCAAGCGGAACGGCATCGGGGAAAACGTTTACCGGCACAGAGGGCACAACGTACTTGAAACACATGCAGACGTTGGTAGGAAAGACACTTGAAATGGAAATGAAGCCAAACGGTGAAACTAAAACGCTGCCAAACCCGGCGGCGACTCAGGCGGCGATCGATGCGTTCCCCAAGTCGGACTATGTGCTGCAAATGTTCCACGTCAATGCGGTGGCCGAAAGTGAAACCGCCTACTTCCCAACGCTGCCCACCAAAATCCTGGCGCCGTCCGAGTCTTGGCAACGCGAAAGCGACCAAGACGTCAACGAGAACGAAGCGTTTGTCACGACGTTCAAGTACGTTGGCAAAACAGAATCCGATGACAAAGTGGTTGACGAATTTTCCACGACCGTGCTGCCCAAGAAGGCGGCAGACCGAGAACTGCCTCCTGGCAAACCGGATCCAGTCACCGTTAGCAAGCAAACAGGCGCTGGCGCCAGCTTCTTTGATCGGACCAATGGCAACTTCGCCAGCGCGACCTATCGCAGCGAAATCGTCACGACTTCGGATGCACAAAACACAACGATCACCAGTGATTTTTCTGTCACGTTCAAACGCAAATAGCTAAAAAGCGTGCGGCTTTAAGCGTCCAACCAAAGCCGGAGAAATCGAACGACATCTCCGATCAACGAAAATTTGATCGCTCGGTCAAAGACAGGGGACGTGTCGCGTATTCACTTGCAATGGAACGTACGCACGATGACACCCACACCGGAAACCAGCGATAGTCTGCTGATTCGCGTCCGTGATCGCAAGGATCGCGCCGCCTGGGATCAGTTTGACGCGATCTATCGTCCGGTGATCTATCGTCCGGACTCGCGGCATCATTTAAGCGAGCACCACGTGGGTTTCGCGAATGGCACGACGTCGCATAACACACTCCATGAGCGTTTCCATCGATCACGATGGATTCGTGCTGCGACGCGAATCGCATTGCCGATTTTCAATCGGCCAACGGTGGGTGAACGGCGATTTCTGACCAAAGTCCTGACCAGTGTCTCCGCCGGTAAACGGCGGCCCCGTCGATTTCGTTTTTTCATGCAACCTTTTGGCTTCGAGTTGCACTACCTAATGATCGCCGATCGTGTCGGCCAAAATGTTCTGTTGGGATCGAAAGCATGGATTTTCCACTCGAAGCCGGGGTTGCGGATCGCCTTCGAGCAGGGGATCCAGCCGCCGCCGAGTGGCTGGTCGCCGCTTTTCACCGTCCGGTCTATCGATTTCTAATTTGCCGCGGACTCGATACGTCACTGGCGGAAGAACTGACCGCTGAAACGTTCTTTCAGTTGATACAGAGCTTTGCGAATTTTCGCGGCAACGACCACCAAGTACGCGCCTTCGTCTACGCAACAACGCGAAACGTCCATTCAAGGTACCGGCGAAAGACTAACCGAGTTGAGTCATCCAACGATGCAACCGATTCAGCCATCGCACTCGACGATTGTCCCTTACAAAAAATACTGGCAAAGGAACGAGGCCAGCAACTCGCCGACGCAGTTGCCCAGTTGAGCGCCGCCGCCAAAGAAGTCGTCCTGTTGCGATTTGTCGAAGACCTTTCGATCCATGAAATCGCTCTAGCGTGTGAACTTCCAACCGGAACCGTAAAGAGCCACCTGCACCGGGCGAAACAAGAATTAAGGCGAACACTTACTCGACCAGAGGACCAACCATGACAGACGACCCAACCGACGCCCCAAGCGACGAAGCAGACGAAAACGAAATCCGAGACTTATTGAACCCGATTCGTGATCTCGAAGCGCCCGCAGGACTCAGCAAGAGGTGTTTGGACGCGACTCGCGCTGCTGCGTCTCCGCCTCTTGGAATCACGATGGCTCCCGCAGCCAAACCATCGACCTCGCGGCTTTCAACCATTGCCGCGATTGCCGCTTCGCTCGTGCTAGGTATCTCGGCGGGGTGGATCGCACGGGGCCAAGTTGTGGGAACAAAGCAAATTGCCGAATCCACGGGTGCAGTCACACAATCGAACGACATTGCGACCACGGTCGATCAGCGGATGGCGCGTGATCTCGTAAATGCAACAAGCGTCGTCGAATACCAGGAAGACGTCGAAAACGCCGTCTTCGCCACTCACGAGTTCTACCTTTGTGGGGTTGGCAAAGTCCAATCGAAGTCTGAGTTTTTATACCAAGGAGAATCGCGATGAAATTCGTATTGGCTTGCCTTCTTTGCTCGTTTTTCGCAGCGTCGTTTACACACTGCGCTGCCGCTGACAACGCCGTCGACTCAGTTGACACCGTCAAATCAAACGAGACCTATCGCTATCCAAACTTACTCGTTGCGATCCGATCGTGGGATCCAAACGATCCCATCCAGACTCACAAACGACACAGTTCGGGTTCGTGCAGCCACGGTGGGACCGTTGGAGTGGGCGTAGGTGGGCAAAACGGCGTTAGCGTTGAAGTCCGCTGTTTGCCCCGCAAGAAGATCATCGTAGCGGAAGTCAAAATCGAACCCTACAAATCGAATCTGACAACCAAACCGAGTAAGACAGAAATTGACGTTTCCGATCTTCGGACCAAATTTGTCGAACTTGCTAAAGACGATGACGGTCGAGTCTACTACTTGATCGTTGAACCAGAAATCGTCGAAGCCAAGCTACCTCAAGAATTTAGCGTCGAAGAACTATCGCCCTTCGATTGGGACTTCCCCTCGTCGCCTGTGATATTGGATGACGAAACCTATGTTGGCCGAATAGGAATGAGCGGAGGTTCGCTGGCCGGAATCGAAATATCAGGCGTCGCAAATCTTGAATTTTCGCTTCTGCCACTCAAGGATGCAAAACCAATCGGAACGCTTCGCGGCGGAATCCTGACCATCAATACCGTAGACAATACGATTGTGATTTCGAGCGTTCGAAATGGCGCGGCAAAGGTAGTTTTAGACGGCCCCTACAAAGTTTGGGTACGCCAATTGAAGATCAGCCACACCACCGAAGAGATACAAGATATTTTTGGCGAGCAACTGAAAACGCTCCAGAAGCGACAAACCGACGGCGATACCTCGATCACAACGCAAAAGATTGATCGGATCAAGAACTTCATCAAGAATGGGCGTCCAATGCTGCTTGGTTCAAGTGCTCGGGACGCATCGAAGCAGGAAATTAGCGAGTAGCGATCCTACGCTTCTCGCTAGTCCATATCCTGGCACGCCAACCGTGTGCCGTGCGACTCTATCTGGTCGCCGAGACGCAAGCCAACGATCCCCCAAACCAAGCCGGCATGCGTTCACTACTGGGCGACTGGCTTCTTGAACCTGAGCAGATAGTTTTCCTCGAACGATTCGACATGCACTTCATCAACGAATTCGAAACCTGCAGCAACCACTTCGGCCTGAAAAACTTCCTTGCCTGCCCGCATGTGGCCCATCAGGAACTCTCGCGACACGCCCGGAATTCGATTGAAGTCGACCAGCACCAATCGGCCGCCTGGTTTCAAAGCTCGAAGGATCGATGCCAGTGATTGTTGCGGGCTTTCAAAGTGATGATAGGTGTCACAAATGAACACCAGATCAACCGATTCCGGTGGCAAACGAATCGAAACGTCGGTTCCCAAAACCGTGGTTAGATTTTCAATCCCATCTGCGGTCGCTCGGGTCGCGATGTGTTGCAAAAACTTTGGTGCGATGTCGACACTGTAGACCCATCCATCCCAGCCAGTCTTCTTGGCAAACAAGCGACTGTAGAACCCGGTGCCTGCACCAACATCAGCAATCCGTTGACCCGGCTTGATGTCACACGCCGCCATGACATCTTCACGCGCCGCATAGACTTCACGGCTCTCGACTTCGAATCTTTCGAGCCATTCGTCAACTTTCAATTCCGGATCTTTAAAGTTGTCGTTGATGCCGGCCGGCGGCTTCTTCGACGTCGGTGGCGCCTCCTGACTCCACGCAGACGGGTTGGCCGCAAACACTACGACGCAAAAAGCAACTGAGAATAAACGCTTCATTTCGAGACTTCCATCAAGTTGGATTTAGTTTTGTAAGAATTCCGTCTTCCATTTCGTACGTCGTGTCAAAGACATCCAATGACCGATGATCGTGCGTGACGACAATCACTCCCGCGCCCTGTTCGTGGGCAACCTTTGCAAACAGTTCCATCACCTGTCGGCCACGCTGTCCATCAAGCGCCGCGGTTGGTTCATCCGCAAGAATCACGCTCGGACTATTGGCCAGTGATCTAGCAACCGCAATCCGCTGTTGCTGGCCGCCGGACAGCATGGACGGATAGTTAGCCGCACGGTCGGCAACGCCCAAGTAGTCTAGTAACTCCATGCCTCGGCGATACGACGCTCGCTTGGATTGTCCATTGAGTTGCATCGCAATTTGAACGTTTTCGATCGCGGTCAGAAAGGGAATCAGATTCGATTTCTGAAAGATAAACCCAATGTGACGACGACGGAAGGCTCGCAAATTAGCGTGCGCGGTCGCACCATCAAGAACCAGGTTTCCACCGATCGTGATCTGTCCCGATGATGGCGGATTGATCAAGCCGACCGCAGTAAGAAACGTCGACTTTCCGCTTCCGCTTGGTCCAAGTAGTGCGACAACTTCGCCTTGGGCCACCTGCATCGACGCATCTCGCATCGCGACCACTTCGGTGTTCCCGCTGCCGTAGATCTTCGTCAAATTCGCAGCTTCAATCGCAATGGGTTTTGTTTCTGCCGTCATGCCAGTGCCTCGTTTGGTGACACTTTCATCGCTTTCCAAATCCCAAGAAGACTGGAAACCACTGAAATCCCAATCACGATCCCAGCCAACTGAATCAAATCAGCATCTGCCAGAATCACGCGTCTTGGAAAAAGAGGGAAAAGCTGTTGCCCTACCAGATAAGCGATCCCAAACCCAACCACACCAAGTATCAACGCTTGTTGCAGAATCAGACCAAGGATCACCCCGTTGGGAGCACCAATCAGTTTCAGCAAGGCAATCGAATGAATTTTGTCGAGCGTTAGCGTATACAAAATCAGTGCCATGATGATCGCTGCAATCACGGTTAACAGAACACGAAACAAACCGATCTGCTTCCGTACTCGTTCGACACTGCCTTTTAACAGAAGTTCCCGTTCACCGTCCTTTGTAAACACAGAAACATCACCCCAACCAGAAATCGTTTTCACGGCTTGATCGATGTTTGCACCGGGCGACAGCGTCACCATCACGGCGCTGATCTGAGGGCGTGGCACGCCTGGCAATTGCGATGAGGGCCGAGAAGCGTTTTCGAGAATCATCGGCTGCTGAATTCCTAGTTCGAATTTGGCGCCGCGTTCTTCTCGTGCTGCTCGTTCCAAACGAACCGCCTCGCCGGGCGTGTCGAACTGGATCGCTTGCGCGTCACTGACTGTGAACATGGCGATGCCGTCACCGCTCGAACTGATCATGTTGCGGGTGATCCCCACGACGGTGTAAGTTTCCTTGCCAAGCTTGATCTCCTCGCCCAGGCCCAACCCTAACGTTTTGTCGGCAATCATTTCGTAGTGCGATTGCCGAAGTGCGCGACCAGCAGTCAGTTCAACCCAGTCACCCTTATCCGACGGCCAACTCAAACCAAGCACGGCCAGACGCAGCGGTTTGCCATCACGCTCGCGCTGGATCGTGTGGTACACAAATTCACGAGCCGACTCGACTCCGGGGACCGCTGCGGCGCGATACACCAAGTTCGATGGCACTCGCGACAATTCAGCAAATGGTCCGCGAGTGCTTCGCTGGACAATCCACAAATCAGCATCCACGCGTTCAATCAGCAACGTCGCGTCTTCGACAACACCGCGGTAAATGCCGCCCATCCCCATCACGACCATCAACAACATTCCTATGCCAACGGTGGTCAGCACGAATCGTCCGATGTTTTGACGGATGTCCCGGATCGCAAGGTTCATGTCTCCGTTCCCAATTGAACCGACACGGCCTGATTGTCTCGCAGGGTGACACCCGATTTCACCGGAGTAATCACAACGTCGCCTGCGATTAGCCCGTCAGTCACTTCGACCGAATCTCGACTGCGAAGTCCCAATTTGATCGGCTGCCATTTCGCTTGACTTCCGGAAAGTACAAACGCACCTTCGATTCCGTCGCGGCGCACTACCAAACTCGCTGGCAATGTCACGGTGTTGTCCACTTGCTGGACTCGGATAAACGCTTCTGCCCGCTGCCCGACCGCCCAGTTCGTCGGCAGCTCTAGCACACGGACATCAACCAAGAACTCGCGTGTTTCGCGATCCGCTTCGCGGCCCAGTCTTGCCACGCTGCCAGGAAAGGACTGTTCGGGCTGAGACCGGAACACAACACGTGCCGACTGATCCGTCTTCAACCGAGACATTTCCGTTTCATCGACCCAGGCACTGATCCAAACTTCATCGGTTGAAATCAACGTCATGATCGAACTTCCGGGAACCGCGATATCACCCGGATTGCGATCACGGCGAACGATCAGTCCATCGAAGGGAGCGATAATGTTGGTGTCTTGTAAACGGGCTTGGTGATATTGCAGGGTTTTCTGTTCGGCCACAAGTCTCCGTTGCCCTTCCGCAATGGCCGCTTCAGCGCTCGCGATACCGGCTTCGGCCACCGCAAGTTCTTCTGTCGCCCGGTCGGCTTCGTCCACACTGGCTGCGTTCTGGCGGCTTAGTTGTTGCAACCGCGCATAACTCCGCTGAGCCTGTTCGTAAACGGCTTCGGACCGTTTCTTATCACTGCTCAAACGGGTGACCGCTGACGAAGCCGCATTGACGTTTGCTTCGGCGATCTCGACCTGTTGCTGCAACTCGGCATCGTCAAGCTGAACAAGCAATTCGCCCGCCTTCACGAAATCGCCCTGATCCGCCTTCAAGGTTTCGATTCGCCCTGAAATCTTCGGCGAAATCGTCGCCGATACGCGAGCTTCCAAAGTCCCCGTCCCCATCGCCTCGGATACGAGATCGCCCTTGGTCACCTCGTGCGAGTTCACCGCTACCGGTGCAAACCGAAACCAGTAAACGGCAGCCGCGACCAACCCGACGAAGACGAAAAACTTTGTCAATGTTCTGAACACCAGCACAAACCTTCCCGCAATTGATACTAAACCGGCGAAACGTCTAGCGTTTCGGACTGCTGGTTCGAGACAGACCAAAAGTCCTTACGACTTTCGCTACCGATCTTGTCGAACGGTGTAAACACTCATCAGGACGAGTACGTTTACTTCGTCACTTGTTCATATTTCGCCGGAATGCGATAGCGATCACTGTAAGTGTGAACGCGGTTCGTAGGTTTACCGTCGAGCGTGACCAGCGGATGACCGGCATCGATCCACTTCAAGATACTACCCTTGTAATTCTTCACTTTTACACCTTTGCCAGCCAACTGCTTTGCGTAGGCTCCGCTACGACCGCCGACGGTGCAGTAGGGGATCACCAAACGATCGACATACAGGCTGCTGTTCTTTTCGTACTGCGTCTTCGTGATCGCACCAGGAATCACTGACACTTTTTGTTCTGCGTCACTACGCACATCAACGACGACAAAGCTGGCCTGTGGAATTTCCGCCGATGCCTCTTTCGCTTTTAGCTCTGCTTGTGATTGTGCTTCCAACATCTTGTGCAGCTCACCGGTCTCGACAGTTTCAATCTCGGGTCCACCGAACAAGCCACCGAACTGAGCCGAAGCGATCGGCGAATCGCCGAATAGACAAACGGCAAAGGCAGCAAGTATCAGAGTCGTTTTCAAATTCATAGTCTTCTTCTGGGTTGTTGTTTGTTCGGATATTTCCGCAGCACGGATTCTAACCGTTGGGCAACTCGACCCAAAACCAACCACGCAGTTCGCCTTCCTTGAATCCCGTCGCTTGGTCATTCGGATAAAGCTTGGCG
>JBAUHR010000599.1:0-11187 GCA_049680385.1 Rubripirellula sp. | reverse complement strand
GGCGCAGCAAAGCCCAGCGTCAAGAGAACAATGCCACAAAGACGCCGGAATCGTGCCCAGAGACTGGCAAAATGTGTAGTGGTGAATCGAGGTAGGAGCATTGTCGCTGGGGGAGGGCGCAGTGGCGTGGCGGGGCAGTTCATGGTACCACGCCGACCAGATTCGCCCAAAGGATCTAGTCGATGCTGGCAGGGTAAATCATGACCGCAATGGCAAGTGAAATTGAGTTTTTATTCGTTTGTGATTCCCTGTCTGCAATCTTCGATTCGTATCAGGTCTAAAAAAAGTCCGCTGCGCGGTGATGCTTCGCTGGGCTACATGGCTGGGCTACTTGGCTGGGCTACTTGGCTGGCTTCTTCTCTGTGTCGTCGGACTTCTCAATCAGCAAGATGTTCCGGAACTTTACCGGCGAGCCATGCTCTTGCAGAACGATGGGCGAAAGCCGTTCCTCTGGATATGCGGCGTACTTATTCCGTCGTAGCGAAAGTTTCACGTCGTCGTGGATCAGCTTGCCATTGAGCCACACCGTGACACGGGCAGCGTCGCCCTCGTTGGCATAGCCTGCCGCATTGATGCGTGCGGCTTGATAATCCAAATCGATTGTCTGCCACTCGCCTGGCGCCAGTCCTGCGTTCACGTTGGGAGCGCGGAGTTGATAAATCGCGCCACAGTCAGTCAGACTGACACGGTCCTTTTCAGGTGGATTGTGGAGTTGCAATTCGTACAACGGCCCAAAGAAGACTCCGCTATTGCCTTTGCCGCCGTCCTGAGGCAACTGAAACTCGAGATGAAGGAGGTAGTCCCCGAACTTTTCTTTTGTGCAAATGAACTGTTTCCGTTTCTTGCCCTCAAATTCAAAAGCGATCTGCATCGCGTTTCCGTCTACCAGCTTCCACTGAATCTCTTTTTGATCGTCCTTCGGATTGATCGCCTGGAACGAAAACGGCTTCCAGGCATCGAAGTTTGATCCGTCGAACAGCACGACCGCATCAGATCGCGGCGTGAGTCCCAGTGTCGAGCTGTCTTGTGCCGTTGCAATCGACCGATGAGAACAGGAAACGACACTCACCAAGCTGACGAATACGAAACACAACCGGCAACTGATTGGCATTATATGGACGTGATTCATTTTGCTTTTGATTTGGCAATTTGTAGAGCAGCTCAAACGCCGCCGAGAGTTATCGAGACGGGTTGAACTGAAAAGCTGGTTTGACTTCTGGCGGAAGCGGTCCCGCGTCCTTTGCTCGGTACTTCGAAAATGCGTCCGAGCTGGGGCTCTGTGGAAGCGTTGCGTGCCAAGCTTGAAGTTTCTTCAATAGCCCGTCGGCGACCTCGGAATGGGATGAAGCCAAGTTGTTTTTTTCCAGCGGGTCACTGTTAACGTCAAAGAGCTCCAGTACGTCAAGTTTAGTGCTAGCTAACAGGCGATACTGCCCATCCAACACCGAATAGACTGGGCCTTTGGGACTCGGCAGCCCCTTCCAAAACAACGGCTTGTCGCGCGATGTCAGTTTGGTTCCTCGCAAGGTCGCCAGTTGACTCTTTCCGTCGGGTACGTATCCCGCGGGCATCGCAGCGCCGGCAACTTCACAAAAGGTTGGCAGCAAATCGACAGCGGAAATCCATGAAACGTCATCGATCGCATCGGCTTTGATTTGTCCTGGCCAGCGGGCAATGAATGGCACGCCAATGCCACCCTGAAGGATGGATTTCTTGCGTCCGTTTCGGCCGCCTGTTGTCCCGACGCACGCACCGTGGCCGAATCCGGCGCCAGTAGCCGAATCGTACATTTCTTTAAGTGGCCGCGGTCTGCCGCTGCCGGCGGGGCCATTGTCCGAACTGAAAATTACCAGCGTGTTGTCTGCCAACTGCAATCGGTCCAGTGCTCCGAGCACTTCGCCGACTCGGTCGTCAGCGTGCGATAGAACCGCCGCATACACATTTTCAGAATCGCCCAAGTCCGGAAAACGCTTGCGGTATTCGGGCAGCGAATGGAATGGCGTGTGCGGTTCGTGCAGCCACAGATTGATAAAGAATGGATTCTTCGTCGCGGCGTTTCGCTCGATGAAATTGATCGCGCGGTTGGCGTCTTCGTGTACCGGCATCTGCGTGCCAGAACAGTTGAACGCGCCGCACTCGTCGTAGCCATAGTCCTCCGGTCGCGGCGAGTCGGGAATCATGTTGTTAGCCAGATGCCACTTGCCAAAGTGCGCCGTCGCGTAGCCAGCCGACTGCAGCATCTTCGGTAGTGTCGGCGTTTTCGGATCGAGCCAGTCGGGCATGCCGCGATTCGCATTACTTCTTGGAGTCGCGAAGTGCCCGTCGATGCTGTAACGCGAGGGGAAATGGCCTGTCATCACCGCCGTACGACTTGGGGAACACACGCCACTTGCCACCGTGAACCGCATGAAGTCGGTTCCCTCCTTGGCGAGTCGGTCCAGGTTCGGTGTCTTCAGGTAGGGATGCCCGTGACAGCCGAGATCTCCCCAACCCCAGTCGTCAGCAAAGATGAACACAATGTTTGGCTTGCCAGCAGCCTGCTCTGCGCCTTGGGCCTGCTCCGCTGCAAAGGTCGTACAAGTGGTCAGCAAGAACACGCCAAGAACGTGAGCGAGTAACGTGATTTTCATAGAGGTGTTGTGAAAGGGGAGCGGTAGTGGATTTTCGACGCAAACGATTTCCCGGTCGTCATTTGCTCATTGTAGCTCGTGGGGCGCTGAGCCATTTCTTCAGCTCTGTGGTTAGCGAAGCGACCAGATCGGGATGGTCCTCGATAACGTTTCGCCGTTCGTTCGGGTCGGATTCGATGTCGAACAACTCCACGGGCTGGCCTTTGAGAGCGAGCAGTTTCCATTTGCCTCGCATGACGACTTCGGTCGCATACGGCTTGGGTTTTGGGTAGTGTCGCTGAAGGCCTTTGTACAAATTGAGTTGCCAGAATACGGTTCCCCTCGCTTCTGTCGTCGATGCATTCTCGCCTTTCATGTGGGGCAACAGGCTCAGTCCGTCGAGCGGCAATTCGCTTGGTAGTTTGATGCCGGCGGCTTCGCAAAACGTCGGCAACAGATCGTTGGTGTGTCCGAACGCGTCGGATTTTTGACCCGCTGGGATCGCTGCCGGCCAGCGTACGATCATCGGCACGCGGATACCTCCGTCATGCAAGTCGGTCTTGCCGCCTTTCAAATCGCCGATGAACCCTTCGTAGGCGGCGCCGTTATCACTGGTGAACAGCACCAGCGTGTTGTCCGCGATCTTCAGTTCATCAAGCTTGCCAAGAATTTGGCCGACTTTGGCGTCCATGTGCCCGACCATTGAACGAAAGCGATGCTGATCGTCGCTGATGCCGTCCGCTGAGGTAGCCGTCCAATGCGGTTCGGGCGCCGGCTCGTACGGTTTGTGCGGCACGAGCCACCACATGTTGATAAAGAATGGGTTTTGATCCGCAGACAGTTTCTCGATCAATTCGACCGCAAAGTCGCCATTGGCATCGGTAAGGTGTTTGGGAAAGTACGGGTCGTCGTTCGCTATTTTCTGGTCGTTGCGAAGCAGCACGGTGCCGCCCTGGCGAAAAAGCGTTCGCTCGCGACCCATGCGTCCGCGAATCGGCTGTTGTTCGATTTGCGTTTGATAAAAATCAAATCCGTGCTGACGTGGGCCGGGTTGATTGTTCATTCGCTTGCCGTCAGCGTCGACATGCAGGCCACCCAAGTGCCACTTGCCCACGTGCGCGGTGCTGTAGCCGGCGCCCTGCAGAAGTTCGGCAACGGTCGTCGCCGATTCGGGCAGCCACATGTTCCGATCGTTGAAATGCTTGGTGATTCCGAATCGCAGCGGGTATCGTCCGGTCAGCACAGACGCACGCGTTGGCGAACAGACAGCCGACCCGGCGTAGAACCGCGTGAACTGCGCCCCGTCGCTCGCAAGCCGATCCAGGTTGGGTGTTTTGACGGCCGGGCTGCCAAAACAAGACAGGTCTCCGTAACCAAGATCATCTGCCAACAGCAAAATGATGTTGGGTTTCTGGTCGGCATGCGCAATGCCGGCGACGCTGCTGACTACGATCAGCAAGGTCAGCAGTTTCGTGATTGCGTTTGTCATTGATCTTTGTTCTCGTTCGCCTTTGAACATTGTTGCGTTTCCGCAGCGATGCGGTTGGATGGCTCTACGGCCTTGGTGTAAGAAATGGATTGGCCCACAGTACCCAGTCGCCACCCCAGCCGTTTCCGCCTTCGGTGACGATCAGTTTCAACTTCTGAATGCCGGCCACGTCGACTCGCACATTGACGGGCTGGCTCTTGCCGCCAATATTTTTCGATTCAAACAACAATTTGCCATCACCGTGTACTTCAAAGGTTACCGAAGCCTGATAGCACGGGACAAGCGTGGACTCGAACGTCGAAAAAGCTCCTTTCAGAAAGTAAGTCACTTCACTGGGTGAGTGAACGTGCAGGCCTTGCTCGTAAGTCGTCTTGATGATGTCTTCGTTCACCTTCAGCGTCTTAGGGTCGGTGTCGAACCGCCCGACGACCTTGTCGGCCTGCTCCAGCAAGAGTTTTGTTTTGCCGTTTTCTTTAGGGGCGTCGCCAAGCTGGAAAGGGCGGGCGGCCAAAAACTCGGCGACCGGAACCGTCTGCCAAACAAGGCTCTTGTAGTTTGGCAACTTTCCGCGTGAGAACGGCAAGGTGAGACGCGACTGCGGCAGGTCCGTCCAGCTCATCAGCGCACTGCCGTTCTTAGTATGCTTCAGATCGAAAGGGTAAATGGACACGACTCCATCGTCGGCATTCCTGTTCGCCATATTGACTGTCGCCGAGTATTCGCCCATCGCATAGTCGGCGACCGACACTCTCGCAGCGGCTTTGTCGCCTGCAACCGTCAGTTCCAGTTTGCCGTGCTTTGGAATCGGGACGCGTCGATCATTCAACCGAAACGAATGATAAGCAGATCCAGAGACGTACCACTCTTTCTGCCAGTCGTCATCGAAGTCTTCGATCACCGAGGTTGTCTTACCATCCGCTTTTACGCCAGCTGTCTGCAATTGCTTTGCGTCAATCATCAACATTCGTGTTGTCGACGTCATCGTACTCGATGGTTTCGTCAGGTTGTGGTCGCCCAACTTGTAGTGGACATTCGCAAACACCCACAGCGGATCACTCAAATCGAAAAGATCGATCGCCGCGACGTACTCGCCGCCGCTGCTGTCGGGTTTTGCGTACTGCCAAAAACGCGACTTCGAACCGTTGTAACTGGAGTGGGCCGCATCCCGCGTGAAGTAGACGTCGACATGGTCGATCGGCTGCGACAACTCTGGCGTGACACGCACGCGGGGGCGACCATCGTCGGTTTTCAGGTCCGCAGTGATTTCTGGGCGGGCTGGATACTGGTAATTGTTTTTCAGGTGGGTATCAAACCACAATTCTTTCGCGGCCAGACAACTGTCATTGTGTTTGTGGTTGAAGTGTTCCGAACGCGCGATGCGGAAATTCTGATTTGGCATTCGGTCCATGATCCATTCCATGTCTTCCACGTGCCCATGAAAGTCGTTGGACGGACTCATGAACAACATCGGACAATCGATCTTGGACACGTACGCGGAAGCCGCATACGTTCTCGCGTTCAAGGTGTCTTCCAAATCGATCGGCGGTGCACAGGACGGAGCCGCTGCTTTGACGCGGGAATCCATCGCAGCCGTTTCAAGCGTGATCACTCCGCCCATTGAGTGGCCGTCGACGCCTAATCGATCACCGTCTACTTCGGGTTGCTGCTGCAGAAAAGTGAGTGCACGGCGGGCCGCTAAAGTTCGCAAGAAGTAGCCGCCGTTACGTGCAGAGGGAACCGGGTCGTAGCGTTTGTCGTTGTTCGGCTCGATGCCCCTTGATTCGGCTACCTGACGGCCTTCCACGGCACCCCAATCGGTTTGTGCGGATTTCGGAAGATCGTTTTCTTTCAAGTACCGATCGTCGGCGCGCCAGTTCAACGAGATCGTCGCGTAGCCTCGACGAGCGTTGGCGATGCAAGCCGATTTGCTGGCCCGTCCTCCGCCACCATGAATCTGCACGAGAGCAGGGAGACCGGTTCCGTTACTGGGAAAACCGTAGAGCGCCCCCATCCATGATTTCTGGCCTTTGAAAGTACCGATGCAGTAGCGGACCGCGCGGAGAACCGTGCCGTCCTCTTGCCACTGCTTGCAGACTTCGGCCTCGATCGGTTCAACGGTCGGGTTATAGCCCGACCACGCTTCATCCAAGGTCTGTGGTGAGTTTCCGTCTTGGAGTGTTGGAAGCGAATCCGCGGCGTCGCTGGGACGCAAAACCAGCGCCGCAAATAAAGCGATTACTGGGAAATAGCATGTCGATCTGGTCACAGTTTGCTGGTTCTTTAAACAGAAGTTGCGTGGTTTTTGAAATGCAAATTTACAAAGTGTGATTTTACTCTCCCTTTCGGCAACGCCGTCGCGTTAGCTCTAAAAGCGCATGCAAAGTAGCACGGCTCTCCGAGCCGTAGTTCAGCCTTAATGACGGCTCGGAGATCCGTCCTACTATTCGAAAACAAAAATTCACAGCCTATCCGCGAAAGCAGCGTACTTACGAACTTTCGCGGGAACGATAGGCGACTTTGATTCCCGCACAAGTCATTTTGACTCCCCTTGCCCCATTTTTACGGGAGCCATAATAGAAGTTTCATTGCGAAAACATTGCAACCAAAACTTGTCAATCGGGTTTGGTATGTGGCGCGGCGTACATCAACGTGTCTAGGTGAGACCAGGTCGACCGGCCACGGCGTCTTCGCCCGTCGCGACGTCGTCCGCGATCACGTCGGTCCTGGTCGTCACGATTTTCCGCCTGATTCTCACGGAGCTTGAGAGCGGCGCGTTCGGTATAGGTTGCTACCAACCCTTTGCGGTTCTGGTAGTGATTGGCGACGCGTTCGTACATCGGACGAAGCCGGCCGCGACTGTTATCGGAGATACTTTTGTAGTGGTAACGGCCTTCTACACTTTCGTAGGGCACATAGGGAACGTCGAATCCCAGATTGTACTTTGCGGTGTACTCGAACCCTCTTAAAAGACGGTTGTCCAGAGCCCCGTAAAGGTCGACGCCCTGTATCCATGCCGTCTCGCAGGTGTTCGCTAGGAACTCCAGACCCATCTGAGTATGTGCTTGATCGCGACCGGATTCCTGGCATTGGCCGGATTCCAGAAAGTAATTTCCGATAGATCCATTTCCTTGACCATGCAGATAGTACTCCTTCGCCCGATCGAACATCTCCTGGTCGTCAAGGAAAACGGCCATTGCAATCATGGCTTGTAGCATGGATGCATCCCAGTTGCCGTTCGCGGTCGGGTAGAAATCTTTGATCACCGGGTACCAGATTCCTCTAATCATTGTCTCAAACCTCGACTGTTCGTCGGCCGGCCAATCGCTGCCGGTATGTTTCAACAATTCTGCCGCGACACAGAAATGATAGCCACTCATACCGATCAGCAACCGCGCATCATGGTTGCTGATCGACTGAAGGGTTCCGGACCAAGCGTTGATGATTTCCGCAGCCTTAGTCGCATGAGCTTCGTTACCCGAAAGTGCCCAGCAAAGCGCGTGATAGTACGCAGCCCGCGCGTCGTCGCTGAATTCCGAGGAACCGATATTGGGATCGTTGTACGGGCCTCGCTGCACGCTTGCGAATGGTTTTGGCTGCCAATCCAGCGACGCGTATCGAGAATTCCTGAGTCCTTCCCAGGCGGCAGTCCATGGTTGTTCCCCAGCGGCGATCTTTTCCTTGACGAAAGAAATGCTTTCGCGACTGTGCGCGATTCCAGGATGGACAAAATCACCGAACGCCGTGGAGCCTAAGGCGAACGCGAGCAATAGCGACAGGTCAACGATTCGCATTGGGTTCCTGTTCAAAGCTTTAAATTCCTGTTGGCTAGAGCATTTTGGTTTTAACGTGGCTGGGGCTTCCAGCCGCAGTCTAGACGAACGCTGTGACTGGAAGCCCCAGTCACGAAACGCGCAGCGTACATCATTCTGCAAAATGCTCTAATCACGGTTTGCCGATACAGATTAGTTCTTTGGCAGTGCGATGGTACAGTTTGCCGCCTGCAAAGGCCGGGCTATTCATTGACCAGGTTTCGCCGCGCGGCCCCAAGGGGTTGAGTGCGACAAAGGCACTCTCATCGAAATGTTTGGTTTCGCAATCCAGCGCGTAACAATTGCCAATCATCGTGGTGAAAAAGAGCGTGTCGTTCACCTTGATCGGGTTCCCGTTAAAGCACCACCACCAGCCATCTCGCTTGGATCGTACGTCCGAAATAAGATCCAGCCCTTTCGCATTCAAGCCAGTTGTTTTCAGCTCTTCCTTCCACAGATAGTCTCCACGATCATTGAAGTGCACAGGCACTTCCAAAATTTCTACTTTGCTCGTGACGAGGTTTACTCGAGCGAAACAATGCACTGGCAGCAGATCCCGCCAACGCCTCATCAGCGGCTGCTTCAGGTCGTCGTTGAAACACATAAAGTACAGGTGCTCTCCGACGATGGTATTCGTGTACCAAGCTGGAAAGATATTTGACTTCGGCAATTCGGTCAGGTCAAAGTTTTCCCGTAGGACATATCGCCCGAGGATGTTATCGTAAACTCGCAAGTCGACGTTGGCGCGCAAGTCGATTGCTTTGCGAACTTCACCGTTTGAGGAGTCTAGCACTGTCAGTCGGTTGTCGTCCTCCGATATCCACACGGCAAAGTCTTTGTTGAAGCAGGCGTTGCTCAGTGCTGTATCGCCCTTTCCATCGAGCACCGTTTGCCAAATGGGCTTACCGTTCTCCAGATCGATCATCGACAAACCGCTCGGTGATTCCGGCACCGCGTGGTAGCCACCGCGCCCAATCATGACCGTCGACTTTCCGAGTGCGCCGAGTGAATATCCTGGCGTGTTGTATTGCGTCAGCGCGTGTTCGGAGATCCACTTTTCCTTTCCGGTCTTCTTGTCCAAACCGTACAAGTAGTGCCAGCCGTTCTCCCTTTTGCCATCTTGCAAATCGTAAGGTTCAGCGTGAACGAGGGTGTCCCCGACGACGAAGGGCTCGAACTGTTTGTTGAAAGGGAAGTCTTTCTCGGGCTTGAGAATCTCGTTCTCCGAACGCCAACTGCGCTCCCAGACAAGCTGGCCCTGCCAGTCCAAGCAGACCAGCTTTCCGCCCGCATTGGTGAACCAAACAAACTCACCATCGGCAATCGGCGTAGGCGATGTCAGGTCGCTGAAGCCACCCATATAGCCCGTCTCAACGGCACTGTCGATTTCATACTCCCAAATGGTCTCTCCGTTGGCAGCGTCCAGGCAAAGGGCTCGGATAGTTGAGGTCTTGTTGTCTTTCGGATCCTCAGACTCTGACTCGCAGGGCTTCAATATCGTCAGGAACAAGCGGTCCTCCCAAACGACGATTCCGCTTTGTCCACTCTCGTCCAGTTGCTTCGTCCACAGAACATTTTCGCCGGTAGCGACGTTGAACGTTCTGGGGACATCTGCCTCGGTTTGCGTCGACCAGTCACCATGCGGCCCTGCGGCTTGAGGCCAGTCTTGAGCATGGACGAAGTTGTCGCTGGCGCATACGAGCACAGAAAGCAGAAACAGGTACATCGTTTTCATTGTCGTTATGTTTCCTCTATTGAGCCAAAGTCAACGTCACACAATCGAGACCGAAGAATGCGCCTTTGCTATTGGCATTTTTGCCGACCAATTCCACACGCAACACGTAGGCCTTATTCACCGGTTCAGAGGCACCCAGGTCAATCGCCGCCGACGGAACGGGCTTGGCAGCATAGAGATCCACATCGGCTGCGACCGGCTTGCCATTGACCGACAAACGCAAAATGCCGAAATCATAACTCTGGGTAGCGTATAGCACCAGTTTCTGCGTGGCAGAACTCGACGCCGGAATCCGCAGCTCCACGACATCACCGACCTGGGCATCCTTGAACAGCACGTGAGTGTTTAGATTCCAAGAGCCCTTTAGTTTCAGCTTCCTTAGATTCTGTGGCTTCAGTACGACCTTTCCTGTTTTTGAAATAACGTCCATTTCTTCGCACTCGACGGCTCCGTCCAGATCGGCCGTTTTGGACATTGCCTCTGGTGCGGCCTTCGCGGCAGGCTCCGCTGCACTCATGTCCGGAAGTGGTGGCACATTCAACACCTCGACCGGATCGGGTTTGCGGTTTGAGGTCGTATCGGCGAAACCGTACCAGTACGTCCCCACGCCGTAGCCCATGTCGCAATCTGTCCAGGACCACACTTCCATGTCGAGTTGCAGAGACTTTTCGAACGGCATCGTATCGAGCGCTCGAGTGCGAGTTTCAGTGCTGTAGCCCTGAGTGTTTTTCTCATTACCGGTCTTTCGATTCAACTTGTTGTACTGATGGCTAAACGGTTGAGCGTGAAAAGGGTGTTCGTAAAAGTCGGTGCTGCGACCGCCCCACGAGTAAGCGTAGTAGTCTTCCGTGCCAGTGCCGAAGATCGAAGGAAATGATTCGCCGTCGACAAAAATCTTTTCGTCACCTTCACCCCACCATCTTTCCACTGGATTCATGATGGTGAGCGTATCGCCGACGTACACGCCGCGGCCTTTTAACGTGACATAATTCCAATCGGAATACGGCCTCGTTGGAACAGGATATTGGCCTCGCCAGCCAGCGTGAAAGTACATGCTGGAAGAATCCCATTTCCAATCGCCGATCGTTGCCGACAAGTCAACGTCGACTGGCACGTCACCCAAGTTCACAACAGAGATCTTCGCTTTGTTTTGGTACGGCATTACCCATCGACACGTCATCGTTCCATCGGCATCCACCGTCCGGTACCAACCCTGAAAAGGATTCAAGCCGATGCCGCCGCCGAAGAAGTCTCCGATCGGACACCAAACGGTTTCCTTATCGTCAAAGCTCAACTTCAAAACGACATGCCGCGTCACGTTCGGGACTTTATAGCTGTCCAGCTTTAGCGACAACTCACGAATCGCTGCGGCACCCGATGGCAGCTCCAGGTTCATTTCCTCGTTGTCGAGCAACGTAGCGGAAGTCGTTAAGACTTTCGGTCCGCCTGCCGAACGAAACTCTTGACGAGTTCCGCTACTCGGGTCTTGCAGCAACTTGCAAGTCTGATCTACGAGTGGTTTGGCTGCTGTGAAGTCTTCTATCG
>JBAUHR010000598.1:0-2686 GCA_049680385.1 Rubripirellula sp. | reverse complement strand
ACTTTGATGCGGTGCCACTGAGTGGCGATTGTCGAGCGGCGTTGATTGCAGCGTTGAATGCGGCCGCGCGAGTCGCGTTTCCGTCACTTGCTATCGCGTTTGATTCCGTCGTTCGGTTCTTGAAGTTTCCTCACGACGACATTGACTTTGAATTCGATGATCTACCAAGTGAAGTGCTTGAATCGGCATGGTCCGAATATGATATCGACCCTGCTGCCCACGCGTTTGAAATCGATTCCTGGCGCAGATCCGTCGCCGGGGAACTTGCACGATTCCTTTCAAGGCACGACAAGAACGATCGGCATTTGCTCGAGACGCTCGATGAGTTTCTTTGGCCGACGCTAAGAAGTCAGAAAAGCAAGCTCGCCGTCCTCGATCTCCGGACGCTCTGGCAGGCGGCCCTTGATTCATGGGCCGAATACTCTCTTACTGTTGACCTGTTTTGGAATCTCGCCGAGCAATTTGGTGACGATCCACTTGTATCAGATCCATCTGCCAACTCCTTTGTGGAAACCATTCTCTATCAGAACGTGAGGCATTGGCCCTCACCGGTTCCAACCAAACTGAATTTTGCATTATCTCAAGTTCTTGAACTCGGATTTGAAACCCAATCGCTCTCCAACGAAACGGTCATTAGCCGTGCGTTCTCACTCGGGCGAATGAATCTCGCTAATCGTGCACTTCTCGCTGCCAATGGCGCGGATGCCAATGAGAGTTGCAAGACACGTCTCTCCCATTTTGCCACGTTGACGAGGAAAGTTGAGGGGCTACTCCTTTTTCTTGGTGATGGATTGAGCGGCTACGTTGATGCTTTAGAGGAGAGCGAACGGAAGTTTTACGCAAGAGTCTTGGATTGCGACGACGTGCCGACATTGGACGAATTGGCACAAGCCGAGCGGATAGCGACGAGAATAGCGGCGAACAATTCGCTAGATAATGAAGATTCGGTTTTTCGTCGGCGATGGAAAAACAGCACGCAGATGTACCTGAGAATTGATGATCCCTATCAAGCCATTCCGAACGTCTTGGCCGCCTTTTTCTATCTCGAGCGTGATGAGCTAGATACAGCGAACGTGCAGCGATTCTTTCTTCACACGGAGCGTTGGCTGCACTATTGGTTTTGCAAGGAGCATCGATATGGCGAGCGGCAGGCAAATTTCAGTTCTGGTGAAATTGCCGAGCAGCGTGTGTTGCTGCAGGTTATCCGAGCGTGGCATCAACACCGAGGTCATGCGCAGCTTCTTGCCGCAGTTCACAAAATACTGGATCAAGAAGTGTGCAGAGAGTGGACAATCGCGGTCGAAACAAGAGACCGCATTGCCAGCCAATTCGATGTCCAGCGGTTGTTGCCATGTTGGTTGTTAGAAATACGTGCCCTGCGACTCTTTGGACCGGAGAGCCCGCAATGGCAGCAGGCAGATCAGTTGGCAAAAGAACGGTTGTTGCAATTCGTGGTACGCACCAACTTGCCTGAACTCTGGTCTAGCAATCCAGGGGCAGTCTTCATGGTTTTGGAATCCTTGCGTCAAGTTGTGGTCTCCTTCAATGAGGATCAGGAATCGGCAAATTGGTATCACCCGATCATGACTTGTGCACGAGAATTGCTTATTCGAGTCGAGACGGTCGATGATCCGATTGTTCGTCGAACACTTGCTGGCTTCCTGCAGCCGATCCTGTCTTCCATCGCGGCTTGGCGCACCAAGTCAGATGCCGCCGCGGGGCTGTGCCTGTTTCAGATGGCTCGGTCGCGATGGATGGTTGACCGGTTGGGTTTGCATCACAGTTCACTTTGTGTTCGCGATAGCGACGATGAAGCAACGCGTCAGATAAAAAATCGACTTTTCCAGGAACTAAGCGCCGCAAGCGACGACTTCGATTCAGCGGACAGGCAAGCATCGTTGGCAGATTTGATTCAGCTAATGCGGGACAACGCCCCTGAATTGGCAACATCGGCGACAATCAATTGGCTTACTCCAGATACGTTTCAAGCTCTGCCGAATCAGTCTATTGTGCTGACTTTTGAAACGGAACACGATCCCTCCCAGCCGCCAAGATTGTGTTTTGTCAAAGCGGGTGAGCCATGGCCAAGTCTTCGTTTGGGCCGTGATTCGGCAATGTGGAGATTCCTTGTCTACGAAGGGCATGTTGTAGCAAAACTGCTCGACAAGAGTGCCCGGTCAATCAACCAAGAAGTGAAACGATTAGCTGATTTGCTTGGGGCGGCAAGCCAGGGCCATGATGGCGTTCCTGCGTACGATTGCTCGACTCCCCGTGCCGACGCGTACCGCGTCCAGCTATCGAAACTAGCGAGCGGGTTGATGCCCTCACTGGACGCATATGGCAGTACCAAAGAGCCCCTTGGACTGCTAATCATTCCTTGCGGCGAGCTCTATTCGCTGCCGTGGGCGGCGATGACTTGCAACCCGCGCGATCGTGAGTTGATCGATGTGGCCACAATTGGGGTTTTACCAAGTTTGGGAATCGCGCTCATGCAAACCATGCAAGAGGTTCCCAAGAATCTCCTTGATTCCAAGTCTGCAGTTTTGGTGCAGGCAAGCCCCGACACGCCCTCCGGTCTACCGATCAGCAAGAAAATTTCGTCCCGCATGCGAATCGCGGCAGACAGTTTTATCGAGGCGCAGGATGTCACCCCGCAAAGTGTGCTGGACGCAGTGCTTCATCACAG